>NZ_CP021416.1:958845-1278460 GCF_002162315.1 Sulfurospirillum diekertiae | reverse complement strand
CGACCATTGCAATTTTAGAAAAATCTTTACATTGCTTTTTCAAATCATCTGGCAAAGTATGGTATTTGTTTAACTCAGCAAGAATTTGTTTGTACTGAGTTGTTTTTGAATGAAAAAAGACCTTATTTTGCTCGGCATGGACGTTAGTCACAACAAGGGACAGATCTTTTTGCGTAAAAGTATGCGGTAAACTAGGTGCTAAATTTTGAGCCATAAAGGTTGCATACATCTCAGGAGTAATGTTAAATGGCAATGCCATCTTAGGAGTCTCAGCGTACACACACACCCCTAAAGCTAAACCTAAAATCAAACATGCTTTTTTAAGCGTTTTCATTCCAAAAATCCTTCTATATTTTGTAGTATTGTAACGCATTATTATGAATCAATCGTGAACCGCGCACTCTTTTTTTTGAAAATAGATAAAAAATCCAAGCCCAATAAAAACTAAAATAATCCCTAACCATGCTTGCGCATTGGGTAGTGCTGTACCTAAAAAAAGCATCTCACCTAAAAGGGCGAAGATTACCTCACTGGATTGAGTTGCATCGACAGCAGCAAGTTCACTGGACGTATGCGCCTGATGGCGTGCCAGTAAAAAAAGCGTGGTCGCCACTAACCCTGAAAGAAGTGCCACTAAAGAAGTATTGAGCACTTGTCCCATGGAAGGCATTGGTGGATCAATAAAAAGAACCAAGAGAATCCAAAAAGGCAACGAACCTAAAGAGAGAAGCAAGACTTTGTTAAAAGCATTCTCCAACAAAGGTGAATCAATTTTAGGAAAATGTTTATGCCCATGTTTGGACTCCCAAACAAGCTGATTACCAAACGGATAACAAAACGCCGCAATCAATACAGGAAAAGCGCCTTTTGCAAACTCCGCAAAGTGAAAGGTCGTAATATGCGATGTGTTAATAAGCCCTACGCCTACCACAACAATCGTTGAAAACACCCAAATTCTCTTAGGAAACACCCTACCAAAAAACATAAGAACAAACAACGAAGCAATAATGGTTAACTGCCAAGTTGCCGCAATGACCCAACCAGGCGCATAATCGGCACTAAAACACAAAAGTGCGTAAAAACACCCAAAGCCAATACTGCCTGCCACCGTCCAAAAAAAACCAATGTTCCACATACAGTATAAAAAGGGCTACAACTGTTTTACGACCCTGAAAAAGGCGAATAACAATGAGTAAAAACAGTATCATAAAAACATAACGCAAGGATGCTGACCAGACCCAATGACCTCCTTCTAAACTCATCAGACGATTGAGTACAAAAGTTGAGCTAAAAAAAAAGACCCGATACCAAACCAAGAGCGATCAATGCTGCCATATATCTTTCCTACATATTCTAACTAATACACCATTATACCCTTACTTACGCCAAAGCAGTGGTTGAAAAATAGGCTTTTGCACTTTACATGTAACCTAAAATTGATTATGATAGAATTGTTTTTACAAGGAGAAAGAATGGAGAATGAGACGCCCTATTATGAACAATTTTATGAAGTCCTAAACCGTTATACAGCCATTAGTGATGATGAATTTGAACTCTTCAAACCCTACCTCAAACTCAGATGTATACCAAAAGGAGAGTTACTTCAAGACAACTACACGCCTGCACATGCAATCTATTTTATTTGCAAAGGATTGTTGCGTACCTACTATCTTCATGAACAAAGCACGATCTACACCAAAAACCTTTTTATGGAAAACTACTTTTCTGCCTCTGTTGTTTCGCTTTTAAGTGGTGAAAATTCGTACTTGTGTATTCAAGCATTAGAACCAAGCACCATCATCGAAATTAATTATGAAGGCTATCGTCACCTTATCGAGACACATGATGCTTTTAAGAATTTTTACATCCGATACATCGAACAAAACTGGATCATTGAAAAAGAAAAAAATGAAATTTCTCTCATCATCGACAATGCAACCATACGCTATCAAAACTTCCTCAAAAAATACCCTGACATTGAGCAAAGAGTTTCACAACATCACATCGCAAGTCATCTTGGCATTACCCCTACACAACTAAGCCGCATTCGTAAAAGCCTCAACCTATGTAAATGACAATCCCCCATAAATCCGCTACGATAACGTTCTAGATTTATCAAAGGATTTTAATGTCAAACGAATTTAAAGCTCACGTTATGGTACTTCTTGCGACATTTTTGGTCGCAGGTTCCTTTATTCTCTCCAAAAAACTCGCAGGTATTGTTCACCCTATTTCGCTGACCCTGCTTCGTTTTACGATTGCAACCTTTGTCCTTGCACCCTTCGTTCTCTTTCATGCGAAAAAACGCGCTCTCATTTTTTCAACGTTTCCAAGAGCTATGCTCATCAGCTTCTTTTATGTGCTCTATTTTCTTCTTTTTTTCAAGGCTTTGGAGTACACTGATGCCCTGAGTACCGGTACACTTTACACACTTGTTCCCCTTGTTACCGCTATTTTGTGCATCTTTTTCTTTCGTGACCGCATCCCTTTAAAACAACTTTTTATCTACATCTGCGGTATCATCGGTACGCTTATTGTCGTTTTCAAAGGTGACATACAACTCCTGTTACGCTTTTCACTCGGTCAAGGCGAATTTATCTTTTTGGGTGCTGTTGTGAGCATGGCGCTTTACTCTATATTTATGAAGATCGTCCATAAAAAAGAGGATGATATGAGCGTGCTTGTTTTGATGACGCTTTTAAGCGGAACATTGTGGCTTTTGGGTGCCAAAATGCTCTGGAATATCCCTTTAGAATGGCAAAACCTTAGTATAAAAGACCTAAGTTATCTGCTCTACCTTTCCATCATTGCGACGTTTATTACGGCATATCTGTACCAACGCGGTACGGTTCTTATTGGTCCCAAAAAAGTCATGGCGTATATCTATCTTAGTCCTGCAAGCATCGCGTTACTCCTTTATTTTTTTGAAGGTGCAACACTTTCAACTGAAGTGTGTGTCGGCATTGTCATTTCTACTATTGCAACATTTTTATTGTTAAAATGAAACACAAAAGTATCTTTTTAGCGTTACATGTAAAGATTTTAAAGCATAATTTCTCATCATGTGATAAAATATCACATATTACAATGGTGGAGAGAGGCAATGGCTATAACGGATTATTTCAAAGGGTTTGAGCGAAAAATGATCGACGTGGGTGATGATGTCCAGATCAACACACTCATTGGTGGCAAGGGTGAAGAGGTCATTTTACTGCTGCATGGGCATCCAGAGAGTTACCTTATCTGGCGAGACATTGCTCCTGAGCTTGCCCAAAAATACACCGTTGTCGCAACTGACCTTAGAGGATACGGCGATAGCTCCAAACCCAAAGGCTTACCTGACCACTCCAACTACTCTAAACGTGTGATGGCACAAGACCAAGTCACGGTTATGGAAAAATTGGGCTTTTCAAAGTTCCACATCGTGGGGCATGATCGAGGAGCGCGAGTATGTCACCGTCTCATGCTTGACCACCCACAAAAGGTACTCACCTGTTCCATGATGGACATCCTCCCTACCTTAGATATGTACGAACAGACCAACTGCGAGTTTGCAACCAAATACTGGCACTGGTTCTTCTACATCCAAGCGTACGACTTTCCTGAGCGTTTTTTAGGAGCTGATCCTGAGTATTTTATCCGCAATAACCTGCTTAAAAAAGCCACCCCTGAGGCACAAAAAAACTTTCCTGAAGATGTGTTACAAGAGTACATTCGCCATTACAGTAATCCCGCAACGGTGCATGGCATTAGCGAAGATTATAGAGCTTCAGCGGGGATCGACTTGGAGCATGACAAAATCGACAGACCTTTTACCATCAAAACGCCCCTCCTCGTTCTTTGGGGAGCTAACGGTGTCGTTGGAAATATTTGGAATGTTTTAGAGGGCTGGCAAAAATATGCCTCGGATGTCCAAGGTTTTGGAGTGCAAGATTGCGGGCATTTTGTACCAGAGGAGAAGCCAAAGGTTGTTTTAGAAGCGTTATTGAAATTTTTAGACATGAAAAAAGCCCTGTAAACATTGATGAATGTCTTCTACAAAGAGCTTCTTTATCTTTGAATCATCTAAGAAAGGAGAAGTTTAAAGCCAGATGGTGATAGACTTCTTGCCTATTTTATTCAAAGTAACGTTATGAAAAAGCAACTCAATACATTAACCCTTTCTGGACTCATGATAGGTCCAATTTTAGGCTCAGGTATCATCCTTTTACCTCCTATTGTTTATGACCTTACGGGCAATCTTTCCATACTTGTTTGGCTCGTTATTTTAGCATTAGGCTTCGCTTTTGCTTTGGTTCTTGGAAATTTGAGCATAAAATTCCCAGGTGATGAAGGGGTTACAAATGCGGTACAAGCTGCATTTAGCACAAAACTCAAATACCTCACCTCCTACTATCTCATCAGTGCAGTCTTTTTTGGTCCTGTCGCTGTCTATCTCATAGGAGCTCATTTTCTCCAACCACTTTTGGGGTTCGACACCAACACGCTTGCTTTCACAATGTTAGTGTTTACATTTTTTGCCTTGCTTCGCCCTGTTCATTTTTTAGGAACACTTTCTCTGATTGTAACGACGATTATTGGTATTATTTTAAGCCTTGGTAGTCTGGCTATTTTATTAGGACATGAGACTTCTTTTTCACTTAATGCACCTTTGAATATTTCGATTATTTCAAAAGCCTTATTGCTTGCATTCTGGGCCATTGTTGGATGGGAAGTTGTAGGTAATTACTCTAAAGAAGTAAAAGAGCCTGAGCACATGATCCCAAAGGCTGTGAAGATCAGTGCTGTTATTATTTCTGCTATCTACCTATTAGTCGTATGTGCCATCCAATTTGCCTCTTTAGATCATGCCAACGCTATCACAGCGCTTATTTACCCTTTATTTGGAACATCGAGTGATTTAGTCATTGGTATTTTAGCGATGCTTCTTTGTTTGAGTACGGTTTTGCTTTTTCTTGGTGGTGTTTCAAGACTCATTAGCGGGCTTACCGCCCAATCAAAAGGCGTATTAGCTCTTTTAAATCGTCGTCTTAAAAATGACGTCCCAATAGGTGCAACTCTTTTTTTATGTTCAGTCAATGCCATCGTTTTAGGCTTGGTTGATTTGAAAATCTTTACGACGGAAGACCTCGTTGCATTAGCCGATGGATTTTTTATCTCCAATGCAACCATTGCACTCCTAGCCGCTTATAAACTCGCAACCACAAACATTCTCCGCTATACAGCACTTTTATTGTCGATACTGTTTGGATGTATGCTCTTGACCTCTCATTGGATTGTGCTTTGCATTATCGCCGTATTGGCATGGAAAGTTTTACGATAATATCACACTCAAAACACTTTTACATGTAAACCTCATGCATAGGCTTAGGACACTATTAGCCATCATGGAATTAAAGGTTATTGTAATCTACGCGTAACAAATCACACCTATAATGGCATTTTAAATTTCGGCAATGGAGTTCTAAAATGACCATCAAATCATATACCATGGTGCTTTTCTGTGTTGCTTCTTTAAGCGTGTCTGCAGTTGCTAGAGATCAAATCAAAATTGTGGGATCTTCCACCGTCTACCCTTTTACAAGTTATGTGGCTAAAGATTTTCATATTAAAACAAACCATCCCATCCCAGATGTTCAGTCAACAGGAACAGGCGGCGGCATGAAACTTTTTTGTGCGGGGGTGGGTCTTGATACACCTGATCTTACCGATGCTTCACGCCCTATGAAACTAAATGAATACGAAACCTGTGTTAAAAATGGTGTCACAGACATCACTGGTATGAAAGTGGGATTTGATGGCATTGCCTTTGCGCAATCAAAAGGTAATGCTGAAATTTCATTAACACGCGAACAGATCTTTTTAGCCCTTGCAGAAGAAGTTCCAAGCAAAGATGGTACGTCTCTCATTAAAAACCCTTATAAAACATGGAATGAAATCGACTCCAAACTTCCTAACAGAAAAATTACAGTTTATGGACCACCAACCACTTCTGGCACACGAGACTCTTTTGAAGAGATGGTTATGGAGCATGCTTCAGAGCATTTTGAAGCATACGGAGCACAAAAAGGTAAGTACAAAGCCATTCGCCAAGACGATGTTTATGTTCCAGCAGCAGAAGATGATGAGTTAGTGGTGCGAGCGCTCACGAGAGATGTGGAGGCTTTTGGTATTTTTGGGTACAGCTACCTTGAAGAAAATGGTAAAAAGATCAATGGTACATTGATTGATGCTGTTTCACCAAACTTTGAAACCATCTCTTCTGGTAAATACCCTCTTTCAAGAGGTCTTTATATTTACATTAAAAATGCACACAGAAATCAAGTCAGTGGGATGGATGCCTTTTTGAAATTTTACATGCATGAAAAAATGGTTGGCAATCAAGGAGCTTTACGAAAAATCGGTTTAGTTCCTATGCACAGCGATGAATACAAAGAAGTTCAAAAAGTGGTATTGGCGAAAACCAAATTGAGCGAAGAAATGGTTAAGAAAAATACCATTCTTCCATAAATGATCGACAGGATGGTACATTTTATGAAACGCTTTTCACCTTTTCATATTATTATAATATTGAGCCTTATGGTAACGATTGTGTTGGCTGTTCAGTTTGGTGGCGTATTGCACTTATCTACAAACTCATCCCAAGTCCTCTCACAAACCTCCAATGTTGTTGAGCCCACCTTAATGAGGCTGCGCCTTGATGTCAAAGAGTATCTTATGGTTCAAGATAAAAAGTATATTTTGGATTTTGAACAAGAGACAAAACGGTTTTTATCACTTCTTGATTCTTTAGAAAGCGTTTCCAAAGATTCAACCGTATCGGAGAAGATCAAAGCATTGCGTGCAGATATGCAAAGTTTTGATACCTTATTCAAAAAGATTGTAAGCTTAGAAGCCGAAAATACAAAAATAGAAAGCACCGTGTTTAACCAATACAATACCCTTTTGGAAGAACACCCCAATCATATTTTGTTTCAAGCGTTTACAGACAATGATCCCGTGAGCGGAAACAGTGCCGCACACCTTTTAGATGCTTCCTTAAAATACAAATTGGCAGTTGCTTCCTATAGCCTCAATAACAATCAATTTTTTCTCATCCGATCCAATGAGCTAAAAGAGGAAGTTCAAAAACATGCCAATAAAATTGAGATGCTTGTGGATAATAAAGAGAGTTTAAAACGCATCAAATCCTTTAAAGAAGCCTTTGGTCTTTATAACCAAGGATTTGAGCATTTAACGAAAAATATTCAAACCAAACATGCAACAGTTTCAAGTGCTTTTGAAGAGGTTGTCCCACGCATGATGAATAATTCACAAGCACTTGTTTTCACACTTGAAAAAGACATATAACCTCAGATCAAATGACAATGTCAAAAAATTATCTGAAGTAAAAAGTCTAAATGTTAAAACACGTATATAGAGGCATTTGAAGTGCCTCCACTCTTTTACATGTAAAACTTCTGCCGACTTCGTTTAAGTCTCATAAGCCTATAATGAAAACTACTTCCACCCCTTACTAAAACACTCGCTTTCTAAGGAGCTTCCGTGCAAAAACTATTTACCTATTTACTTAACTCCATCCACCTATTTGCCGCTTTAATTCTCATTGTGATGTCTCTGCTCATTATGGGCTGGGCGGTTTATGAAGTCATCGCAAGTATTCCACTCAAAGGCGAGTTCATCCCCAGAATGCTTCAGTCTGTTGGTGCTATCGTTATTTCCGCCGCGATTATTGATGTGGCGCAATATATGATCGAAGAAGAAGTTTTTATGAACAAAGAACTTCGTGACCCAAGAGAAGCCAGACGTACACTCACGAAAATCATCGTTATTATTACAATCGCCGTGAGTATCGAAGGATTAGTCTATATCTTCAAGGCGGGAACAGAGAACATGGCGCTTTTAATCTACCCAGCTTGGTTACTTTTTGTCTCCGCTGTTTTGATCGTTTCACTTGGTGTCTACCAAAAATTAAGCGCTACGATTGAGCAAGAAGAAAAGTCCAAAATCAAAGTCTAATCTTTACATATAAAGCTAACATGGGATGCTAATACTGCCTTCCAAATACGCTTTACATGCACCAGAGATAAAAATGCGCTCTTCACTCACACGACAGTACAGTACGCCTGAACGCGCAGAGGCTTGTAAAGCAATAAGGTCATTTTTGCCCAAGCGCTTCGCCCAAAATGGTGCAAGCCCTGCGTGGATAGAGCCTGTTACGGGGTCTTCGACACCGCCATTGGCAGGCCAAAAGTAGCGTGATGCAAAGTCATACGCTTTGCTTGGAGCGGTAACAACCACGTCCAAAGGAGCAAGGGTTTTGAGCTTTTCAAGATCGGGCACAACATTTTTAATATCGTCCTCGCTTGCATACACCGCAAAGTAAGCTTGTTGGTTTTTGTGAAATTCAAGCGGTGATATGGAAAGCCCCGTTTGAAGTGCTTCTGGAATAGTGCTTAGTTTCTCAGGCGCACGATTAGGAAAACTCATCTCGATAAGTCCATCTTCACGCTCATTGACTTCGATGGTATTAACCGCTTTTGCCCAAAAACGAATCGTACCTTTTTCACCAAGATGGTTAAAAACGACATACGCACTCGCCAACGTCGCATGCCCACAAAAGTCGATCTCTTTGAGCGGAGAGAACCAACGAATCTCATACACACCTGCATCATTTCGCACAAAAAAGGCTGTCTCAGAAAGGTTATTTTCAGAGGCAATGCTTTGCATGACGCTTTCTGGTAGCCAACGATCCAGAGGCACAACAGCGGCTTGATTTCCTTTGAAAAGTTCTTTGGTAAAGGCATCGATGATGTAGATGGGGAGTTGGATTTGGAGCATTATTGTGTCCTATTCTATAAATTATTTTTGTATATTATGATATAAAATCGTCATCTGAGTTATCATACTTTTTATGGGTTCAACCTCCCTAATTGTGATAAGAGTTGCGCATGTTGAAATAATAGTTAAAAAAAGCATTACAATAGTCATTTTACGCATACTTTTTTGTAAACGCATATTGGTTTCAGCAACATTATCAGAAGAAATGGTTGTACTGATTTGTCGCGTAGCATTGGCTGTTTCTTTTTAATATTTTTTTCATTTTCGATTAACAAATCAATACGATGTATCATTGATTCTCTTATATTGCTAAATAAATTTCCTCTATTAAAACGGCTCTGTTCACATTGTTGAAATTCATATATATTATGCATATAAATACCTGTATTATTGCAGTAGTTTTTTTAATTCAATCATAAAAGGAATGATGTTCTTTTGTGATTTGAGAACTTGATGGTCTAATTTTGTCATAGTTTTAATGGACTGATGAAGATTATTCATATCCATTTTTCCATATAAATCTCTTAAATCAGTTATTTTATAAATATAGGAATCCAATAATTCACTCAAAACCCATGTTCCAAGATTATCATCTAAATATTGGAAATAGTTTACAACACGTGCTTCTTTAGTTTCTCCATAATGCTCAATATCTTCATTCTGTAATATGTGATGAATATTTCCTGTTAAAAGTAAACTTCGACGAATAGCATTTTTGTCTTTTGTAAATTGTAAATAAAGTCCTTCTAATTTGTCACTAATCCAAACTTCCCATCGACTTTTTATGTCAAGAATAGCCATATAATTGTGTAATGATTGGTTATGAACAAAAGGTGTATCTTTCTCTAATGTAAGAAACATACAAACGGGATGTTCATCTTTAATTGCATCAGAAGCATACAACCCTGCAAAATTTTCTTTTAGCCACGTAGAACAAATGCTATTGAGATACTCTTTATTTAAATCAACGGCATCTTTCTTTTGATGTTCAACACCAATGATTCTATATCCACGTTTATGCTTTTTGGTATATGTTTTATAAGACTTTCGCAGAGGTTCGTCCAATATATTTGCCAAATCATCTTCGAAATTAAATTGGCAGATCAACATGGTTGTACTTGGAATGGCTTGAAAGATAGATGCACGAATATAACTCACACCTTTGGGTAAATTAGCCTTCCTTGGGCTTATCCAATGGCGTTTATCAGATTTATCAACAATTACGCCAAGGTTTAACCACCCACTACTACCTACACGATGGCGCATTTCAAGTAATGTATCTTGGAAATCATCTAATGAATCGATTTTTTCATCTAACCATCCAAGCCTATCTATACTTTCATAAAAATTGCCTATATATTCTGGTGGAAAAACTTCAAAAGCCCAAATACAGGGTATTCTTATTTTTTCATCGCTTGGTGGCGTGGTTTCTAAATTATCTTTTGGATCTTTTTCATTATGAAAATATTCCATGTCAATATCGTGGTTATTTTCTTGAACTTGATTAGAATGAATTAATTTTTCAAATATCGATTTCATATTACTTAAAATAGTATTTCCTTACATGTAAAGATATAGATTAGCTTTTCAAATCTCCAACTTAACTTTCCCCACCGTATAATTATGCACCAAAGCGCTGATAATATTTTGATACGAAATGCCTGTTTCTTGGGCTTTGGCTTTGATAAATTCAATGTCCGCAGTGCCTAGCTTGATGGTGATTTGTTTTTTGTCCATGCGTTGTTGTTTGCGTGTCTCTTTCGCCGAATTTTCAAGTAACGCTTTGGTTGCTTTGAATTCTGTTTTATCCAGAGCTTGCCATTCACCCGCTTCTAGGCTTTCCATCAATGCTTTTTCTTCTGCATCAAGTGGCAGTTGTTTTGTCTTCATGGATTACTCCTTGATTTTTTTCATTGCTTTGCGACTTGGAAATGCTGTTTTAAAAAAGATTTCGTCTTCGTTTTCAACAAAAGGAATGACCCATACATACTTGTTAAAAAGAACTTCGACCATTTTTTGATTGGGGTATTTTTCAGTATTTGGGTGCTTATAAATATTTAAAATACCACCCTCTTCTATCACTTGGAGTATCTCTTCAAAGCATATGCCTCGTTGTTCTTTTAAAAGCTGGTTCTTCGCTTCATCCCAAACTATCTTTTTTTTCATGCCATTTCCTCATAGCAAAATAATTATATCATAATTATAATATACATCTAATACAACTTCCCAAATAAATCCAAATGCGTCAGATAAAGCCTGACATCAAACTCTAACTGATGGTAGCTTGGCTCCATTTTTTCGCATAAGGCGTAAAAGGCTTTGTTGTGTTCTCTCTCTTTGAGGTGAGCGAGTTCGTGCACGCAGATCATTTTTAAAAAAGATTCAGGGGTGTTTTTAAACAGCGTTGCCACACGGATTTCGCTTTTACTTCTAAGGCGTCCTCCGTGGTTTTTAATGGTCACACGGTGCAAGCCTAATGCGTCGTTGATGTCGTTTATTCTACCATCGTAAAGCACTTTGGTGATGGGTTCACTTTTTCGAAGAAATTCTGTTCGTATCTCCATCACATAAGCATACAACGCCTTGTCACTTGTCAGATTGTGCGTGGTTGGGTACTTGGAAAGTAGGTACGCTCCTAGTTTTTCTACTTGGACAAGATGGCGAATCTGATCTTTAAGATATTCAGGATAATGAGCGATGTATTCTAAATCTGGCACAATTAAGACTCTTTACATGTAAAGATTTTTTCAAATTTTTCGTGCATGGTTTGAAGGGTATCCTTAGTCGATTTTTCGATGCAGACACGCTTATCATTGTCGATCTCTTCTTCTAAAAGCGCAATGACCTTTTGGAGTGCCACACTGTTGGCGCTATTATAACGTTTGATACGCTCAATCTGAGTGTTTTTGTCTTGCACTTTACCAAAAGCATTTTGAATCGGTTTAAAACTTTTGGCAAACTGTTTGAAAGATAAAGCATCACAGGTATAACGGAGTTTTTTATAGTGAAGTCTTAGTTTATGAAATTTCTCATTGGAAGATTTTATATCAAGCTTTTTGGAGAGTTTCGCAATCTTTTTGAGACGTTTTTCGATGATGGCTTTGATATGACGGAACAGTTTTTCTTCAGATTTTGGAAGGCAGAGTTTTTCATCGTTCTGTAACTGGGCTAGCTCTTCGATGATTTTAGCTTGAAGCTTAGGAGTAAATTTTGTTTCAAAACTACGATACGCCAACTCTTTTTCTGCCAAAAGCTGTGTTTGGAGATGTTCAACATCATCCCAATACTGAGCGGCAATCTTTTGCTTATAGGCATCAAGCGACTCTATAAAAACATCAAGATCACGCATTTCATTAGTCTCTTGTTGGAGAACTTTGAGCGTTTTATCAAGGACAAATTGACGTTTTTCGTCCATAAACTCGCTAAATTCCAAGCAAATAGAGCGTGCTGTGCGAATGTAAACACGGTACTGATGCAAACTTTCAGGATCCTTGGTTTGTAAAAAAGCCTTTAAATGCGTCGCAATATTTTCAATATTGTCATGAAGTGTGGTTTTAAGCAACTGCTTAATGCTGTGACGTTCTAAAAAATCTTTTTTGGAGGACATGAATGAACCTTAAAGAGGTTAAGGAAAGGCATTTGAAAAGTGATACACGATGCGGTATCTCTCTCACCACAGAGTTTATTAGTATGATAAATTGTAGTCTTTTAATATTAATCTCACGTTAATTATAAGCAATTTCAAGCACTTGTTAAGCATCTGTATAAAAAGAAGCGTTATAATAGTCTACGAAAGAAATTATAGATATTCTACAAAGGTTTTTTATGAACGAAGACATGAACGAAACACTCCAAAATCTCGCATCACTCGAAACACCACAACGTAGCTGTGCTTTTGTCTACATGAAGCTCATTTTACTTCCGACGTTAGCATATATCTACTTTTTACTGGGTTTCTTAGATATTCTTCATTTTAAAGTAGGTATCCATAGTATTATTCTCATCGGATTTATCTACATTGTTTCACTTATTTTTGCCAAACACAATGGCGAGCTTGGCGCTTGCACCTTTCTTCGCTACGCTAAAGAGTTTCAAACAGAACTTCACGAGTATGTTTCCAAAAACCTCATGCCTATTGGTAGTACGGTTAAGTCCAATGCGTCTTTTGAAAATTTCATCGATACCTATGCCAAACGCATTCGCAATGACAACTACGCCTCTGTCGCAGCTTCCATCTTCCCAACGATGGGAATTTTGGGTACGTTTATCTCCATCGCGTTAACGCTACCTAATTTTTCTTCGCAAACAGCAGGCGCTTTGGAAAATGAGATAACCCTTCTTTTAAGTGGCGTTGGTACAGCGTTTTACGTCTCCATCTACGGTATCTTGCTCTCTCTTTGGTGGATATTCTTTGAAAAAAGAGGACTCAGCCGTTTTGATAGAGAAGTCGCACTTATCCAAGAGTCAACGGCATCACTGTTTTGGTCAAAAGAAGAGATAGAACATGCGTATTTACAAGAGAATCTTCAACATTTTGATCGCATCGGAAGAATGTTTGAACACCTCAGTTCCAACGACTTTTTTGAGCGTTTGGGTAAAAACATTGAAGCAAAATTTGAGCTCTTTGATGAAATGCTTACCCTAGAAGCGGCTGCGGTTAAAAGAGGTGCTGAGCACATCAAAGACGGCATGGAAATGCTTGCAAAATCCCAAGAGAAACAGCGCGACTTAGTACAAGTTTACGATGACATGCTCACCAAACTTAGCCAATTCAATGAGAACACAACTACTTTACATGTAAAGATGGCAGAGAGCAATGAAGAGATGATAGCAACCAACCAAGAGATGCTCAGAGTCCTTAAAGCAACGAGTGTTGCACGCAATGAAGCACCTTCTAACGAAGAAGTCGAATCACTCAAAGAGAGCTTGAAGATCATTGATGCTGAAACGGAAGAGATTATCCAAAAAATGGATGCGTTAAAATAATGCGTTACAACCGATCTCAAAGCTCAGACCAAAACTTTTGGGTTTCATACGCTGACCTCATGGCAGGACTGTTGTTTGTTTTTATTTTGCTGATTGGCGCGATTGTCGTCAAATACATTTATGTACAGACAGACCTTAAAGGGATCAAAAATGATCTTGAAGAGCAAAAAAGAGTTTTACATCTTAGTCAAGAAGAGCTCTTGCAAAAAAAACAAGAATTTTTTAAGGTTACGTTCTGACATGAATGTCACAAGTGCCTCGTTGCAAATTGCGCAAGAATTGCTTGCTCAAAAAGAGAATGACCTCAATGTAAGCACTGCAAAACTACAACTGAGCGACAGAGAAATTGAAAGCCTCAAAAAACTCCTGCTTGACACAGAGCTTGCTCGTGATGAAGTGAAAGGTGAACTTGTTGCAAGCCAAATGGAGCTTGGGACAACGACCCAAACTCTTAAACTCAAAGATGGAGAACTTGCTTTGTTGAGTGCCAAATTACTGGAAAGCACTGCTGCACATCAACAGTTAGTCGAAGATCTCAATTTAACAAAATCCCGTATTAAAAATCTTACGGGTATTCGCATCAAAGTCATACAAGAACTAAAAGAAAAACTGGGCAAAAAGATCAATATCGACCCCAACAGCGGTGCGATTCGTCTGCCCGCTTCTGTACTCTTTGATGTCGGTTCGTATGAGCTTAAACCTGAAGCCAAAAAGCAGCTGACGGAGACGCTCCAACCCTACCTTGATGTACTGTTAAATGACGCTACGATACGTGAAAATATCGACCATATCGTCATCGAAGGGCATACAGACTCCGATGGGACATACATGCACAACCTTGATCTTTCTCAAAAAAGAGCCTATTCGGTTATGGCGTTTATCTATTCTCTCGATGAAAAGCGCACAGCACTTCTTCAAAAATACCTCAGCGCCAATGGACGAGCTTACAGTGATCGTATCTTTAAAAATGGGGTTGAAGACAAAGAGGCTTCAAGGCGCATTGAAATCAAATTTAACCTCTCGAACAAAAAAGCCATCGAAGAGATCGAAACTTTTTTAAAACGTAAAGAATAAATAAAGGAGGCACTTTGCCTTCTTTATTTTTAACACTTTATTTCATCCTTTATTACACGGCTCAGAAATTATGTTATGATTAGTCATTGTGACAAAAGGAGTTTCTTTTGGCTGCTCTTCAAAAAAATATCTGGACTATTTTTTATATTCTTTTAGCAAGTGCCCTTCTCTTTTTGGGGATTGTTTCGTACATTCAACTGAACAGTATCCATCAAAAATATGAGATCGACCAAATCAATCTCGTTAAACTTGTTTCCAATGCAACCGACTCTCTTTTCCTAACCCAAGAGATGATGCTCAATCTTTTAGGAAATCAAATTGTTAAAGAAAAAGACCCAAGTATTTTAGACGATTTACGAGCACTCAATCCTTCGGTTGTCTCCTTTGGATTTACCGATAGTGAAGGCACGTATCTTTATGCAAGTTCTAACTTTGATAAATCAAAACGCCCTAATCTTAGGGCTGAAGCCGTTACACGAGATTCCTTTGATTATACGTTAACCCAAAAGAAAATGGTGTTGGGTAGAACCTATTTTATTGCGGGGAGAGGGCGTTGGGGAATCCCGATTCGCAAAACAGCTTTTGATTCTTCAGGTCAAGCGATTGGCGTGATGACAGCAGGGATTGGAATAGAAGGCGCTTTTAAGATCTATACCGAAAATCTTTCATTGGGCGATTACAATACCGTTACCCTCATTCGAGATCGTGATCACTTTGTCCAATTTCAATCCTCCAACCATGAGATAGCAAAGAATCTTTACGAAGCACCTCTTCCCAATAGTTTTTTACAGACTATGTTTAACGATATTAGTCATAAATACACCATTTCGCTTGAAGAGATGAAACAAAAAGGTGAAATTTATGCGGTTGAAACGTCCTCAATCGATGGAAAACGTATACAAATCGCCCTCAAATATGACCCTCGTTATGAACTATGGATACTCTCATGAGTGCAACCCTTAAAGAGATGAAAGCGTTACAAGTCGAACTCGGTGCGTCTTTTCAAACTTCTGTCAATATCTCGATCAAACAGTTTATGGAAGTTCATTTTTTAGAGAAACTGATTAAAGAGATAAACCGTTCAAAGTTGGCGCATATTTCATTATGTCTTGAGATTACAGAGAGTTTGTTTATTGAAGATATTGACTACGTCTTACCACTTTTACAAAAGATACGTGGCATGGGACTGCATATTTCAATGGACGATTTTGGTACAGGGTATTCCTCTTTGAGTATCTTACGTAAGCTGCCTATTGACGAGCTAAAAATTGATAAAAGCTTTGTTGATACGATTTTGAATGATATGACAGCTGAAAAAATGATTCAAAACATTATCACTATCGGAAAAAATTTTGACTTATATATTTTAGCCGAAGGGGTTGAGACCAAAGAACAAGAAGCGGTATTAAAAAGTTTGGGATGTGATAGATTTCAGGGCTATTTATATGCCAAACCTTTAAGATATGATGCACTCAAAGAATTTTTTGAGCAAAAGCATTCAGAAATGAACTCGTAAATTATCTTTACATGTAAAGATAGTTTACTCCATAATTCCCTTATTTTTCAAGGCTTGTATGGTCATGAGTTTACGAAGAGGAAGCTCATCGGCTGATTCAATGATAAGATTGGTTGCAAAGAAGTAAACGCCTTTGGAACTCTCAACATATCCCACATACCAGCCGTGATGTTCTGCATCTTTTGGTACGGCCCAACCTGTTTTAGCTCGAATTATGTAGTTTTCACCTTGCTCGTCGATCATGATACTTTTGAGTAAATCCATATGGTCTTGCTGAAACGGCAAATCATTGTTATAAAGCTTTTTCAAAAAAGCTATCTGCTCATAAGCGCTAATGCGAAGATCTCCATCGAGCCAAAAACGCTCTACATTATGCCCTGTTGTTTCATTGCCATAGTGAAGTTTTTTGAGATACTCATTGTACTTTTCCAACCCAATCTTGCGGGCAAAAGACTGATAACACCAGACACACGAACTCTTAAATGCCGACTTTAAACTTTGGTCTTGATTCCATGCACGAACACTTCGTTCCACTTTGTCCCAAACAATAATCGAGTCTGCAGTAACCACACCTTCTTGGAGGGCTATGAGCGTATTGGGAATTTTAAAAGTCGAAGCGGGAAGGAGCGGCATGTTGGCACGCTCATCGTTGTACACATACCGTTTCGTACCATCTAATGACTCAATGAGCATTGTACCTGTTATGTTTTCATCATCAAAAAGTTTGGCCATCATTGCATCTTCCGCATATAACGAACAGAATAATCCCAGCATGAGTATTACTTTCAAAAACATAGACATCCTTTTTCAATGAACTCTTTTAAATTATACACTTTTATTGGCTTTAAAATAAGCATTTAATGCAACTTTATACCTTTACATGTAAAAACGATTTAGCTATGATTTGGTAAAGCACTCAAGGAAATTTCATGGTTAAAGAGAGCCCCAAAAACAAAGATTTATGTAAAATTCGCACCATTACCTCCTTTGTGACATTAGGCAAAGAGAAAAGCACTTGGGAAGAAGCCATTTTTAAAGCGGCAAGCTTTGGTGGCGATTTGGCAAATGAATTTAAAGCACATGGTTATCATGTTCAATCCATTCGCATTGTGACAAATCCCTTTGGAGAGTATCTTCATACCTCGTCATATCATGCTGTTCTTAAAGACATGCAAGCACTCTCTACCGTGCTTAAAAGCCCCTCTATGCCAAAAATTCGTATTCGCTTTGCTATCGGTGAAGCAAAAACAGAAGAGGAGATCGCTCTTTTGCCTGAGATGATCAAAGCCTTTGGCGATATTTGTAACGCTTGTGTGAATGTTAGTGTCGATGAACTCGGCGTCGTTGATCGAGACTTAACACTGTGTTGTGCCAAAGCGGTAGAGGAAATCGGTCGCATTACACCACGAGGCGAAGGCAACTTTAATTTTACGATTAACTATAACTGCAAACCGCACATTCCCTACTTTCCAGCTTCTTACCATAACAGCCATGATGAAAACTGCTTTGCTCTCGGACTTGAAACGCCTGACCTCCTTGTAGAAGCACTCAAAAGTCTCAAAGAAGAAAAAAACCATAATCTTAAAATGCAAAAGTCTTATGCCATTATGCGTGATGCATTACAATACCATATCACTGAAATTCTTGACATTGCTAATGGCTATGCACATCCATACAAAACTAACTTTGCGGGCATCGATACCTCTGCTGCACCGTCAAAAAACTGCGCTTCGATGGTGGATGTCTATAAACTTTTGGGCGTGCCTTTCTTTGGTGCAGCAGGAACGCTCGAAGCTTCTGCACTGTTAACCAAAGTCTTTAAGGCGCAAAAAGGATGTGAACTCATAGGCTTTTCAGGATTGATGTTAGCCGTTGTAGAAGATCAAGGCTTAGCCGATGCTACCACACGCAATGAATTTGACATCAGAGCCTTGCTTCAATACTCTGCCGTTTGTGGCATAGGACTCGATACTGTCCCTATTGAAGGTGATACCTCAGTGGAAAAAATCGCTGCCATTTGCGCTGATACTGGCACACTTGCTTACAGACTCAATAAACCGCTCACCGTCAGACTCTTCCCCGTCCCTAACCTCAAAGCAGGCGATATGACACACTTTGAAAGCGATGATTTGTGCAATAGCATGGTTTTAAGAGTTCCATAAATCTTTACATGTAAATAAATAAAAGGAGTCAAAGGTTTACCATAGTGTGTTACACTGAAAATAGCTTCGAATAATTAAGTGTAGAAAGTGCTACAAGAAAGAGGTTATCATGAAACAGACTATTGAAGAATTTTTACAATCACTCAGTGAGAGCACTGAAACTTCTGTCGAAAAACTTAGCAAAATTATCAGTAAAATTCGCCCGAAATCCATCAGAAATAAAGAAGAAAGTATCGAAAATATCGAAGCGATGATACAATATCTTGAAGCATATCCAGAGTTTAGGGAATCGCTTTCATCTGAATTTAATCTATGGCTTATTGACTCTAAAATCTCGAATAATATCGCCTCACTAGGGATTCTTTCCAAACAGGGGTTTAAAGAGGAAATAAGCGATCGTTTTTACAATAAGTTTTTACCGCAAGCGCCTCAAAAAGGCGATTTTTCCTCTTTATTTGCCATACTTTTTCCGCATAAAAAAGATCCTCTGTGGGTCAATGCCATCGATGATGCGCTCTGGGCGAAGCTTTGGGGCATACTTTTATACAACGAAACCTTACATGTAAAGACAAAAATGTACCTTTATCATCAGATCATCTACGCGACGGAGATTTTGGCGATTTGGATTGCCGCGGAAGAGTTTGATGAACACTATATTCGACTAGATCGCTCGCTGTTGACCAAAGACTCTGCATTTATCGCGTTGCAACGAGAGATCAGCAGTCTTGCATGCACGATTCAAAATGAAGACCCTGAGGCGGAGATGACCAAGCTTGATTTTCAGCACATCGATGTTTTAATCGCTCAATGTTATGACCAAGTCAACTTCTTACGCAAACAGTCTCTGAATAAAGGCATTTTAGTCTCGCTCACCTACAACCTTGAGCGCTTAGAACAGATCATCCAAAGAACACAAAAATGCGTGCAACTCATCCAAGAATTTGAGACAGATTCTTTTTATGCGACCTTGCTACCGCTATTTAAAGAGGTGGTTGAGAAAAACTGCTCACGCAATTCTCTAAGCGATGTGCTCAATCAAAACATCAAAATCTTAGCCAAAAGCATCGCGAACAATGCCAGTGAACATGGCGAACACTACATCGCAGATACCACCAAAGAGTACATCGGTATGTTCTTAAGTGCTAGTGGTGCGGGTATTGTGATTGCATTGATGGCACTTATTAAAATAACGATCATGCACAGTGGTTTTTCACCTATTATTGAGACTATTTTGGCCAGTTTAAATTACGGATTTGGTTTTGTGCTTATCCATCTTTTGGGCTTTACCGTAGCCACCAAACAGCCCGCCATGACTGCCTCAACCTTTGCAAAAGCGGTGGATAGAGCCGATACCAAACGCGCCGACCAACATAAACTCGCAACACTGTTCATGCAAGTAAGCCGCTCCCAATTTGCCGCGGTTGTTGGCAATGTGACACTTGCTTTAGGCGTTTCATGCTTGATCGGGTTTATCTACGCGCAGAACCATATCCCGATTCTATCACCTCAAGAACTTCAGTACTATACAGAAAATTTCAATCCCTTCCCAGGGCTTTTCTACGCCGCTATTGCAGGCGTTTGGCTCTTTACCTCGGGCTTGATCGCAGGCTATTACGACAACCGCGCAAGCTATTTGGACTTAAAAAGCAGGTACATGCACCTTCCTTTTCTAAAAAAGATAACCTCACAGGCTATGAGAGAAAAAATCGCAACCTACCTACACAACAACCATGGCGCGATCATGGGTAATTTTTACTTTGGTATTCTTTTAGGCGTCACCCCATTTGTTGGGCATATGCTCAACCTACCACTCGACATCAGACACGTCGCCTTCTCTTCCGCCAACCTTGGGTACATCGTCGCACAAGGCGAACTCTCTTGGCTTGATTTTCTCGTAGGTTTAGTCTTTGTCTTGATGATA
Source organism: Sulfurospirillum diekertiae (assembly GCF_002162315.1). NCBI lineage: Bacteria > Pseudomonadati > Campylobacterota > Epsilonproteobacteria > Campylobacterales > Sulfurospirillaceae > Sulfurospirillum > Sulfurospirillum diekertiae. The sequence goes on along the minus strand of NZ_CP021416.1, from coordinate 1,257,960 downwards.
GGCTTGGTCAATCTCAGCGTCAGCTTCGTCCTCGCCCTCAAAGTCTCGCTCAAATCCAGAGATGCGGAGTTTGGTAATTTTTTCTCTTTTGTAAAACTCCTTTTTCAAGAAGCAAAACGTAACCCACGAGCGTTGTTTTTTCCACCGAAAAAGGTTGAAGAAGCATGATGAATTGTGCCATAATTCATGAGATAAATCTTTACATGTAAAAAGGAAAACAATGAAACCTTACATGAGTATGATTACCTTAGGTGTCAGTGATATGGCGAAGTCTATTGAGTTTTATCACAAAGGTCTTGGATTTCCTAGGCTTGAGCCTTATGAGGAGAACATTGCATTCTTTACACTCAATGGAACATGGCTTGCGCTTTATGAAAAAAAAACACTCGCAGAAGATGCCAATGTCGCATTTGATGAAAGCACCTTTAAAGGATTTACATTAGCGCATACCCTTGGTAGTGAAACTGAAGTGGATGCACTCTTTCAAGAAGCCATCAAAGCAGGTGCAACACCTACCAAACAACCTCAAAAAGTTTTCTGGGGTGGTTATAGTGGCTACTTTAAAGACCCCGATGGTCATTTGTGGGAAATCGCACATAACCCTTTTATGACGATAGGAACACAAGCATAAAATAATGCATTTGCTCTGTAATACGGTTTTACATGTAAAGCCTAAACTTACCCTTCCGTAGGATTTTTGGGGCCATCAAGGAGAAGTTCGTAAAAGGCTAAGTCAAGCCATTGACCAAATTTGTACCCTGCTTTGTGGACAATTCCCGCGGCGCTAAAGCCTAGTTTTTTGTGGAGCTGAATACTCTTGGCATTGGAAGCATCAATGCCTGCAACGATGGTGGCATACCCTTTAGTGTTGGCATCAGCGATGATGGTTTCAAGAAGAATTTTTCCAATTCCCTGCTTTCGAAAATCTTTCTGAACGTACACCGAATGCTCAATGGTGTACTTATAAGCGGGACTGCTCCGAAAAGAGCCATAGGTTGCATAACCAACGACCTTTCCATCGTGCTCATACACCCACAGAGGATAGCCCTCTTCTTCTTTTTTATGAAACCAATGTTGGCGCTCTTCTAATGTCTTGGCATGATACGTATAGACAGCAGTAGTATTTAAAATCGCATCATTATAAATCGCTAAAATGGCTTCCAAATCATTTTCGTCGGCAAACCGAATCATTGTTATTTACCTTTTTATACTGGGAATTTACCCCGCTAACTGGCACGCAAAGCAGTTTGAATTATCTTTACATGTAAAGCAAAAAGGGGCAACTCTGTTGATAGAATCGTAGAGAAATTTCTTCCAAAGTTTATCCACTGGTTTTAGCTCAGCAAGCTTTGGAAAATGGCATTTCATGTATTTTCCCATCTGCACACGATTTTTAAAACCCATCGCTTCATAGAGGTGATTCATCTGTAAGGACATGGCAGCAATATGCGGTGCAATAACATACTTCGAATAGCGATTTTTGGCATACCCTTGCAAAAAAACCATCACTTCGCGCTCAAGTTTGAGCATTTCAAGTTTGCTATACCTACTATCAGAGCTCTCATTTAGTGTTGTGTTCATGCTTGTACCTTATATATTTTCTTGCGCTCTTTGGATGATGCTACATTCATCAATTTACGGTATTTGGTAATGGTGCGTCTCACCATCTTAATGTTAAATCGTTTTTCAATGCGCTCCAAAAGATCATCATCGGTGAGCGGTTCACTTTTATCTTCGTATTCTATCAGTTGGTTGATAAAATTCTTTACCTCCGAAGAAGAAAGCTCTTTGGAGGAGACGGCATTGGTAAAAAACGATTTAAGCGGAAAAATTCCCTGTTTTGACTCAATGTACTTATTTGAGATCGCTCGTGAGATGGTGGACTCTGCAAAAGAGAGCTCATCGGCGAGTGTGCTCATATTGAGTGGCTTTAATTCACCACCGACAAAGAAAGAGAGCTGCCTTTCCACGACTAAAAGAACGATCTTATAAAGCGTTGTTTTGCGAAGCTCCAAAAGGTTGACGATATCACGTGCCTCTTTGAGCTTCTCTTTGATGTTCTCACTTTTACTTGAAAACGGATCGGTTATGAGAATATCAGGATAATAGTCATTGTTAATGCGCAGTTTAATATCATCGTCTACTTCAACGAAGAAATCAGGAATAATCTGTTTCGGTGTTGATTGATACTCTAAAGCGGGTGGATTTGCAAATTTTTTAATGACCGCTTTGGCTTCTTCAAAACGCCCATGTTTGGAAAATTTGTCAACCTTTGCCATCTGCTCTATCATCTTATTAACAAGGTTATAAAGCTCATCGTCAATGTCGTCACTGAGAGCATCCAGTTGAAAAACAAATGACTCTTTGCTATCTAGCGCACCAACGCCATAAGGCTCGAGTTTGGAAAAACGCTGACGAATACGCTCGACATACTCTGTATAAACCCCACACGTCTGTGCAATCGCTTCAAGATCACCATCAAAATAGCCCTCTTCTGTAATGTCGCATAGTATTTCATGAGCTACTTTTTGAGAGATCGGTGTTGGAAAAAGAGGTGGCACGATCTGCTCAATGATCTTCTCATGCAAAGACTCACTGCCAAGGACCAACTCTTCGACGATGCCATGGCTAGAGCCTAGGTTTTGTTCAAAGGGGCGCTTGACCTCTAAAAAAGGGTTTTCGTACGACAATGTTTCTAGGTGCGTACTTAACTCTTGAAGAGGAAGCTGTAACAGTGGGAGCCAAAGTTTCAAAGAGAGGTTTAGACTCTGCTTTTGTTTGAATTCTAGGTTGATACTTCTCATGCGTAAATTATGCCCAAAGATTTGGTGCTTTTTGGAATAATTGCTGATTAATTTTTACGCATATTTTTCATGTTTTTCAGAAAAAATGCCGAATACACTGTGAGTTTTTGTGAAACGTGCTATTGAGGGATAACGTAGTGTGCAAAGTACAACTGTGAACACTACGTTAGAGTTCTGCAAGAACTCTTAGAACAATCTTAGTATTTAATTCTGACCACACCGTTTGGCTTGTCGATTTTCATCTGGCAGGCAAGACGAGTGTTTGGAGTACAGGTACCAAAGCAGATCTCTTTAAGCACTTTCACTTCTTTCTCATTTTTTGGAGATAAAAACTCCATACCTTGAACGATCTCAACAGCACATGTGCCACATTGACCGTCACGGCAACCAAAAGGAAGTGCACTACCACTTGCTTCAACAACATCTTGAATGGTTGCACCTGGCTTTACATTAATGGCTAAAAAATCATTGATAATTTCTACTCTTGTTGTCATACGTGATCCTTTACTTTTTAAATGGTTTAATCAAAACATCGCCCTTGATCATCATCATAGAAGCGATGCGAACTTTTGGACTAACGGTGAACTGTTGGCAGATATCAGCATCTTCTTGGCTAATAGCACCAAGTTTGACAAGCTCATCAAGCTCTTCGTCTTCCATGTAACTTGTAGGCTCTTCTTCGCTAATATTCTCAACATTTATCAAACATGTTGAATGGTCTTTAGGATCAAAAGTGATAGGAATCCCCTTCTCTTTTGCTAAACGCACCACTGGTTCGCCTATTTTGGCATCGTAGATACCATCTTTTTCTTTATCAAAATGCATAAAGATTACTTTCGCCATGACTTTTCCTCCTTACTAAGATTTGTTGTATTCGTTTTCTTTCAGAACTCTTTTATTATGACTATTATGGTTAACTATGGTTATAGTGATTCATCATCCATTCAACTTCTTCGGCTTCAAGGTCACGATAAGGCTCTAGTGCTTCAAGCTCATGTTCCCTACACCCAATGACTTCAACAACCGCATCAGCATCTAAAAAATGAACTTCATAGACACGAATGACTTGTAAAAACTCACCCATACCACGAATGTAGCCAACTGAGCCTTTTTTAATCATCACCTCACCAATTTTGAGATAAGGATACGTTCCATCATTCTTAACATCTTCCAAAAGTTGTACTTTTTGCCCTAGAAAAAATTTCGCTTTTGGCTCATCTTTCCCCGAAAGTTTTGCCGTCACACTATCATGCAAAACAATTTCATCATTAACAGGCACAGTTTCCTCCTTCCGATGATATTGCACACGCTAAACACCCTTTGGCTTTACCATCTTCTAACATTCCCCAGACTTCTGCTGCACTAGGAGCATGCCCATGTTTGTAATCCATATAAACACGAATCAGAGCAAACTTTAGAAAATCCATCAAGTATTTTTCATTACCATTAAAATTCTCAAACCCTTTTTTAATAAGAGTCCCATACTCTTTCATAATATGAAAACGCTTGACTTCAACGATGTGCTTATCGTACTCAACACCAAAAAACTCGAAAAAATCTTCTGCATCTTTTAGTTTGTAATATTGATCCAACGTTTTCATTTTTTATCCTTTTTAACTATTTTATAGATACTTTAACACCAAACAAGAGCATGACTCATGTTTACATGTAAAGCTTACGCATGATTTTATAATTCGCTTTTTAACTGTTCTATCCAATTTTCGATACGTTCACTTGTTTTGTCTTCTTCATTGATATTATCAATCGCTAAACCACAGAGTTTATCGCCAACTTCGGCCAATGATGCTGTATAGTTATAACCTTCTTTATCGACAAAGCCGATGACTTTTGCACCTGCTTTGGTAAAGATTTGGTTGAATTTACCAAGAGCTGAACAAAAATGTTCACCGTGTGTTTTGCTATCGCCTGCGCCAAAAAATGCAACTTTTTTACCTGTAAAACTAATGTTTTCAGAAGTGATTTCAAAGAGCGGATCAACCCAACTAAAATGTACATCACCTTGTCCCCATGTTGAAGAACCAATGAAAAGTGCATCGTAATTGTCAAATTGCTCAACGCTATCAAAATCATCTTCCATTAAAATACAATCATCATCTTCAAGCTCATAGGCTTCTTTTAAAGCATCTGCTACCAATGTTGTATTACCACCCGCACTTGCGTAAAATATACCAACCTTTGCCATGTTCTATCCTGATTATTTTTTATAAGTTTCGTAAATTTCGATAGCATCTTTTAACATTTTGCCACCTTCTTTGACGAGATCTTCATATGTTCTAAAACTGTAACGATGGGCATCTTTGAAAAACTTATTGGTGACAACAATTTTTTCAGCTATGACGACAGCTCGTCCGAATCCTTCGTGACTCATTTCCATGACCACGGAACACATAATATTTGTTTTAAGCTCAAAAGCCAAAGCTATTGACTGAAAAATCAGACGAATATCTTGGATTTGCATCTCATCAATATCCGCAATAATGGGAATATTTTTAAGCGCATCTTTACTCTTGATGTACTTTTCACCCAAAACTTCTTCATCACTTTTTTTTGCCCAAGTACCAAATTGGTCAAGCGCTCTTAGCTGAGATGTCAGGGTTTCTATGAATAACTTTTCAAGTTCATTCATAGCCTTATCCTCTCGCTTCTAAGATTTTTTTGATAAATGGTGGAGGATTTGTTGCTATCATGGTTTGAAGTTTATTCAGTTCTGTTTCAATACTCACTACTTCTTTGTATTTGATAGGAAAGATTTTACCGTTGACGACTTTTGCAGCCGCGGCAGGTCCAATTTCGATGCAATACATAATGTCAATGTTCTCTTGTTGCAACATCTCGACTCTGCCTTCCGTTCGCTCTTCACCTGTTTGAACAACATGTGCCAGCGAAAAACCCTCAGCACCTACGTCGTACACGGCAAATTGCTCTCCTGAACCAAAATGGGCATCAATGTTTTTGAGATCGTTTGTAAAAAACGCTACCTTGACCATCTTTTTATCCTCCTATGCTAAACGTTATTCATACATTTACAAGAAGTGTTCCGTTGGAAATGATTAGATTAAAAGAGCAAGAAATGGAGTTTTTATTTCTCCTTTTTTGAGAGAGTTTACCTATCAAATCCCTATGAACAATGTATTAATGAATTGCAAATGTGTTTTAAATCCATAGAGGGTATAATTAGCTTTTAAAATGTCTATTCAATGTTGGAGAATCAAATGGTCATGCATGTCCTAAAATCGTTCGTACTTTTACTCTTGTTAGTCTCACATAATGCTCTTGCAGATGACCAAAACACCTCTTTGATCAACGCAGATAAAACCGTTTACATCAACCTCTTAAAAACAATCAAAGAGTCAAAAATTTCGAATGATGAAATTGCTTTACAAAAAGTATTGCTTGACAAGCTGATTAATACCATCCCCGCAACTGTTACAAACAGTACTTTAAGTGTACCTACAAATGTTGATGAATATAACACTCTTTTTAATCGTTACATTGATGATACACTGAAAAAAGATTCTCTGACTAAAAAAATCCAATCAATTGATACCAAAATCAAATCCTTAACTAAAGAAATCAAAAGTTTAGAGAGTAACAACTCCGCAGAGCGTACACTAGAACTTCAAAGTGCTCTGTACACGAAGTCATTTCTAGATTTTAAAGACCAAAATGAAATGATGGCCAATGAAATGCTCTCCATCGATAAAATGTTAAATGAATCGTTAAAAAACATTACCTTTGATTCTGAAAACCTATCTAAAAAAACGGTCACGGCTCAAGATGAAGCTTTAAAATTACGTGCAACTATTGATAATTTTTTAGTTAAGAAAGAGCGTTTCGAACTCTTAGGGGATACGCACGATAAAGGTATTTCAACTGCAGCAATCAATACCAAAGAAGATGCCTACAATAAAGCAGTCAGAGCAACAATCACTGCGTTATTTTCAGAATTTTCAGATGCTTTAAAATCTAAAAATAAAAAAGTATTTGTTTTGGAAAAAAATATCCTTGATGCAGTTTCTAGTTTAGAAAATGCAAATGTTATCCAAGAGTCAATTGCCACCTTACTCCATAATATGGAAAAAAATTATTTTGGAACAATAGATACCATTAAAGGCTCAACGGTACAAGAGTTCAAGAATATCCTTAAAATGTCTTGGAACATTATGAGTGAACCCATTTTTACAGTGAATGGCTCTCCTATTAGCATGTTGAAAATGATCTTAGCCTTATTCGTTTTTCTGATTGGTGTTTTTGGTGGCGGCTTTTATAAAACCACGATTAAAAGAATTACCAACAATAGTAAATCTATCAACTTAGCAACACGTACGATTTTATCCAATATTGGCTACTACGTTATTGTCATCACAGCTTTTTTTGTAGCGCTGAATGTCATGGGCATTGATCTCTCTTCTATTGCACTGGTTGCAGGAGCACTATCGGTTGGTATTGGTTTTGGTCTGCAAAATATTGTCTCCAACTTTGTTTCTGGAATTATCTTAATGTTTGAGCGAAGCATTAAAATTGGTGATTTTGTTGAGTTGTCCGATACCTTGCGTGGTCATGTCTCTGATATTCGTATGCGTTCTACCACGCTCAATACCAATGGCAATATTGATGTCATCGTTCCTAATCGTAATTTCATTGAAGGCAATGTGATTAACTGGACAATGCACGATAAACTTAAACGTTTTGATATTCCTTTTGGTGTTGCCTATGGCACAAAACCAGAACATGTTATTGCTGTGATTGTAGAAGCGGTATCAAAGAGTGGCTATCAAGATATTCTTTCTACCCATGACAAATACACCAATGTCATTATGACGGGGATGGGTAGCAGTAGTGTTGATTTTACATTGCAAGTATGGATTCATGGTGAAGAAATTTTAGCCCCCAGTAAAACTATTTCAAGATTTCTTATTATTATCTACAACACACTGTATGCAAATGGTATCGAAATTCCTTTTCCACAGCACGATTTGCATCTTAAAAGTATCGATGACAATATTCATTTATCGCTTTTGTCCGCTGCTACAAAAAGTGATAAAGAAGAAATGATCAAAGCTTAATTGACTCTCATTTCACTGTTGGAGATTGTTTTGTCCATGAGTAAATATTTTTCTATTTTAAGAGGATCAAGAAGAGAAAGCATCTCTGCTTTCTCTTGTCCCACATCTGCTTTAACAATGGCTTTCGTGAGGGTCTGTTGACCCATCATCGCTTGGCTTGTCTCATCTATACAACGCACAGGCACTTCGGGGCTGTCTTGCACCATGTCTATCACCAAACCAAAAGGCTTTTCTTCACTTCCTTTTAGCACAATAATATGATGTAACTCTTTATTATACGCAATATTGTGATGGAAATATTTTGCTAAAGAAGCTACGGGAATGGTTTTATTATTCCACGTAATCATCCCTACATAAATTTCATCGCATCCAATCACTTGTGTGACATCTTGCCCCTCAAGAGCTGCGTATATCTGCTGGCTTTCGATGGCAAAGAGATTGCCATTCATCCAAAAAGTAGAAAGCTCAATCGTTTTTTCCGATGCACCAATTTTTGGATAGAGGTATTGCTTTTTAGTATGTTTTGAAACATCTTCCACACACGCATCTTGGTTTGCTATCTTGATGCAGACAATGGCGGTTACATCATTGCAGTAACCATCACTGCATTTGAACTCCCTATAGCCTTGAGATTTACCTTTTCCAATAATATAATACTCATTTTTAATTAGCACCATGCTATCGCTTGAATCACAAAAAACGCAGCGCTCCCCAATACTGATAGCAGGATTGGTTGACGCAATAACGCTGTTGGTTTTACTTTCTAAGAAAAGAGCAAAGGAACGTTCATCTTCACCAACCACATCTCTAAGCATCGCTTCAAATTGAACTTCTGCATCAAAGACAATGCCAATGCCTCCTTGTGCTTCTTTTGTACCTTCAATAAAAATGGGCGCACTATAAATGTAGGTGTATTTTCCATCATAAAGTTCTGTTTTTTCAAAGGGGCTTACCACATACTCTTTGGAACTTTTGAGTGCTAATGTTTGCGCAATGTAATGCGCTCCGATACGCTTACCGATCAAATGAGCATATTTTTCTTGACTGACAGCAATGACACACCCTTGTGCATCAAATAAGAAAAGATTACTATAGACGGTATAAAGAGAATTAATGGCTCCAAGCACTTCAGTGATTTCATGTCCAAATTCTTTTCGGATTGTCGTACACTCCTTGTATTTGGCACTAAATGCTTTGATAAATACAGGACTTAAAGCCCACCATCTACAGTCATTGGCACGTTCATAAAGGTTTCGATCCATAATATCAATGGCAAGTTTTGCATTAAATGCCGCATTATTAATAAACGAAGCAACAACGGTCCAGTTAAGATTACCGATGGACTCTTCAAACGTCTTTTTGGTTTGTGCTCCCGTGCGAGAGATTTCATTTAAAAGTGATTTTGAAAAAGAGTTATCGCCACTTTTTTGATTAGCAATTTGTACATTGCCATTCCAAATAGTCATATCAAGACGTCTTTGAATTGCTTCAGCTTTCGTCGGAATACTGGTAAACTCTTCAGAAAAAAGCGAAGAATTTTTGATAATTTTTATTTGTCCCTCTGTAAAAGGGACATGTTCTTGTTTTTGATTAAAAGCAAAAAAAAGAGGCATCAGGGCATGCCCCATCCATCCTAGTCCATAAAAACCTTGGTACCCCTTGGTTGATTGTGTTTTCGCCACATACTCACTTCCTGCAAAAGGAATGATATCAAAGTTTTTAAGTGCAGTTTTTTGAGGAGCTCTAAGGGCATAATGAAAAGGGTCACTACTGTAAATCGTACCATTGTTTTCATCTAAGATAAGAATGTCAGCCCATGTCTCATTTTCGATAAGATTGGAGATAATAACGCGCATCTCATCTTGAAATTTAAACACTAAACAGAGCACGGCAAGGGGTGTGCCATTTTCATCACACACGCGGTAGCTGTACAATAAACTCTCTTTTTCACTGACTAATGGAAAAACACCAAAACTCTCAACATACTCTTTGGATGTATGTATTGCTTCATAGATCAATGAACCCTCTATCTTCTTCCCTATCTTTTCATCTTTAGTAGAAGCGATGAGTGTGCCATCAAGAGAAAAGAGCAAAACATCATTATAAACACTGTACTTTTCAATATATTCAAGAAAACGATTTTGTAGTGATGGTAAAGAGACTTTCTGCTCCTCGTGGTTCATGCGAGCAAAGTCACAAATGATCGTATCCATCGCTAAAAAACCAATATCTGCAGTACGCTCAAAAAGATTACGAATCAAAATATCTATTGCGACTTGTGCTTTTGCGCCAAGTTCTGTTGCAAGTTTTTTGACAGTCTCTTCAGAAAGTCTTTGCAACAGTTGCTCTGACAAATTACTAAAGGCCTGTCTGGTCTCTGATATGTCCATGCCAATATTACTCATTTGCCCCAAAAGAGAGAGTAAATTCCATCGTTCAGAGAGCTGATCCAATGCTTTTTGATATGCTACAACTTCGGGAATATAGGCATTATAACGAGATGTACGGCTTTGCTCTGACATGATGATAGACCTTTTTTTTTAAATAGGAAGAGGATGCTTGAAACCATAATGCAAAAGATTTTTATCACTATTAGGACTAAAAAAGTCACTTTTTTTAAACACTATACAAGAAGTGTTCCGTAGAAAAATATACTTTACATGTAAAGATAAAAAAGTTTTATGAAGTGCTGTGAAGTGAATAATTTTCAGTTCACAGCATTATTAGAAAGAAGAATTAATGCCTTACCCATTGTGCGATTTGAGCAATATCAAAAGGCGTTGTTTGACAACATCCCCCGATGATACTTGCACCCTTTTTATGCCAGACATACGTCATTTTTCCATAGGATGTACTTTTAGAGAGTCCATCCCATGTTTTAGTGAGTGCATTGTAGGTTGCCCCACCATTAGGGTACACGATGATAGGTTTAGACGAAACCGCTTTAATTTCACCAATAAGCGATTCGATATATTGAGGAGCTGTACAGTTAATGCCAATAGCAATGATTTGCTTTTGGGTATCAAGAAATTGCGCACATTCTCGCATACTTTCACCACTGTTGATGTGCACTCCATCTTTAGCACTAAAACTCACCCACGCATACATTGTGGGAAAAGCCTCTAAGAGTTTGCAAAGTGCTTGTGCTTCGATTAAACAAGGAATGGTCTCGCACGCTAAAAGATCGGGCTTGGCTTCTATAAGGGTAGCGAGGCGCTTTTGATGAAAATCCATCAGTGCTTCCACACTGAGCCCATAATTGCCCCGAAATTCTGAGCCATCGGCAAGGTACGCACCATAGGGACCGACAGAGGCCGCTACCAGAGGTTTTTGCCTTTTGGTATGTTTTTTGACATCATTCCAAAAGATATCACGAACATTTTGAGCGATTTTTATTGAAGATTGGATGAGTTCTTTTGCTTCTTTCTCACTCATCCCCCGTTTCATAAAACCTTCAAAAGTCGCTTGGTAGCTTGCCGTTGTAATACAGTCAGAACCCGCTTCAAGGTAGTCTTTATGAACTTCGCCAATCGCCTCTGGTTTTTCCATTAAAAACTTAGCGGACCAAAGAGAATCATTGATATCATAGCCTTTACGCTCTAATTCCGTACCAAAGGCACCATCAATGATGAGCACTTTTTGCTTTGCTAATATCTCTTGAATAGGGTTCATAGACCATCCTAAATTTAGATCATATCATGACTATAAAGCAGCATACAAACAAGAATCTGCAAAAACGGGCAATAAAGGTAGGCAAAATTTTATAATCGCACTACTTGTACTATCCATTTCTTCTTCTATTTTTGTATTAACGATTCTATATCCCTCACCTTTAACCGTTTCAATAAGATGAAAAGGCAAAAGTTTTGCGCGTAATTGTCGCACAAGTGATCTAATTCGCTCTTGGCTAATCACTTCATTATGGTAAACATAACATACGATTTCGTCAGAGGAAACTATATGAGGGGATTTGGCTAGTAAATATTTGAGGAAAAGGGCTTCTTTCCTACCTAAAAAAATCTTATCTTCTTTATAAATAAAAAGAGCATTTTTAAAATCAAAACAGACATCTTTCGCTAAACAAAAAGTATCATCATTCCAAATATGACACAATTTGTAAATCCTAAAAGCGATCTCATCAGGAGAAAAATCTTTGATAATAACATCATCGTATGAGAGGTAATAAAGGGTTTGTAACATACGAGGGTTAGCCACTTTGTCTAAAATGAGCAAAATAGGAGCATCATTTCCTCTCTGCCTGATAAATTTCATAATAGAAGGATCTGTAGGATTTTTGAGGTTGAGAATAAAAAGAGAATAATCTAATAAAGAGGCACCTTCATTCATTATCTTTTCTTCAGATTGTATTTTCTTCATATTCATTTTTAAACGCAATTTATTCATAAATATATCGATGTCATCCGCTAATGCTCGATCTGGTTCAAGAAAAAGTACTTTCACTTTTCTCCTTTTCGGTGGATTAGTATGATCTCTAGTCTAGCATTCTGAGACTATTTTATTCAGGAATATAATATTACATTATATTCCTGAAATATTTAAAGTAGTTTAAAGGTCTATGTCAGATAAAAATTTGAGTGATTCAAAATTTATTGGAATCACTCAATACTCTAAAATTTATAGTTAACGTTTACCCACAACTCATCCGTTGAAAGTGACTTCGTTTTCACATCTGCAGTAAAGTAATCTTTATCAAATGTGACATAAGTAACATCTGTTGTTAAGCCTTTAAGTGCTGGAATAGCATAGCTTAATTTTACAGAATAGCCATCAACCTCTAGGTTACTATTAGCAACTGTTGAAATAGTTGATGCGGATGGTGCATCTTGTTTGGCTGTAACATAAGCAAGCTCTGTTGTAAGTCCATTAACACCAATTTTTGAAAAATCATATGTTGTGCTAAGTTTATAAGTGTCCGTACCAGCATAACCATTAAAGACCAATGGTCCACGAATCGGTAGGATGGTATAACATAATGGGCCATTACCAAGACCTAGAAGCATATCATCACCGTTACTTACCGTTGTATACGCTAAAGCAGCACCAAATCCGTAAAGTTCAGTAAATCCTACACGAAGTCCAAGCATATTACCATCAATATGAGCTACATCTAGGTCACTACCAGCACGTGAACCTCTGTAATTTGCATCAAAGTTAAGTTTGAAATTACTGACAGGCAGTACATAATTTGCTTCAGTGTAATAGAATGAAACATCATCTGTTTTATCGGTTGGGCTAATACCATAAGGACCTTTGCCCGCAGGAATTGCTGTTTTAATACGAACATCATTTGCTTGTGCAAATTGTGCCGTTAACGTAAGATTTGAAACAGATTTATTAATAGCACCTAATGAATATGCACCATCAAATTCAAATGTAGATGGACCAGCTCCCGCTAAAATAATTTGTTTTGCAAACTCAGGCGCTTTATATGTGTTTGCTACACCATTGAGTACATCGCTTGTTCTACCTTGGAACTTATCCACATAGTGCGCGAATACTGTTGTTTGTGGTAAATCCATATTGGTAACAGACACACCTTCAAAAGACTCTCTAAAGAAGCGGGTAGGATTTCCAGAAAGAAGTGGTGTTGAGATATATTGGCGACCAACTTTAATATCTGTTTTGCCAATTTTATAACCTAAATAGGCTTCTGAGAGAACAGAGCCTTGACCTGATTCTTCTTTATTAAAAAGTGCTTTTGCATCATCTGTTGCAAAGGGGGTTGAACTTGCTTGGAATGTTGTACCAAATCTCAAGCCATATAACGTATCGGTTACATAACCTAGTTCAATACCCACATTTAAAATACTTTCATGAGATGCCTTTGAGTAAAAGTTACCCTCCTCGTCATTATCCCAATACCATGCTTTTAATGTACCATTGACTTTACCATTTTTAAAAGCATCTGCTAATGTATCTGCCGCATACATATGACCACTAAGTCCCAAAACCATAATTGTAACGATACTAAGTTTAGCGAGTTTCATCTTTTCTCCTTTTTTTGCCCATTTTGTGCTTTACATGTAAAACACCATTAACGATCTGCCCCATTGATTTACCGCAAAACCAGTGGGGCTTCTCTTTAGAACCCTTACTTCATCTCTTCGGCTAATTTTTTCTCAGCCTCATCTTTTTGTTTGTCTAACTTTCCTTTGTAAAACTCATACTCAGGTTTATAATAATTGAGCATGCTTCTTAACCCTTTATGCCCAACTTCAATGTGACAAGAGGCACAACTTATCTCTTTATCTGTTCCTTTGAGGCTAGCATAATGCGCGTGCATTTTGTGACCTTTTTCACTGATCGCATCGTTGGTTTTGTAGTTGGTATGGCATCCCGCACATGCTTCATCACGGACAAAGTGCGCCCTATTGGCACGGTTAGCCTGCCAATTAATCGCATCAGGATTGCCAAAGAAGTGAATCGCTCCTTCTACAACGCCATTTCTCGCCTTGGTAGCAATATAAGCAATGACATTATCATGAGGTAAATGGCACGTAACACATGATACTTTAATGCCCACTTTACCGTTTCCACCATGCACATCATTATGATAGGCTGCAACCATCGGTTTCATTTCATGACACACGATACAAAATTTATCATCGCTAGTACGATGAAGTCCTTCATAAAGTACCCATGAACTGAGTAACCCTATTAAAATACCTACTAAACCCATTAGTAAAATGTTATTTTTGATGATGAGAAATATTTTTTTAATCATGGTGTCGGCCTCATCCAAATCTTAACATCATTACTATGGCAAGATAAGCACATATTTTCAGATGGCTTGTGCTCATTGTGACACTCATCACAATAGAGTTTTGGACCATCATGAATGGAATTATGTGGATTGACATGTAATGGATCCATAAACTTTAGCCTATCTGCCAAAAACTGTTTTGTTTTATGACAGGACAAGCACCCTTTATCCCCAATCAATTGAAAATTTTTAGGGTCATCTCCTTGACCTTCATGACAATCGGTACAACTAAGCGATAACTTGTCATGATGAGCCTTAATGGGAAACTCTTTTTTAAGTTCAGGCGTGATGTTAATCTTTGGCGACGACGTGTTTGCATCAACACCTAAAAGAGACATCCCACTGAAAATAAAAAAAGAACCCTACTATCCATAGAGTTCTTTTGATACACATTTATATGTTCTCTCCTGCGATCATACCAAAGGTCAAACAATCGGTTACAGCAACCGTACCTAAACGGCTTGCGCCATGGGTTCCCCCGGTGACTTCACCCGCAGCATAAAGACCTGGGATTGGTTTGTTGGTGTTAGCAGAAATAACTTGTGCTTTCGTATTGATTTGTAAACCACCCATGGTATGGTGAGGTTTTGGTACCAAACGAATCGCATAGAATGGTCCTTTCATCTCAATTGCTTCTTTACCTTTGACATCTTTAAGAGATTGTTTTTTGAACTGATCTTCAGTGCCATTTTTCGCATCTTCATTGTATTTTTTGATCGTCTCTTTGAGTGCATCTGCTGGAATTTTGTAGTTGGCTGCAAGTGCATCAATGGTGTCAAATTTTTTCATAACGCCACCGGTTATACCTTTTTCCATAATGGGATAAACTTGCTCTTCAAAGGTATTATACGTTCCAATAGCAACAGGGTATGCTTTTGGAGCTTCTCTTAAGATGACATACTCAGCGTCTGCTCGTGTTTTACGATCGGCCATTTCATTCATAAAGCGTTTACCATTTCTGACATCAACGGCAATACCAAGTTTAAAGAGTCCTTGTTGTGTCAAAAGTGGTGCTACACCAAAACCTCTCTCATCTGGGCTTGCCCATGGTCCTTGTTGAATCCACGAAACATGTACAGGAAATGCGCCAATTTGGAACGCTTTAAGCAATGCACCTGCGGTGGCACCTTCATGGTTAGTCGCATCCATATCTTCTGCAAGGCGTGGATCTTGTAGTTTTCTATACACTTTATCCATAGAAAAACCACCACTGGCTAAAACAACACCTTTTTTCGCTTTATAAACTTTTTTCTCACCTGTTTTGTTTTCAACATCATCGCTTAACAGTTTTGCATCAAAACGGTAGTTGATACGAGCTGTGACACCTACAACACTAGTGCCATCGTTACTCATAACAAAATCATCCATTTTAGTACGTGTCATGATTTTACAACCAGGAAGTTTTTCAACGAATTCATGCATTGGTTTAATAACGCCAGAACCACTCATATTATCCGTTACCAATGATCTAGGAGCTGAGTGTCCACCAAACCATGCGGGTTTAACATCTTGCCATTTAGCACCACATTTAATAGAGAAATCTAATGCATCTTGCGCACGTTTCACGATGGTTTCAAGTAACTCAACGTGGTTGATACCAAGACCTGCTTTGAGACAATCCGCAATAAAAAGCTCACCTGAATCTTGAATACCGTATTTTTTTTGCCATGTACTGTTTGGAACTGCCATACCACCACCATTGATAACGGAGTTACCACCAATACGTCCCATTTTCTCAAGAATCAATACTTTATAACCACGTTCAGCTGCTTTAGCCGCAGCCGCAAGACCTGCAAAGCCAGTACCAATGACGATAACATCGTATTCTTCATCAAACTTGACATCTTTTTCAATCGGTGCTGCAGCCATTGCATTGGCTGCACTTAACATTGCTGCACCTGCGCCAACTACGCCTAATTTTAGGGCATCTCTTCTTGACATCGTCTCTTTACTCATTGTATTACTCCTTTTTGAAATAGTGTTTTTTATTTCTAACTTAATTTTAATAACTAACTGTGAGATTTAATGTGAGATATGAGAAATATCATTGCTTTTGACGAAAAAAGTATTTATTCCTACACAATATGAATCAAAAAGGGTATTAAAAACTCCAAATTACTTCTAAATTGATTGAAAAAAGAAGTTTAATAGAGCAAAAGAAGATAAAGGAAGTTATGAGTTGGGCACAAAATGTGCCCTATTGAAAGTATTGGAAGTTATTAATGATGGACTAATAGGTTGGTTACTTCACATAAAAAAATGCAGCTACCTTCATACAAAATGTTATGGCGTAGCCCAATACCGACTTGTTCATAATTGGGAAAGCCTCGAATCAACAGTTCTTTATGATGTTTATGCGCTAAACGCTCACCATGATAGTTGGTAATGAGCATATCCATAGCGGGAAGAGCTTTTTCCACCTCTTCTAAATCGCCAATGGAAACTTTACATGTAAAGGCTTCTTGCACTTCACTGCGCTGCGCGATGTACGCCTCACACGTACTTCCAGCTTCTTTGAGTGCTTTAGCCATCGCATACGCACTATCAGGTTCATCCGCGATCAAAATCTTCGCTTTTCCAAGGGTAAAATGGGTATCTAAGAGCACATCTTGCAAGCGGGCACGCCATCGTTTGACGACACTGGGTACACTTTTGCAGTTCAAAAATTCAAACAGTTTGGCATAAAAATCATCACTCGCTTCTAAACCCATAAGGCTATCAAAATGCAGATGGGTACTTTGAGGGAATTTTTCATAAAAAAGTTCGCCACATTTTTTAACCGAACGCCCTATGGTGATGACAGCACCCGCATCACCTAGTTTTTCGATGTCTGCAACACTAATGCCTCCACTGCTAAGGGCTCCTTGCTTCACACCCAAATGACCATCGAGGGAATCGCTCAGATCGGGAAGGGCATAGACTTCTAAATCCAGAAGTTCGAGTGCTTCTTTGAGTTTTTCAACTTCAATGGGGCTAAAATTGACATTGGGGACAAAAAGAACTTTATCTTTTCGGACATGCGTGGTTGGCTCAATCAGTTGGGTGATGATGTTTTGAACGCTCAAACTCCAACCACTCTCTAGCCCTCCTTCAAAATCAGGCGTATGCACATACACCATTTTTTGCTTCTCTTTTAACAGAAGCGTTGCACCTTTGATGTCATCGCCTTTGGTCTCCGTCATGCCTGTCGTAAAAAGCCCAACCAAATCAGGCGTTACTTTTTTAGTAATGTTTTCCACCGCTTCGGAAATACCTTTGTCGCCACCATCAATGACCGCAGTTATATCATTGACCGCAGTGGTTTGAATGGCAATAGGATCGTTAAAGTGTCTGGTAAAAAGTACCTTCGTAAAGGAAGCACACCCTTGTGCTCCATGCATCAGAGGCATACAGTTTTTAATGCCCAAAAAGGCGAGTGTCGCACCCATCGGTTGTGAGAGCTTAAGAGGGTTTACATGTAAAGGCTTCATTGGGGTTGTTTTCATCTCTTTGGGATTCATAAAGCTCATGGTCTCCTCCTCATTTATTTATTTATGCCACGTCCCACGGCGCTTGTTTTCCAACCAGTTTAAAAACAGGGTTTGAAAGGGCGGCACAGACATCAATGGCAAGATTTTCAAGCCCACCGTACGCGCCATAACTCACTTTTTTCTCTTGATTGACATCGACAAAGGCAATGCGTTTTTTAATCGCGGTGTAAAGACTTCGTCCACCTGCGAGTAAAATGTCGATTTTGTGCTCATCAATCAAACGAGGCTGGTCGACACCGGGTGCTTTAAACAAAATAGGCACATATTCACCTGCAATCGCCACATCTTCTTCCGTTGCTTTTTGCACGCAGGTTGCGACCACTTCGATACCGATGTCTTGAAGCGCTGAAGCGATAGACCATGACTTGTTACCACCCGTGTTGAGAATGGCTTTTTTGCCTTTGAACATTGGATGGTACAGCTTCAAACGCGTCTCCAATTTCGCCTCTTCTTCAGCAATAATCGTTTCTGCTTTCGCAATCAATTCCGCATCGCCAAATGCATTCACAATAGAGCGAATCGCATTGGACGTGTCACGCTTTCCATAAAAGGAGACGCTGACATAAGGGATGTTATAGCGCTCTTGCATTTTACGGCATAAGGTTACCAAAGACTTAGCACAAACAATGACATTGAGCTTTGCCGTATGAGCTGTTTGTATCTGCTCAATTCTGCCATCGCCCGAGAGAGAGGAGATGACTTTGATGCCAATGCGCTCCAAAAGAGGCTTATACTGCCACATATCGCCCGTTACATTATAATCACCGATCAAGTTAATGCCAAAGGGATGAATGCTTTCTGGCTCACGCGTACCGACAAGCGCTTCAAGCACTGCTTCGCCCGCAAGGCGTGATCCTAGATTTTTACTGCCCACAAAACCAGGCGCATGTACTGGAACAATAGGAATGTGAAACAGCTCTTCTGCGGTTTTACATGTAAAGTCAATATTATCACCGATCATCGCTGTCACGCACGTTTCGTAGACAAAAATCGCCTTAGGATTTTTGTGCTCCACGATGTAAGAGAGAGCATCTGCGAGCTTCTTGTCACCGCCAAAAATGATGTCTTGGGTCGTGACATTGGTGCAATAGCCCAGTGGCGTGTTATTTTCACCTTCATAGCTTGTAAGTGTAGCTCGAGTCTCCCAAGAAGCGCCAAGACAAGTGTCGGGACCATGCACTAAATGCACAGCATCCGCATAAGGAAAGAGTGATATTTGCGCTCCCTCAAACGCACACCCTCCGCTCGTCGCTCCAGGTTTCGGTTTATCACAGCTACTTTTTTTTGGTTTTGTTATGAGAACAAGCACTCTCGCTTAACAAATCCTTGATCAGTTTTCTATTTACCATATGTATAGATTTGCACAATCCATTCCATTTAGAGTTTTTACATTACACCTTTTTGCAGTAGCACGAAAACAAAACTCTCAATGCAGTTTCTAAGCGAAAAATAGCACCATATCAAGAAAAAAAAATTCGTGCAGTATTTAAAAAAACCTTTAATGGAACAGCTCTTGCATAAAAAGTGGTGTGTACCTTTAAAAACCCTTACTCAACGCCCACGATGCGATCAAGCCCTTTTCACATCGTGGGTACATTCAAGCAAGGCTTTTTAGAGTTACTAATCCATTCCCATCAAAAGGATTTACCATGGCAGTAAAAATTACAGAACTTTGCATCAATTGTGACAGTTGTATTGACGAGTGTCCAGCAACCGCTATTGTCAGTGCAAGCGACTCACCGGTCAATGGTGACAACACGTATGTTAAACCAGAAAAATGTATTGAGTGTTCTGATGGCACTATGCCAAAATGTGCAGATGCCTGTCCAACAGAAGGTGCAATTGTATGGGATATGCCCTACACTGCTGAATACAATGCGTACTATGTTGCAGGTCATGAGAGTGGCATCTACAACATTCGTGAGCATAAGAAAAATGGCATCATGTTCCCAGCAGTTTCTCCTAAACCTTACCGTGAAGCGATCTCTATCGCTAATCGCCAAGCACATACTCCTGTAGCGGAGTAAATGATGAAAATAGCATTTGCATCCACAGACAATATTCATGTTAATGACCACTTTGGTTGGTGCAAATGCTTTTATCTCTATGAGCTGCAAAAAGAATCGTTTGTTTTTCTCAAAGCACTAGAATCACCCAATGAACTCACTGAAGAAGGCGATAAACTGGCTTATAAAATCGAATGTTTAGAAGATGCCAATATCTTGTGTGCTTCCCACATTGGACCTCGCGCTTCATTGATGGTCAAAGGCTCTGGTATTTTTGTACTGAAGTCTGAAAAAGAGAATGAACGCATTGATACCCTTTTAAACACACTACTGACATTAAAAAATAGCAATCCGCCTCTTTGGATGCAAAGGTTTCTCCATGCCGCATCACCCCATAACCATAGCTAATGATATCTATTTTATAGGTGTATTTGACCCCGATATTCGAACGTTTGACATCGTAATGCGAACCGCTAATGGTTCGAGTTATAACGCCTATCTTATGAAAACAACTGAGGGTGTCATCATTGTTGACACGGTTAAAAAAGAGTTTCAAGATGATTTTTTTCATCATGTCGAGGCACTTTGTTCCTACGATGAAATCAAATATGTCATTATCCATCATATAGAACCTGATCATTCAGGAGCTTTGCCTGAATTGATTCAAAGAGCACCCAACGCTAAAGTGCTTATCTCTCCCCAAGCTACTACGATGCTTAAAGCACTTACCAACAGCGAAGAGATCAATTTTGAAACAATTTGGACCAATAAGCAGCTTGTTTTAGGTGGGAAAACGATCACGTTTCTCACAACACCGTACCTGCATTGGCCAGAGACTATGAGCAGTTATGTGCATGAAGACAAGCTACTTTTTAGTGGTGATGTTTTTGGTTCACACTATTATGATAAACGCCTTTTCAACAATAAGGTAGGTGACTTTTCATATGCATTTCAATACTACTATGACCATATTATGCGCCCATTTCAAAGCTATGTCAGAAGTGCGCTAAAACTCTATGAACGTTTTGAAATTGAGCTGATTGCTCCGCTTCATGGTCCCATATTACGAGAAAATCCATATCAATATATTGATGCATATAAACAATGGAGCCATAAAGTTGAAAATAATAAAGGTAGTGGTAAAAAAATACTCTCTATTTTTTACCTTACTAGTTATAAAAATACACAAGAGATGGCACAATCGATTTTTGATGGATGCGAAAGTGTCGAAGGCGTTGTGGCCAATATGTATGATCTTGCGTCTATTGAAGCACAAAACATGATAGCGATTTTGGAAGAGAGTGATGGTTTTTTAATTGGCACACCTACCATCAATGCCGATGCGCCTAAACCTGTGTGGGATCTGCTTTCCTGTTTAATGTTTTTAGAAAAACAAGGAAAATGTGCAGGAGCGTTTGGATCGTATGGATGGAGTGGCGAAGCGGTTGATCATATCCTAGCGCGTCTTAAGTCTCTCAAACTACGGGTGCCGCCTCTCACGCCACTTAAGATAAAACTGATTCCAAGTCAATCCGAACTTGAAGAATGTTACCAATTTGGAGTGGAATTCGCTGAGATTTTAAACGGTAAATTGGTCGAGATCGATCTTGCCTAAGGCTGTGTTACAACAACATTCATTAATTTTAGCAAATAACATATCCATATCATAAGGCTTTACCAAATAACCGTTCACACCTAACTTTTCAGCTTGTTCACGCTGATCTTGACTACTATGCGCTGATGTAATAATGATTGGAATCGTTGGATTTTCAATGCGAATGCGATTGAGCATACGAAATCCACTCATAAAAGGCATTTGTAGGTCAGTAATAATAATATCTGGAGCATCTTTATAAAATCGATACAATCCCTCTTCACCATTTCGAGCCGTATAAAACTCATCAAACACCGTATTAAAAACGGAGAATAAAGAGTCTAAAACATTGTGTTCATCTTCAACGATCAAAGGACGAACCTCTTTAAGATCATTCAACTTCATGATACCAATCCCTGCAATATAATTTCAAATCGTGCCCCTGACGCAGTATTTGCCACACGAATACGTCCATTCATATGCTCTTCAACAATAATTTTAGTCATATAAAGTCCAAGTCCAGTCCCATTTTGTGAACCTTTTGTAGAAAAATAAGGTTCAAAAATATAAGGCATAACAAGCGTATCAATACCGCCACCATTGTCTTCTATTGAAACAATAATCGTGTCATGTTCCTCCCGTTTTGCCTCAACAATAATCTGCTTTGCATGATCACCGCAACTCTCTAAAAGAACGTCTTTGGCATTGTTAAAGATGTTGATGATCGACTGCCCAAACTCATTGGGAAAACTCTTTACATGTAAACCTTCTTCGGCAACAAAAGAGAGCTCTATTCCGTGTGCTGAAACAATAGGTTTTACCATTTCAACGGTATGTGCGAGTTGTTGTTTGACATCAAAAACTTTCTGAGATTTATCGGGTTTAAAAAAATCTCTAAAATCATCAATGGTTTTTGACATCTGCAAAATCTGACGCATAGAGTCCTCTTTAAACTCATCCATGATGGTATCATCAAGTTTTTGAAGTTTATATTTGAAAGCAATGTTTTGGGCTAGCAGAGAGAGGACATTGAGAGGTTGTCGCCATTGATGGGCAATCATACTAATCATTTCACCCATTTGCGCATGACGAGATTGCTGGAAAAGCATCATCTCTTGCTGACGATTTTTTTCAATTTGTTCTTGCACTTGATTTTCTAAAGTTCTATTGAGCGTTTGGAGTGCATACTGTGTTTCTTTAAGCTCACTGAGATCGATAACAGCAGAAATTCGCATGGTTTTTCCAACACTACGAACGATGGAGCCTTTCACTAATGCGGGAAAAGAGCTTCCATCTTTGCGTAAAAGCATACATTCATAGATACCCGTATTTTTCATAGATTTTTCGCGTATCAGCTTTTTGGATGTAGCAGCTACAAAATCGACCATCGACTTACCAAGCATCTCCTCTTTGCTCTCGCCTCCAAATAGCTTTAAAGCTTGCTCATTAATCTCGACAATACGTCCCTTATGAGAAACCACCAATCCTTCAATCGCAAAATCAATCAACTGCTTAAATTTTTGATGCTGCTTTAAACGTAAATAACTCCACATAAATCCAACAAAAAGGGCTAAAGCTAAAAATAAAAGGATCGTGAATGGTGTTAGTGAGAACATTGTAGCTCCAAACATGGCTCGCCAATAAAATACCCTTGAAACTCATCTACGCCTATTCCCACCAAAAGATCAAAGATCTCTTTTTTATGCACGTATTCAGCAATCGTCTTTACATGTAAAGCATTTGCAAACGAAACAATGCCCTTGACAAGCTTAAATGACTTCACGTCTTTATCGAGATTTTGGACCAAACTACCGTCAATTTTGAGATAGACTGGATTTAATTCCAATAAATGTGAAAAATTGGAATAACCTGTACCAAAGTCATCAATAGCAATCGGTGCATCATCGTACTTGATGTATTTTAAAAAATTTATAATGGTCGTATAGTCCGTTACCTTTTCACTTTCAACCACTTCAAAAACGAGATGAACCGCTCTGCTTTCGTTTTTAAACTCAAGAATTTTAGATCGCATAAAGTCACGTATTTCTTTGTTAAGCATGTCTCGGAAACTAAGGTTAATCGAAAATGTCATATCGGGATATAACACCATCATCGCAAATACTTTTTCGATCATTCTGTAACTAAGACTATCATATTGTTTCGTTCGACGTAAAATGTCTAAAAAATAATAGGGTGAAACATACTGATCTTGATCAAATTTATCCTTTGTTTTGATACGAATCAGCGCCTCATATTTTATAATCTCCCTCTCTTTGTCGCAAATAGGCTGAAAGAAAGGAACAATATTGTCTTTATTAAGCGTATCAGCAATGACATCTTGCCAATAAAAATCATTGGCTAACGATTCCGTCTCATCTAAATTGCTGGTATAAACAACAAAAGCTTTATTAGTTTGTTTGGCAAAATCAAGAGCCGTAAACGCTTTTTTAAAAAGATTTTCTTGATCGAACGTTACACCCATGGAGATATGAACCAATATTTTTTCAATAAGTCCTTCGACTTTTATCTCGATACCATTTAAAATACCCAGTGTTTGGGCAATATCTTCATAGATTTTTTCAGGATCAAGCTGTGTGCTCAAACGAAGCATTGCAAATTCGTTAGAAGAGATACGAAAAACATCGTAACAAAGGGATGTTGCAACCTCTTTAAAATGGTGGGAAAACTCTTTTAAAATTTGATTGCCTGCTTCAATGCCATAGAGCTTATTGTAATTTGTAAAATTATCAATATTGATTAAAAATAATGTGGGAACTTCTGAGGGCTGTATCTGTTCTAAAAGACGATCCAAAGTATATTTATTAGGAAGCTTTGTGAGTGCATCTGTATGCAGCTGTTCTTCAAGTGCACTTTTCTGCAATACTATTGTGTTCTTTAAATCATTCGTATAAGCACGATATTGTGCTTTGAGAAGAATTTTTTCCACAGTAGAGCTTAAGGAATCAAAAAACTGATCGAGTTCAATAGGTTTTAAAATATAACCATCGACACCCAAACGAATTGTTTCAATCAAAAATTCCACATCATTATGGGCTGATGTAACAATGATAGCCGTCTCTTTACAAAATTTACGAATTTTAGTAATTAAAGAAATACCATCTAATCTAGGTATTTTTAGATCTGTAATTAAAAGGTCGTATTTTTGTATTTGAGGTTCTTGTGAAATACCCAATTGAGGTATGGCAATTTCAGCATCAAAGAACATATCATAAGCATTTTTCCCATCACTCGAAACATCAATGCAATCAAAAAATTCACTTAAAATAGAATGAGTGTATTTTCTAGTAACTTCATCGTCTTCAACATATAAAATCTTCAAATTTTTACAACGAGATCTTAGGTCCTCCATTGCTGATGCTTCCATCATTTTCCTCATCATCTTGGATCAATTTTTTGATTATACACCAAAGAAATGGTTTATTATCAGTTTTGTATGAGGATTATTAGGAAATGGATGGTTTATAACACTAAACGATAGCCTGTTCCATACTCTGTCATAATGTATTTTGGCTTCTTTGGGTCATCATCAAGCTTTTTACGAATATTTTGAATATGGTAATTTAGAGATTGTGGAGAGCTTAAAGAGGAGAGATGAATCGCTAAAACATTGCGATAAACCACTCTATTTTTGTTTTCTATGAGGAAAGAAAGTATTTTATACTCAATTGCGGTAAGTGAGAGTGGTTTTTGATTGAGTAAGATTGTTTGGCTATTGTAATCAATGGCAAGATTATTTTTATTGTATTCCAGTTTAATCATAGAACAGCGTCTCAAAATTGCCCACATACGCACTTCTAACTCTTCAAGCATAAACGGTTTGCATAAATAGTCATCTACCCCAAAACGAAAGGCTTGTACTTTCGCTTCTAAATCAGAATGGGCACTTAATACAATAATAGGAATACTTGTTCGATTATTGATCTGTTTAATCACCTCGAAACCGCTGAAATCAGGTAGGCTAAGGTCGAGAAGTAGAAGATCATAATGCTGTGCCGAAAGCTTTAAAAGCCCATCAACCGCCGTTTCTGAAATATCCAATTCAAAACCCACACTCTCCAAATATTGGGCAACTTGAGTCGCTTCTTCATAATTGTCTTCGATTAAAAGAACTTTAATTTTTTTTTTGCATTTGAATTCTTACTCCAAACTTTTCTGATTTTGTATTATACATAAAGCTCATAATTTTGCCTACAAGAATATGAAAACTTGGTTATAATACGGTTATATCCTTCCACGTAAGAGAAAACCATGAATTCAGCGGAAAAACAGCTTGCCATTTTATTGGAGTTTGGTAAAGTCATTAACAAAACCAAAAGTTTGAACGATGTTTTGGAGTCTATGGCAAATTTTGCACGGGACATCTTACAAGCAGATCGTTGTTCTATTTTTGTCTACAATAAAGAGAAAGAAGAACTCTGGTCAAAAGTGGCACATGAAGTTCATCCCATTCATGTGAGTACCCAAAAAGGTGTTGCAGGGTATTCTGCCCTTTCAAAAGAGACACAAATTGTTGTGGATGCTTACAATGACTACCGTTTTAATCCTGATGTCGATAAAGCCACAGGCTATTTGACACACACTATTCTCGCTGTTCCCTTACTTGACAATCAAGAAAACACCATTGGCGTCTTTCAAGCGCTCAATAAAAAAGAAGGTTTTTTTACCAACGTTGATGCTGAGCTTTTACTTCTTATCTCTAACTACGCCGCTTCAGCCATTGAAAATGCCATTTTATATGACAAACTACGTGATACTCAAACTAAGATTATCAATAAACTCGCTTCTGTTGCAGAATTTAAAGACCAAGAGACATCCAAACACACCAAACGCGTAGGGCTCTACAGTGCACTCTTAGCCGACAAGATGGGTTTAAATCAAGATGATATTTATAAAATTGAACTCGCTGCTCCCATGCATGATGCAGGAAAAATCGGCATTACCGATACTATCTTGCTTAAACCTGATAGACTCGATCAAGAAGAATTTGACATTGTAAAGACACACACTCAAATAGGTTATGACCTTTTATTTGACAGCGAAAACGAATACCTTAAAACTGCCGCACTCATTGCACTGGAACATCATGAAAAATGGGATGGAACTGGCTATCCATTGGGTAAAAAAGGTGAAGAAATTTCTATTTTTGGAAGAATTGTTGCTATCGCCGATGTGTTTGATGCACTTATTTCTGTGCGCACCTATAAACCCGCTTGGAGTTTTGAAGAGGCATATGATTTTCTCAAAAAAAACAGAGGAACACACTTTGACCCTATATTAATTGACCTTTTTAGTGAAAATATTGAAAGAATTCGTGCTATTTATTTAGAACTACGAGATTAGGAAAACCTTCTTAAATTTAAAGACTCGCTCTTTATTTTCCAAGGAACAGTTTGTGCAAACTTTAGAGTAAAGAAATTCTAAAGGATCGCACATGAGTTGTTCTTGCACATCATCCACCAACACACAAAATGAACTTCATGCTAGCATCATGCAAAAGATTAACAACCACCCTTGTTATAGCCAAGATGCCCACCAACATTATGCGCGTATCCATGTTGCAGTAGCTCCTGCATGTAACATTCAATGCAACTACTGTAACCGCAAGTACGACTGTTCCAACGAAAGTCGTCCCGGTGTTACGAGCTATAAACTAAGCCCCGAAGAGGCAGTGAAAAAAGTCTTACATGTAGGCGGACTCATTCAGCAACTCAGTGTTGTAGGCATTGCAGGGCCAGGCGATGGACTTGCCAATCCTAAGCAAACCTTTGAGACGTTTGCGCTACTTAAAAAATACGCGCCTGACATCAAACTCTGTCTTTCAACGAATGGTTTGATGATTCACAAACATATTGATGAGATTGCTAAATACAACATTGAGCATGTTACCGTAACGCTTAACTCTGTTGATGAGAGCGGTGAAATTGGTTCTAAAATCTACCCATGGGTTTTTTACGAACATAAAAAACACCGTGGTGTGGAAGGTGCAAAATTATTGCTTGAAAAACAGCTTCTTGGTATTCAAATGCTCGTTGAGCGAGGCATTCTTGTCAAAGTGAACTCAGTCTTAATTCCAGGCATCAACGATGAGCATCTTCCTCTCGTTGCTAAAAAAGTCAAAGAGTTGGGTGTTTTTATTCAAAACGTTATGCCAATCATCTCAAAACCAGAATACGGTACTAAATTTGGACTCGATGGCGTTCCAAGTGCTACGCATAAACAACTCATGAAAGCACAAGAAGCCTGTGATATCAATGTCAAATTGATGCGCCATTGTCGCCAATGCAGAGCTGACGCGGTTGGTTTACTCGGTGAAGATCGTAGTGATGAATTTTTCAAAGAGAGTTTTGCTGACAAAAGTTTTGCAGAGCTTTCTCACCATTACAACCTTAACCAACGTATGAAAACCCATGAGAATATCGAAACATGGAGAAGAGCACTCCGAGCTGCCAATGGTAAAATTACTCAAGAAGACGCGACCAATAAAGATGAGCTTAGCTCTACTGGCGATACAATGCTTGTAGCCGTTACCACGCGTGGAAATGGACTGATTAACGACCACTTTGGGAGTGCGAAAGAGTTTTTAATTTACGAAGCAGGCGATAAAGCGATTAAATTTATTATGCACCGTAAAGTCGAAAATTCTTACTGTATGGGTAAAGAGAACTGCAATGGAACCTACCCTATCGAAGAGATCAAAAATGCCCTCTCCGATTGTCATCTTCTCTTAACCCAAAAAATTGGCGAATGTCCACAAAAAGAGTTAGAGAGTATTCACCTCACATGTGATGAGAGTTTTGCGGATGAGCCTATTGAGCTTTCTGTCTTAAAGGGAGTGCGTAAACACTTTTTTGCTACTGCATAAGGAGTAGACGATGATTATCAACGATACCACACTTCGAGATGGTGAGCAAGCGCCGTATGTTGCGTTTAATACCGAAGAAAAAATTGCCATCGCTTCTGCTTTGTACCTAGCGGGAGCCGATGAGCTTGAAGTGGGAATTCCAGCAATGGGTGCAAAAGAGCAAGCCGACATCAAAGAAATTTTAGCGCTTGATCTTCCACTTCGCATTATGAGTTGGAATCGTGCCACGATGTGCGATCTTGAAGCCTCACTCTCCTGTGGATTAACGGCTGTTGATCTCTCTATTCCCGTATCGGACATTCTCATTGAAGCAAAATTTGGGGGCGACAAAACGCGCCTCTTAAAAAACCTCGAAGAGGTTTTACATGTAAGCAAATCTGAGGGAATTTTTACCTGCATTGGTGGTGAAGATAGTTCACGTGCAGATCTTGGCTTTTTGAAAGAAGTAATGGAATTAGGAGCTAGTCTAGGAGCCAATCGTTTTCGATACTGTGATACCGTAGGCATCATGCGACCCCATCAAATTTATGAGCATATTGCCTACCTTTCAAGCCTCAATCTTTTAGAGATCGAAATGCACACCCACAATGACTTTGGCATGGCAACGGCGAATGCTATTAGTGGTCTTGAAGCGGGGGCTATGAGTGTTAACACGACGGTCATTGGACTGGGTGAACGCGCGGGAAATGCCAGTTTTGAGCAGGTTTTAATGAGTCTTGCCCATCTTTTCGGTGAAAAACGCATTATCAATGCAGACGCTCTTAAACATGTGGTGCAACTGGTCGAAAAAGCTTCCAATCAGAGTATCTCTGCCACAATGCCGATTGTAGGTAAAAATATCTTTTCACACGAATCGGGTATTCATGTTAATGGTATGATTAAACACGATAAAGCCTATGAAGCCTTTTCACCTCAAAGTGTGGGGATGACACGCAGTTATCCTATTGGTAAGCATTCAGGCAGTTCAACACTTCTGTTCCATCTTCGAGCGATGGGGTATGAGCCTGAAAATGAGGTTATCAATAAAATGCTTCCTCAAGTGCGTGAGATGGTGACAAAACGTAAAAAAAGTTCTCAACAAAAAGGAGCTAAGAGCGCTCTATATCGCTTCAAAAGCTGGATAAATTAATGGAAGAATATGCCTCTAAAATCATCTGTGAATGCGGTCAAAAAACCATTCAGGAAGCTATTGATATTTTTAAATCTACGACCCTCCCCTATAAAAAAGCCAAAAAACTTGTCACTGGGTGTAATCAAACCTGTTGTCGTAGACCTTTAATGGCACTCTTTAATATGGTAGAATTCGGTGAAATTGATTACGAAGAGATTGCCTTTTTAATTGATCAAAAAAATAGTAGATTTGAGCAAGGAGAGAGTGATGAGTGAGAGTATTCGCGATTTTGCACATTGGATAAAATCCCAAGGATTGGAACACACCTTGCCTCGTGAACTCTCAAAACTTGAAAGCCTCACTACGCTTGATCTCAGTCGGAAAAAGCTCAAAAGTCTACCTGAAAGCATTAATGCCCTTCAAAATCTTAGCATACTTAAAATTTCAGGTAATAGGCTTACAGAGCTTCCACAAAGTATTTGCACCCTTAAAAATCTTCGTAATTTGCAGTGCGAGAACAACCTTTTACAAAGTCTCCCCGAAAACTTTGGAGAACTAAGCTCTTTAGTCATTTTAAACCTCAATGGAAATCAACTGACGACACTGCCACAAAGTTTTTATGCGCTCTCCAAGCTTACGAGGCTCACTCTTGCTGTCAACCGTTTAAGCCATTTAGATGCTGCCTTTAGAAACCTCAAAAAACTTTTACATGTAAGCTTGGATACCAATTATTTTGAGTCTCTCCCTGAAGTCTTTGGCTCGATGCAATCGCTCTATTATCTCGATCTTTCATTTAATAAACTCACCACATTGCCTAAATCTCTTGGTGAAATCAAAGAGCTTGAAACCCTTATTTTAGAAGGCAATCTTTTGCAAAATCTTCCTTCATTAGAGGCGCACGATATGCTGGTCAAACTCAACCTTGCCTCCAACCATCTCACCTCCATTGACTTTGATATTTCAAAATTAGAAGATTTAAAAATTCTCTCTTTGGAAAACAACCTCTTAGAGAGTGTACCAAACACACTGTGCAAACTCTCCAAACTCACCTCTTTGGATTTGAGTGCTAACCGCCTCAAAAGCCTCCCTGAATGCATTGGAAATCTATTGCACCTCTATGAATTAGATGTCGAAGAAAACCTCCTAGAAAGCCTTCCAGAATCCATTCAAAAGCTGACAAACCTCAAAAATCTTTTTATTGCCAATAACCACAATTTGCAAAAGCCAGACCTCCCAACTTTAGAGTATTGTGACATCGAATAAGGATATTTTAACTCCCGCTAGGCTACCATATAAGAATGACTCACATTGAAAAGATACGACTTTTAAAACTTTTATACCAGTACAGAGCTCTTGGATTTGAATTCTTCCAAGAGTATCGACCGCTCTCGTTGAGCACACAACCTGCCCTGTCACAGAATTTAGAAGAGTTAAAAAGTAGTGTCGCAGGATGTCATCTTTGTGCACTTGCAAAGAGTCGTAAAAAATGTCATTTTGGTGCAGGTAATCTGAAAGCTAAAGTGATGTTTATAGGCGATAACCCAGGCGTTAGCGAAGATGAAACAGGAATGCTCTTTACGGGTAAAAGCGGCGAATTGCTCGCAAATATGATCGAAAAAGTTCTTTTGATCCCCAAAGAAGATGTCTATGTCACCACGATTTTGAAGTGTAAAACACCCGATAATCGTGTTCCAACACCTGAAGAAGTTGCTTGTTGCAAACCGTATGTGATGCAACAGATTCAAACCATTCGACCACAAATTATTGTTGCACTTGGATCGACCAGTTTTCATCATCTCACAGGAGAGTATGATACACCCATTGATAAAATACGTGGCACCGTGCTCAATTTTGGTGAAGCCAAATTGATTCCAACGTTCCACCCAAGTTTTTTACTGCGAAACCCCAGCGCTAAAAAAGAGGTTTTTGCAGATATGCTAAAAATAAGGAGCATGTTATGAGATTTTGGTTGACATTATCCCTCAGTTTATTCATCTTTGCAGGCTGTACAACCCAAGCCCCAGAGCCTTACACACCCAGTACCTACAATGTATCAACGAGTATGAAAAAAGCTCCTAATCAAAAGAATACTTCAACGTATCCGGGCTCTGAAAAACCGCTTGCAAAAGCAACAACCCCCTCTAGCAGTTTAAAAAATACCGAGACACAGTCCTCTTCAGCCCCTGTGACGATTGACAATACGATTACATCAACCACAATTGCGATGGCGACACCGACACCGAGTACAACCGTTGAACAACCAAAACAGCCTATAAGCACAGAAGAAGCAACCTCCTCTTCACAAGAAACAGATACCTCTGTATCAACCTTAGTGCCTGTTCCTGCCGCCTCTATGCCAAAGCCGCTGAATGATGACAGCACTATCATCAAAATTGCTGTTTTAGTCCCTCAAAAAACCATTAAAAAATATGCTATTACTTCAGTGAACTCCGTCATTGCATATTTATTGTATAAAAACTACTATTTTGATCTCAATGTTTTCAATACAGGGGATGAAAGAGAAGATTCAATTGCTAAAGCACTCTCTGACATTAAAGCAGGTGGATACCACTACATCATTGCTCCTGTAACAGCAGATGGTGCACAAATCATTGCGAACAATGTACAAGACACCCTTGTCTTTATTCCTACACTCAATCGCTCCAATGTACGAAGTGCTGGCTCTAATATCATCTTTGGTGGTATCGATTATGACCAACAAATCGCCCTCTTGGCAACAAAAGCAAATGATCGTGTTGGAACATTTGAGGATGGAAGTAGCCTAAGCTATCAACTCAATGGACTCATTAAGAAAAACAGCAATCATGTCTTTTATGAGAAGCGCGTCGAAAATTCTAAAATGAACTATAAACAACTCTTTAAAGGGAATAGCTCTTTAAATAACGCATCACTTTATCTCAATACACCATTGGTTACATCCAGCCTCATCGCTTCACAGCTTCGTGCCAATGGTATTAATCCATACATGTTACTCTCAACACAGATCAACTATAACCCTTTACTGCTTTCTCTAACACAGTATGAAGATCGTGACCAAATGTATATTGCCAACTCCATCCAAAAAGCACCTCCTTCACTTGAAGAGATCAATGCTTTATTTGGACATGACATTGTTTATGATTGGGTCAACTACTCAACCTCTGTTGGAGCCGATTATCTCTGCCAACAATTCTTTGATGGAAAAATATCACGAACCTTTAAAGAGAATATCTCTGGTAACCAAGTGGTGTATAACACCTCATTGTATCAACCCGGTCGCAATGAGTTCATCCGAGCAAATTAGACTTGAGTTATGAAGCTGTTACACGATAAAGTAGCAGCTTCTCATTGAAGTTATACAGGAAATCCTTCTTGTTTAAAGTGTAGTATCTGCCGTTTTTTATATAAAATTCGCCATTAAATTTGGAACACTGTAATGGAAAACATCAATAAAAACATTATCGCGTTAGGTGTGAACAGTTTTTTTACTGATTTTGCAACAGAGATGATCCTTCCCCTCTTACCGCTTTTTTTGGAACGATTTTTACATACTACAAAATCTAATATTGGCATGATCGAAGGATTTGCAGAACTTGGCGTTGCTCTTTTGATTGCTATTTCAGGATTTTTATCCGACAAATTAGGGCACCGAAAAATGCTCACAATCGTAGGGTATGGATTTTCAAATCTTATTAAGCCTTTAGCCTATTTTGCAAGTAGTGCGCTTATGGTTGGTATTGTCCGTGTGGGGGATCGTTTTGGTAAAGGGGTCAGAAGCGCACCAAGAGATGCCTTAATTTCGGCATTTTCACCAGCGCAAAGAAGTGGTTTTATCTTTGGTTTTCATAAAATGATGGATAGTGCTGGTGCCATTGCAGGATCATTATCCGCATTCTTATTTTTGCATTTCTATGGAGAGAGTGAAACAACATTTAGACTTGTATTTGCACTTAGTTTTGTTCCTGGTATGTTGGCTCTGCTGATTTTGATTGTGTTTGTATCGGATGTCAGGACTCCGCCGATTCCTTTTCGCTCATTTAGACCTTTTTCGCTTTCAAAACAATTTTATACGCTAGTTATCTTTCAAGTAGCGTTTAGCCTTATCGCTATGAATTACTCGTTTATGGTCTTAAAATCAGGCGATAATGGACTTGCCCTCATGATGATTCCTTTGGCATATACGCTTTATAATTTCACACAGTCTCTCTTTGCAATTCCTATTGGAAAACTGGCGGATCGCTTAGGTAAACCCATGATGCTGAGTTTCATGTATGCCTCTTTTGGATTGTCTTCATGGTTTATGACATGGCAGAGCCCCATAGGTGCATGGATCGGATTTGGGTGTTATGGATTTTTTGCAGGCGGTTTTAATGCCTTAGCAAAAGCCATCATATCCGATACCACATCCAAAGAGCTTAAAGCTTCAGCATATGGTATTTATTATGGATGTGTGGGAACGGCAACCTTTATTTCTTTAACGATGGCTGGTTATATCTGGGATCATTACGATGCACAAACTCTTTTTCGCATCGTCACGCTTGGAGCTTTTGCCTTAGCATTTATTCTTTTTTATGCCAAAGGTATATTTAACACAAAGGAACAAAGACCTTAAAGTAAAAGGTCTCTAAAAAAGGCTTTTGTCTCATCATCAATTTTGCAGGGCTTCCCCTCTTTGACATACGCAAGTGTGGAAGTCATAGCAAAAAGTTTTACATCGTCTTTCCAGACTTCTTGCTTCAAAATCAATGAAGCGTTTTTAAGCTCAATCAGTTCATTTTTGACCTCAATAAGATCACCCAGTTTGGCGGATTTTAAAAAATCTGCTTCAAGATGACGTACCACAAAATGCCCACCATTCACGGCAGGACTTCTTCCATGTTCATAAAAAAGATCACTACGGGAACGCTCACAAAATTTAAGGTAATTGGCATGATAAACCACACCGCCTGCGTCGGTATCATCATAGTAAATGCGTGTTTTCAAAATCCTACTCCTTCTGTTTTATAGTTTACTGTGCAAGGATACGTTGATACTCTTTTTCCATCACAATGTCATAGGTTGATTCTACTCTATCAATAAAGACTTTACCGATGAGATGGTCATATTCATGCTGAAAGACACGGGCAACAAAGTCGCTATAGATGACATGGTGTTTGTTGCCATCTCTATCGGTGTAGGCAACCTCAATTTCGCTGTAACGGGGTACTTGTGCTCTGATTCCTGGAAGACTAAGACACCCTTCCCAATCTTTGAGCATCTTGGGGGAATGCGAGATAATCTTGGGATTGATCAGTGCAGTTGGCTCCATCTGTGGCGCAGAAGGGTAACGCTCACTAGGTTCAGAGGCAATAATCACAATCGCCAAAGAGCAATTCACTTGAGGAGCTGCAATACCCACCCCTTTTGAGTCTTTACATGTAACGATCATATCATCAATGAGCGTTTGAATCTGAGTGGAATGGACATCCTCCACTTTGGCAGCCATACTTCGGATAACAGGAGAGCCGAGTTGGTAAATTTCACGAATATTTGCCATGATTGCACAGTCCTTGGCATTAAAATTGCGTGTAATTTAACATATCCACACTTTAAATATACCTATATGCCTAGTTCAATATGCTTTTATCAAGCTTGTGTTAGAGTTTTGGTTAAATTATCTTTCATTACAAAGGTTAAAACATGTACACACTCCTAAGACTCTTTTTTGTCGCACTCATGAGTATGGCAACACTTCACGCTGCTTTTTTAGACGAAGAAAGTGCCAAAGCAGTTAAAGAGAAAAAGCTCATTCTTGTCAATATTGTCAGTGAAAATTGCCCTTACTGCAAGCAAATGACAAAAGAGGTTTTCAATAACCCTACCTACCGTAACAAGATTGATCAGAAGTATGTTTTGGTTGTCATTGATCAAATGGACCCAGCTTTACCCGATGATTTACATACCAAATACACTCCTGCCAATGCCATTCTCTCTCCAACTCGCCACACCATTCTTGAGGGGTATACAGGCTACATGGATCCTACTGCCTTTATGGCTATTCTTGATGAAGCCTACAAAACAGAATTTCAATAAATTCGCGATCAAAGGTGAAATGAAGTACAATGTCACACTTAAATAAAATCTAAAAGGCAAGCCTTGAAAAAGATATTTCACCTTCAAGAAGAAAATAAAAATAGTGACCGACTTGTGGATGCCATCAAACATGAAATTCGTAAATACATTAAACGTGAACGCACGAAAAAAACACCTGAGGGCTTTCATTTTTGGGAGTTTGAGTGTAAATTTGGTGAGACAAGCGAAAATGCAGAAGCCATTCACCAAGCCGATCTTAGCGAAGAAATCGACAAAGCTCACAGTGCTAAA
This sequence comes from Sulfurospirillum diekertiae, assembly GCF_002162315.1. NCBI lineage: Bacteria > Pseudomonadati > Campylobacterota > Epsilonproteobacteria > Campylobacterales > Sulfurospirillaceae > Sulfurospirillum > Sulfurospirillum diekertiae. The sequence goes on along the minus strand of NZ_CP021416.1, from coordinate 1,221,798 downwards.
TGGAGCGAGTGTTATGTTGAGATCATCGCTAAACCTGCTAAAAAACCTGTCACTCCTGCTAAAGTCGTAGAAGAAAAAAAATAATCTTTACATGTAAAGCTTAGCATTTCACTTTTGGCTTTACATGTAAACTACTTTTCTTCAATTTTCCCATCACTCTTTTTTATTTTTGAACAATATATTTGATATTTATATATTAAAATTATAAAATGTCTAAAATATTAGTCAAGGAACTGTTATGGATTTAAAAGAGTTTGGAGCGCACATGGCACAACTTCGTAAAGAGAAAAAAGTGTCGCAAGAACAACTCTCTCATGATCTTAGCATCTCTCGTGCCACCATTAGCTCTCTTGAAAATGGAACAAGCTCCGATGTCGGCATCAAAAAAATACTCCACATCCTTGACTACTTAGGGTATGAACTTACATGTAAAGAAAAATCGCCCTTCCCAACTTTTGAGGAGCTAAGAGATGCCAGATAGTTTACATGTAAAAGTTTCTAACGAAAAAGTCGGCACTATCCTTCTCGAAAATAACGAATACATCTTTGACTACACAACCGACAATCAAGATGCCTTTGTATCGCTGAGTATGCCTGTGAGAGTCAAAAGTTATGCAAACCCAAAACTTCACCCCATTTTTGAGATGCACTTGCCCGAGGGGTATCTTCTTTCCATCATCAAAAAACATTTTTCAAAAATAACCAAAACCGATGACTTCGGACTTCTTCAGCTCATGGCGCATAGCATTAAAGGTAGGCTTACGTACGAAGCAGATAAGACACAAGAAGAATCAACCCTCAGTTTAGACACACTCTTGCACCCCAAGAGTGAAACGCTCTTTGATGAACTTGTAAGCCGTTTTGCACTGGACTCTCCTATCAGTGGTGTTCAACCCAAAGTTTTAGTCAAAGTGCGCGACAAAGTCACCTTGCCGCTGCAAGAGTACATCGTCAAGTCATGGGGTGACGAGTACCCACACTTAGCGCTTAACGAATTTTACTGCATGAAAGTCGTAAAATGTGCTGGCATTGAAGTGCCTGAGTTTTACCTATCCGATGACAACAAGCTCTTCATTATGAAACGCTTTGACATCAAAGATGATGGCAACTACCTAGGTTTTGAAGATATGTGTGTTCTTCAAGCACGCCAAGCCGATGAAAAATACGAAGGCTCCTATGAGCATATCGCCAAAAGCATCAAAACGTTTGTCTCACCAAAATACAAGAAAAAGGCATTAAGAGATTTTTTCAAGATGATGGTCATCAACACACTCGTGCAAAATGGCGATGCACACCTCAAAAACTTTGGTATGCTCTATGAAAACATTCACGATATTTGGCTTGCACCTGCATACGATGTCGTCTGTACGACACTCTACATTCAAAAAGACATCCCTGCTTTGCATCTTTTGGAAAGTAAGAAATGGTGGAGCAAAGCGTTTTTGCTCCGCTTTGGTAAAGAGAGTTGTGAGCTAAGTACCAGCGAAACTCGAGTGCTTTACGATGAATGTGTCGAAGCTTTACGCATCACTGCTCATGAAATGAAAGAGCGCATTGAGATAGAAAATGATTTACATGTAAAAGCATTTTTGAGCAGTTTAATGGAAGCTTTTGAAAGGGAGAATCAATGAGTTCAAAAGCATACTCTTACCTTTTAGTATCGTTACAATTCATCTTCATCGCAATCTTACTTGTAGAACATGGTTTGCATACACCAAGCAACTTTGCTTTACTCATCTTTCTCTTAGGCTGTGGCTTTGGACTCTATACGGTGAGACACAACCCCCTTGGCAACTTCAACATCACCCCCGAAATCAAAGAAAACGCCTCACTCATCACCACAGGAGCCTACCGCTACATCAGGCATCCTATGTATTTTTCAGTCCTTGTGATGATGCTTGGGGTTGTAGTGTCTAAGCCTACCATTCTCAGCTTTTTGATCTATACACTCTTAATCATAACGCTGTTTTTGAAAGCTAAAAAAGAGGAGATGTTGTGGATGGAGCATTCTAGCGAGTACACAACCTACATGCGCAAAACAAAAAGAATCATCCCTTTTATACTCTAACTTCCAAAATAAATCTTTACATGTAAAAGAGTGTTCAGTTTAAAAGTTAAAAGTTTAGCCCTGCACTCTTATTTTCCCATCTCCAGCATCTCTTCAACATTAAAATCACAACTCTCTTTTTTATAATCTCTTGGTAATGGAATAGAGTAACTTCCCCCACTTAAAGCCTCATTAAATTTTTTATAGGCTTTGATTCTCTCTTTAGTATTCATATAGGCATTGTTTAAAAATTTAAGACCTTCAACACTTGGCATTTCTATTTTTTCAACAACTTCTAGATATCCAGAGCATGAGCCTTCCTTCCATATTGCACCTTTGATCTCTTCTGCTTTAGCACTCGCAATAGGATTCTCTAAAGATTGAGTATACGATTTTGCACTTTGCATCATAAAGGCTTGGATAACGGGTTTTTTGTATCTGAAGTAAATTTGCCTCTCGACATCATCTCTCACGCCATTGTGATTGCTGTCTATTCCCAAGAGGGTTGCATTGTTTAACTTAGGATCAGGTTTTGGAGGGAGTCTATGTCCATTGATCTCTTGATAAACAGTAATGGTCAGTGTGTTGGAACTTTTACCATAATAGCGTGCTTGAATGGTTGTTTTTCCCTCTTTAAGGGCTTGAAGTGTGTTATGGGTGATGGAAGCAACGGTAGGATCTGACACAAGCCATTCTATAGTGGTAGTAATCGTTTGGGTGGAGTTATCACCAAAGAGCGCATTGAGCTCTAAGGCTGTTTGGCTCGAGGCTTTAAGTTCTAGTGCATTGGCACTTAAGGTTAAACGTTTAATCTCAATAACATTCGAAGATGAAGCCTCAGGCGAAAGGGCGACTATATGCTCTTGTGGAATGCCTTGGTCAGCATAAACATTCAAACCTAATACTATCACTAAAAAAGCTATGATCCATCGCAACATAGTTACCAACCCCCTATTAAGTACAAAAAAATACTATTGATTAAGCTATTTTTTTACATATAAAGCGTTATGCATCTAAAAAGAGGCGTTCTATCTCTTTCGCGGGCATTGGTTTTCCAAAAAGATACCCTTGGAACAACGTACAGCCATTCTCTTCTAAAAACTTGAACTGCTCTTGGTCTTCAACACCTTCAGCAATCACATCCAAGTCAAAGTTGCGCGCCATCTCTATAATGGTCTTAACGATCATCGCGTCATTGTTGTCATTGCCAATGTCACGAACAAAGGATTGGTCGATTTTGAGTTCATCCAACGGCAAGCGCTTCAAGTAGGAAAGCGAAGAGTACCCTGTGCCAAAATCATCCAATGAAAAGCCGATGCCAAGGGAACGCAGTGATTCTATCTTGACAATCGTTTCGCGTATATTTTCGACAATTAAACTCTCGGTTAATTCCAATTTCACCCGTCCCGTCTCCACACCACTCTTGGCAATAACCTCAGCAACCGTGTCGTAAAAAGAGGCTTCTTGGAACTGTTTAACACTCACATTAATAGATACATGTAAATGTCGTTCTGGATACATTTTCGTCCAAAGGCTGAGTTGTTCGCAAGCCTGATGTAACACCCAACTGCCAACAGGAATAATCAATCCAGTCTCTTCCGCGAGCGGAATAAACGCATTGGGCGGCACAAGCCCTTTTTGAGGATGATTCCATCTCACCAGTGCTTCAACACCAATGATTTCGCCCTCTAAGTTGACTTGGGGTTGGTAAAAAAGTGTCAACTCTTCTTGAGAGAGCGCAATTCTCAGTTCATGCTCCATCGTTGTTTTTTGCTCAATGTTCTCCTGCATCACAGGGTCATAAAAACAGATACGATTCCGCCCCAGTTTTTTAGCTTGATACATCGCAATATCCGCTTGCTTGAGCAATGTCTCTTTACTTTTTGGTTTAGAACTAAACAGTGCAATACCAATACTCGAAGAGCATGTATGCTCATACCCTAAAAGATTGTAAGGCTCGTTCAGGAGATATTTGATGCGTGTCGCGAACTTTTCAGCCTCCAAGGCCGCTTTGTCTTCTTCTAAATGAAGACCTTCTAGTAAAACGATAAAATCATCACCGCTCATACGCGCTAATGTATCACCATCGCGGAGAACACTTTGAAGCCTACTCGCCACCTGAATCAAAAGTTCATCTCCAATGTGATGACCTTTGGTGTCATTTAACGCTTTAAAATTATCAAGATCTATCATCAAAAGCGCCCCTACTCTGTGATGCCGTTGGTTTTTAGCCAGAGCCATTGCCATACGATCATGAAGCAGTTGGCGATTGGGAAGGTGGGTTAGAGAGTCATAAAAAGCTAAGGTATGAATCTTAGACTCTGCATGCTTGCGCTCAGAAATATCTTTGCCCAAAATGACATAATAATTTTGCGCACTAAAGTTGACATATTGGAGTACAAATTCCATGGGAACTGCGCCCGAAGAATTTGCAATGATCGTCTCAACGATGGAACAATGTTCACTCTCCTGAGACAAAGTATTCAAAGCATCCATAAAATGGGGAGGAAACCACTGCGCAAGCTCACTTCCCATTAAACTCTCTTTGGATGCTTCAAAAGTTGAACAGACAATGGCATTGCTATCGATAATGCGTAAACTCTGTGCATCGACTAAAAAGATTAACTCCCTAGCGCGATCCAAAAGACCATGAAAACGCTCGAGTTCCACGATTCTATCTTGAAGCTGAGGGTAGTAGCTTTTACGAACAGAGCTCTCTCCTAAGCCAATAATTTTAGTGCGTAAGTCGTCACTGTTTTCATAGGGCATGGATCAAAATCTCCTCAACATCATGTTGACTTGGCATAACAGGGTTGGTAACGATACACGCATCTTGCAGTGCCATCGAAGCAAGATGAGGAATAATCTCACGCGTAACACCCAACACGCCTAAACGCTGTGTCAATCCTAAAGAGAGTTTAAACTCATGGATGTCATACACTATCGCATCGCAATTAAGATTGCCTTTCATTCCCATATACGAGGCCATCGTCTGGTAGCGCTCTTTTGCATGGGAAAAATTATAAGCAACCGCATGCTCGAGTAAAATAGCATTGCATAAACCATGCGGTAAATCAAGCCAGCCACCAAGTGAATGTGCCATTGCATGAATCACCCCAAGAGAAGCATTGGAAAACGCGAGACCTGCAAGAAGACTTGCCATCATCACCGAAGCACGCGCTTGTATATCATTAGGATGTTCTACAACACGGGGCAAATTTTTACCTAACAGCGAAATCGCTTCCAAAGAGTACAAATCAGTAATCGCGGAGTTGGCATTGGACACATACGCCTCAACAGCATGGGTTAACGCATCAAGCCCTGTGTTGATGGTAAGCTCTTTATCCATGCTCATCGTTGTTTCAGGGTCAATCAAGGAGACATCTGGAACGATAGACTTACTAATAATCGCAATCTTCACATGCCGTTTAATATCGTTGATAATGGCAAACTGAGAAACATCCGCTGCCGTTCCTGCCGTCGTGGGAATGCAAATCAGTGGGGGCAAAGGGTAGAGAATTTTATCGACACCTTCATATGCTAAGACATCGCCCATATTGGCAACAACGATGCCAATGCCTTTGGCACAATCCATAGGACTACCACCACCGATAGTCACAATGCCATCGCATTTATGCTTGCGGTAAAGCTTTACGCCGGCTAAAACGTTGGTATCTCTTGGGTTAGGGACGACATCATCAAAGAGAATCGCGGAAATATTTTCTGCTTCCAATGCTTTTGTAACATCATCAACCCAACCCGCGCGAATGACGCCAGGATCGGTAACGATTAAAACCTTTTTTATACCTAAATTTTTGGCATATTTTCCCGCCATTTTTCGAGCATCGACACCAAAAACAAACTCGGGAGCAACGCATTTGCGTAAAGATAGTTCAATATGTTTAATCATTAGTTTGATTCTCCCATAAAGGTACATTGCATTTATGCTAACACAACCCAACTTAAAGAAAAGCTCTACGTAGCCTCTAAACAAATATGCCACAAAACCTTTTCTATCGTGGTTATTTATGACACTATTTTAGTTTTGTGTGTGAGGGAGAATGGCTTTACATGTAAAGGCATTTTTGAGCAGTTTGTGAATGTGTTTGAAAGGGATTTCAAAAGTTAAAAGTTTAGTCCTGAGCCCTTATTTTCCATTTTATTCCTTTTGTTTTGTGAAACTCATTTAGCCTTAGAGATAATATCAAATTGACCACAATGCAAAATTTTATCTTTATAGGTTTGAATAGAACTTTTTAATACCTCTGAACTAAGACGGCTTGTAATACCTTTTTCATTTTTAATTAAATTAAAAATGTTGTTTTCTATTGGATTTTCTGAACGATCATATATATTAAAAAATGTTTTTATTGCAATATTTTCTAGCTTGCTATACCGCTCAATTATCTTAGTCAATAATATATTTTTACGAGCTTCATTTCCTATAACATAGAGCTGATTGACCCCAATAGTTTTGTCCATATCTAAGGGGCAATCTACCGATGTTATCCAGTCGGGTTTAGCTAGTAACGCATCTTTATATTTTTCAAAATCACTATTAGATTTATGTTTTAGCATGATTAAAAACACCATATAAATTAAGTGGATTTTATGTTCAACATTCCATGTCAAACAAATGGTTGATAACATGGAAACCGTTTGCTCTATATCTCTGGGTACAAGTTTAAAAAAACGTGCCATTAGATCAAATGCAACGACATTTAGATTTTTTTCTTTATACTCATTTTCTTCAAAAGGAACAAAGAATTTATCGTGATTGAGCAAATTATAGTGGTCAAAAAGATAATACGCAAAGTCATAAACCTCAGGTGTTTTTAGTGTGTATTCTAAATCAAAAAATCTTTTCAAATATTTATCGGATGCAAAATTGACACCATAAACGGCATTGATGGAATGAGACAACTGTCTTGAATCCGTAGCAATGATAAAGTAAATTCCTTCAATATCGAAAAGATGTTTGATGTTCTCTAAAAGCTCGATAGCATAATTTGGTCTGCATCTGTCTAATTCATCAATAAGAATAAAAAGTGGAAGTTTTTTATTCTTATAATTTTCGATCTTTCTTAAAAGATTTTTCATATTCTCTTTAAAATCATTGATGCTATTTTTAGTTCTAAAATGTTCTTCAAGTGTTATCTTAGTCATATTGCTCACTAAAGATGAAACTTTATCTTCAGTTTTCTCTTTCTCAATTCCTTTATCTTCAGATAACATTTCATTAAGTTGGTCTACGCTGTATCCTGTAAAGCGTTTTGCAATAATTGAAAAAATAATTGGTAATGAAAACTCGGCAATCTTTTTTAAAATATTTTTTGCTTTCTGCTCTCTTTTATCTAAATATTCGTCTAATTGTCCATTTAACTCTGACATAAAAGCGAGCAAAGGCTCTTTCGTATAGTCATTTTTCCACGCGTCAAAATAGACAACAGGATGTCCATCAACCGCAAATTTATTGGCTAATTGTTGTAAAAAATATGTTTTTCCATATCCCCATTCAGCATTAATATTTAATGTAAATGGTTTTAGAGGAATCTGTTCATATCTTTTAAGAAGATAGTTTTTTAAAGAGTCTGCTTCTTCGCTTCGTTTTAATAAATCCTCAGGCAAATCAAATTTCATTTTTTACGACCATCAGGTTCTTTTGCAACACCCTTAAAAGGTTTACCTTGTTTCCCTTTCAGAATAAGACCTGTTATAGCATCTCTTTCAAGATAAGTGTTAGTTCTTTCATTATAGAACTGTGATCTATCCTTAATTGAGCCTATTCGATGATTTTTACCAGTATTCGTTGCCATCTTGAAGTCCTTTTGATGAAGTGAATGTTTGAAAGTATTTTAACATATCTAAAAAGGGTGTTTGTGCGTTAGAATTTTTACATATAAACCTTTACGGATACGAAACCAAAACCTTCTCTATCGCCTCTTTCAGCTCTGCACTCAGATTATCCATCTTATTGACCATCCATAATAGATAGTTTCGGTCATATTTTAAAACTTTCTCTGGCGTTTGGCCTACATATTTTTACCACAACTTAGAGCAAGCGTTTATTTTTGTAAGACCATTCCAACTCTATCAATATGCTCTTTGAGCGCATCATTGGCGATATTTTTATAAATCACCATATCAATTTTATAGGGCAAATAAAGTTCTTCTAGTTTAAGTTCAAGGTTTTGCAGTGTTTGGAGATTGAGAGCAGTACCTTTTAGTGCTAGGTCAATATCGGAGCCTTCTTTATAGTTTCCTTTAGCACGAGAGCCAAACACAACAACTTCTTTGATGTTAGGAAACTGCGAAAAAACCTGTTGCATTTTTTCAATGACATCATCACTCAGACCAAAAGACATCTCTAAAGGCTCTCTTCTTTTAAAAGTGTCGATAGCTTTTGCTCTAACTCTTCAAATCTAAAACTATAATTTCCCAACACTTCATTCACTATCTCTTCAACTGTTTTTTCATCATACGTGTGAGAGGTTAGATTTCTGCTTAGTATCATTCTCATCCAATCCTCTCCATGTGCGATTAAACCCATAAGAAAGGCTTGCCGTGTTGCATCTTTTGAGCCATAAATTTGCTCGGTTGAGCCTTTATAATCCAAAAAATCTTTCATCGTTTTCCATGCTAGTTCATGGGTGTACTCAAACGCTTGGATAATCCCTTGTTTTTCTAAGAGGGACAACTCTCTTTGAGCTGATAAATCCACGCCTGCTTTGAGCTGTTTAAGTGCTTTTTGGTAGTTAAAAAACCGTTGTTGCCACCTTATATCATTACTCATCATTAGACCTTTATTGATTTAGTACAATTTTATCTTAAAATTTATGGATACGCTACCAAAACCTTCTCTATCGCCTCTTTCAACTCAGCATTGAGGTTATCCATCTTATTGACCATCCATAAAAGATAGTTTCTATCTATCTCTAAAACTTCCTCGGGCGTTTTGCCTGCGTATTTACCAAAGCTGATGGTTAGGGTGACGTTCTCTTTGGTGCTTTCAAGCGCGTGGAGTATGGAGGCTTTTACATCGGCGTCGAGTCCGTTGGCATTTAGCATATAGTGGAGGTCTTGGCGATCGGTATGTGCTACATCGACGAACTTTTTGCCTTTGTTTTTTCCGTAAGGAATGTGACTTAGTACGATAGGTTCAGAACAGAGAAGTATCATCTTTGGCATGGAGTGTTCTTCGCACAGGCGTTCAAACAGGTGTTTTAGAACGATGACATCACCCAGAGCATCGTGTGCTTTGATGGTAATGCCAAGCTTTTGAGACAAGCCCTCTTCTTCTTTATACAGTCCCCACTGGTAGCGTTTAAACTGCAAGCTAAAAGAACCCTCAAGCGGATAGTAGGCACGTAAAATGCGAAAGGTATCGATGAGATTCATCTGTGAGCTAAAGCCCTCTTTGGCAAGCATCCCAAGATCAAATGCGGCATTTTGAATGACGATAATATTGGCAGGGATGTTGAGCTCACAGAGTCTTTTAAACGCTTTGGTTTGCACACACGTTGGCTCACCTTCAAGCATTTCAGGGGTAATGTGGTGAATCGCCATTGCTTCGAACGAGATCGGAAGGGGTGGCGTGCAAAGGTCGTTATGAATTTCCTCTATCTCAAACTCTTCATTCATCACTAAATAACTAAGCTGGCAGATGCGGTCTTTTTCAAGCATGCCTGTCGTTTCGGTATCTAATACAATAATTTTCATAATACTCCCTCATTCAACATTGTGAACATTGTACTTCGACATAGCTTTTAAATGTTTTACATGTAAAGATAATTCATACTCAATTCATCTTATTCATCTAAAATTGTCATTAAATTATAACTTGTAAGGAAATTTCATTGGTATCACTTTTCTTTAAAGCACTAAATCGCAACCGCTTTAAAACCTTTTTAATTTACCTAAGCATCACCGTCTCTATCACGGCTATCTTTATGATAACCTCGATTTCACGTGGCATCATTGGTATGTACTCCGCGATACTTAAAACCGAAGGTGACATCATCGTCACGCAAGCCAAAATTGCCGATACCTTTTTCAGCGATGTCAACGCTTCGCTTGGCGCTAAGATCAAAAACATCGCAGGCGTGAATGACGTATATGCAATCATCTTAGGCGCTTCACCCATTAATGATCTTCCCATCGCAGCGATTTATGGTGTGAGTGAAAACCGTTTTAAAACCTATGCGCTGATAGAAGGTACTTACCCTAAAAAGGGCGAAGTCATTTTGGGTAAAAATATCAATGCGCGCCTTCACGCACCCAAAACTATCTCGATTTCAAACAAAACATTCAGCGTTTCAGGCATCTTTGAAAACGGTGTCGGCTTCGAAGATGGAGGCGCTGTCCTTAACCGTGAGGATGCCAGTGCCATCTTCAACAAGGAAGCATCTATCTTGCTCGTGAGCATCAAAAAAGATACAGATGTAGAAGAACTTATAGAGCATATCAACGCCCTAAGCTCTGACATTGAAGCCAAAACCACACACGAATTTGTGGACAATTACAATCAGTTTAAGATCATCGAAACCTCTTCCATTGTGATCAGTGCGGTGGCATTTTTGATGGGACTGCTTGGCATTGCGAGTCTTATTAGCATTACGATCAATGAGCGAAGAAGTGAGTTTGGCATTTTAAGAGCCATCGGTAAGTCATCCAATTTTATCATGACGATGGTTGTCGGTGAGACGTTTATCATCACCTGTGTTGGTTTTCTCTCAGCGCTTCTGTTCTCTAAAGGACTTTTGTTTATGATCGCACACATCGAGAAATTTCAAGGCTATGTCAATGGTGAGCTTAGCCTTGAGACGATTGTAACTGTCTTTGGCTTTTCCCTTTTTATGGCACTTTTAGGCGCACTGTTGCCTGCCTACAGCGCATCAAAGATCGATCCGATCATCCTTATTCAAAGGGGTGCGCTATGATACTTCAAGCGGGTGGCATTACCCATTACTATAAAAATGATCTCGCTCTGGATAACGTCAATTTTGAAGCCAAAAAAGGTGAGTTTATCGCTATCGTGGGTGAAAGCGGTAGTGGTAAATCCACCCTGCTCTCCATTCTCTCCTCTCTACTTCTCCCAAGCAAAGGCGAGCTTTTTTTTGAGGGGAAAGCTTACACGCTCATCAAAGATATTGATGCGTTTCGTCAAAAAGAGGTTGGGTTTATCTTCCAGTTTCACTACCTCATCGGGTATTTAACGATTTTAGAAAACATCAAACTAGCCGCGATCAATAAAAATAGCACCTACATCGACACGCTTTTTGAACAATGTGGCATCGAAGCCATTAAGCATAAATATCCCGATGAGATTTCAGGTGGGCAACGTCAGCGTGCTGCCATTGTGCGAGCACTCGTGAACACGCCCAAAATCATCTTTGCTGATGAGCCCACAGGTAACCTAGACTCACGCAATTCGCAGACGATTTATAAGCTTTTTAAAACACTTTCCAAAAGTGGCACGACGATCATCATCGCGACGCATGACCGCCATGTATCGGATTATGCAGACAAAATTATCGAGGTAAAAGATGGAAAAATTATCTAGTTTTATACAAAAATCATTTGCGATCAGTTCACTTTTTTTTAGTGCTTGGTTTGGCATTTGGATTTGAGTATTCACTCAATCTTTTGGGTTATTTTCTACCCTCTTCCATCATCACTGCTCCCAATGCGAGAAGTGTACATGTCTCGCTCATGCTGTATGGTTTTGTGCCATTGATGCTCTCTTTTTTGCCGTTTGTTTTAATGGAAAAAGAGAACATTCATAGTGATAAAGGACTGGAAAAACTGAAAATCTACTTTACGCTTTGGTGTATTTTCTTAGTCTTTATGACGCTAAGCCTTCTGATGGGCGTGCATCGAGGGCTCGTCTTTTATGACTTTGCGTATGAGCTTAACTTCATTCTCGCCTTTTCAGGTGTTTTTTACATCTTGGCACTCTATGACTACATCAAAGTCTACAAGGTCATTCCCTTATGGATCAAAGTCTCGTTATACCTTGTTATCGCTTCACCTATCGCCCTTTTGGTGTTGATGAACCCCATCATCGGACAGGTGGAAAAAACCATTGTTGGTCCTCATGGTGACAATACGCTTGGCATGAGTTTTACCCTGATTCCTATTTTTTACCTGCTCATCAAACTGCACGCCAAAAAGACGTTTGTGGCAAAATACCACGCGATGTGGATTATTCCTTTAGTTGGGTACATTGACTCAGTTGCGCACCGCATATTTATCGGCGAGCTTACCTATAACCAAGAGTGGTTTTTTCAGTACCTAACCCTTTGTTTTGTGCCACTGCTTCTCAAATGGCTTAAAGATGCAAACATCACCTTTAAAAACAACCCGTTTTTAATCATCTCTGTCTACTCCTTTTTGTTTGTGGACATTGAGGGGAACATCTTGTTTATCCCTACACTTCGTTGGCTCTTCCACCGCAATGATCTCATTGTTGCACATGCACATATCGCTATGGGAGTGGGTGTTTTTTTATGGCAATGGCCGTGGTTTCACCCTATCTTAAAAAGCTCAACCAACTTTCTTTCAGCCTCTTTTATACGCTGGGTTTTGCCCTTATGCTCATCGCACTTTCCATGGCAGGAATGATGGAAGCGGGCTTTTTGCAAGCAGATATTCACCTTTTGTGGACGATTCGAATGCTGTGTGGACTCTTTATCATTTTGGTGACTACTGGTTTTTTCTACCCAGAATTAGGAATGAATGTTGAAAAGATCGATACCTTAAGACTCTACCATCTGACGGGCTTTTTGAGTGACGCACTAGGAGGCATTTTTTTTGTTTATCTTTGCAGACACGCTCTATCCATTTTTAGGCTTCGGTTTTGAAGGAAAGTACGAGTACGTTGTCTTTGCCTTTATGACGACGACAGGGATTCTTCATCTTTTTGGCTTACTACAACCACCCTACGCGCTCATCCTCGCCAAACTAAGTGCATTTAACCGCATTGCTGTCTCTGCCATGTTTTTATCGCTGTACCTTTCCCATCAGTTGGGCATTGAAGCGATGCTGATCGCCGTTTACGATTTAGTATTTGCATCGGTTTACGTCATTTTTCAAGCAAAATTTGAAAGGAGTCTTTATGTTTAATGCCCTCTTTACACTCTTTGTTGCGAGTGAATTTTGCTACTACTTGCTCATTGCGCAAACGGGAATTATCGAAGTGTTTCACTCTAACATTCAAGCCTTCTTTACCCTCCCCTTAGGTGGAGGGCTTGGAAGTTTGCTGGTGTACCGTTCGTTTGGCTGGCTCAATACCGATCAAAAAAAGATCATCTTTTTTGTGGGGCTTCAAGCGCTTTGTTCACTCTTTTACCCTGCCCTCAACCTTGTGGTTTTGGGTGCTCTGGGTATCAGCCTTGGCATGAGCGCACCACTTTTGATTAAATTTACCAAAGGTCGCTACACCGAAATTGCCATAGCGCTGGGTATTACTTATGCCCTTGCTACGGCGCTCTTTACGTATGAGCCTATTTTGCGAGGCAATCTTGCCATTGCGCTCTCTTTGGTTGCGTTTACATGTAGCTTTTTTATCCACCGTATGCCAGAACATAGAGTGGAAATTGAACCTCAGAATTTGAGTGTTTATGCCGTTTTATCGATGGCAATTTGGGCATTTTTAGATGCCAATCTCTTTGAAACGCTTTCACGAAGTAGCGACATTTCTATCTGGAGAGCCCAAACGTGGCATATTATCTTAGTCTTTCATGTGGTGGGAATGGGAGCAGCCTATCTGCTTCGAGACACGCTTAAAGAGCATCACTCCTTTGTCATTGTCGCTTTGTTTGCCCTCAGTTACATGCTCTATGCTTCGCGCGAAGCGGTGCTTTTGAGTATGGTGTACCCTTTTGTGATCTCGTACTATAACTTTGTCATTCTCAAACGACTTTCAAAGTTAGGCAATCTCAGGCTTTTAGGAATGATTATGGTCTTGACAGGCTGGATCGCAGGCGGTGGTGGGCTCCTTAGCGCGCTTGGCGGCTACACCTATGTTGGCGTTATCTTTATCTGCATACTCTTGTGCGCAGAAATCTATAACTTTATCTATCAAACTTCTCAAAAAAGGATTAACAATGTTCAATAAAATCGCGTTTTCACTGATAAGTGCTTCACTGCTTTGCGGTAGCATGTATGCCAAAGAGCTTACTTTTAAAGAGGGCTCAATTGGAGCACAAACTGAGATATTAGGTGATAGCAATATCAACCCTAAAAGCACTCAAATCGTTACCAAACTCAGCATGGACGATGCCGTTGAATCCCTTAAAGGCGACATTACACTCGATCTTTTAAACCTTAAAAGTGAAAATGACAAACGTGATGAACACATGTATGAAGCTTTACATGTAAAAGCACAACCAACCACGACCTTCAAGCTCAAAGAGGTTAAGAAAGAGTCTGATGGCTACCATCTTTTAGGCACGCTCACCCTCAATAAACAGATCAAAGAGATTGACACAAAAGCAGAGATTGCCGATCAAAGTGATCTTTTGAAACTCAAAGGTGGCTTTAACATCAAGATGAGCGACTTTGGCATTGAGCCTCCAACCCTTCTTTTCTTAAGCGTACGTGATGAAGTTGCGATCTCCTATGACCTGACATTGGCGAAAAATTAAAAGATGCAATGATGTTTGAAAAAGCGTATGAAAAACTGAATTTTAAAAGCATGACGATTGGCATCGAAAATCTGCCGACTTCTTTTGAAAATTTTACACACGGGCGATCTATTCGATACCTTTCCTTCTAAGATACGAGCGCATCTGGATATTTTAAAGAAGATCAAGCATCCTGTCTATTTTGTCAGCGGCAATCACGATCTTCTTTTTACATGTAAAGCACTCTCCCATGAGATTGAAGCGCTAGGATTCACCCGTTTAGACAATCGTGTTCTCACCTTTTGTAGAGGTGATGATCGCCTTCAACTTGCAGGTCTTAGCGATTCCTTTAGTAAATACTTCGGCATTAAACGCCATGAAAAAGAGCTTTTAGCAAACCTCAATCCCAATGTGCCTTCCATCTTATTGGCACATCAGCCCAAAGACATTCGCTTTACGAAAAATGCCTCTATTGATTTACAACTTAGCGGTCATACGCATGGTGGGCAGATTTATCCTTTTGGGTATATCGTCAGGCTTTTTCAGCCTTACTTGCAAGGCTTACATCGTGATGGCAAAACACAGATATTTGTCACAACAGGGTATGGTAGTTGGGGTTTGAACTTTCGCTTTCGAGCTCCTAGTGAAATCGTGATTATACGGCTTACCAAGGATGAACATGTTGAGCATTAAACTCAAATTGATTTTGTGGTACCTTCTCATTCAAACCGTTGTTTTAGCTAGCTTTAACTATGCTCTTTTTATCAATGTCGAGCACAACCTTAGGGAAAATAACTCGGGTGTGGTTCAGATACATGAAGCCATTGAGCACTTTTTAAAAACGCAGTGGTTATTGACGCCCTTTATTGTAATATTGTCAAGTTTTGGGGGTTATTTTTTAATGAGCAGATATTTTAAACCCCTCAAAGAGATGCTGAAAAATATCCAGTCCATGAATGCAAAAGAGCTTTCTAAACGCATTGAAACGCGTTCAAGCGATGATGAGATCAATCAGCTTACCATCGCCTTTAATGCTATGCTAGAACGCTTAGAAAACTCTTTTAACAGTATCAAGAAGTTCAATACCCAAACGTCGCATGAATTGCGCACGCCTTTAACCATTATGCGGGGAGAAATTGAAATAGCGTTGCGCAAAGAGCGCACATGTCATGAGTATAAAACGATCTTGTCAACGCAGCTTGAGGAAATTGCAACACTGCAAAAACGGATGGAAGCGTTATTGTTTCTTGCAGAGTACGATTTTATGAAGGCAAGTCATGTTTTAAAAAGTATTCCATCGCACGAAAAAAATCTTTTAGATTTGCAAAGAGCCTCCTGTTTACACACTTCTCAGGGCTGATAAGATGCTTCAAATGTAGCAACGGTTTTACCTGCTTTTTGAAGTAATAACACACCTTCATCAATACTATAATGATCGACTTTTTCTAACGCTTTTAAAAATTCAGCTTCATCCGTTATGCGTGAACAGGACATCATGGTTGACGCAACACGTGAAAAATGCACCGTATGATCGTTCTCATTTAACTCATAGCTTCCTAGTAAAATATTACACCCGCCAAAGCCTTGCAAATGATTGCCTTCTAATTTCAAAATGATATAGGCCTCTCGTCCATTAGGATCTTCCATAACCGCTTTACCCTCAACACCAATTAACTTCCAATACACCTCTTTTACTCTTTGTACAGCCGTTGTTTCAGGAGCGTTATCAGCACTCTTCGTTTGATTGGTTTCGGCGCTGATTGAGGGTGAATTGGGTGTCGACGGGGTACATCCAAGGATGATGATACTACTCGTAAGTGTTGATAAAAGAATAGATAAACGACTCATTTTTTCTCCTTCTCCTTTTACATGTAAAGTGACTTATGCTTTGGTAATTTCACGAATAAGTTCATACTCATTTTTACGCAATGACTCCAACAAGGTGGCAATTTCATCCGATTGGACACCCAATTGACTGAGTGCTTCGGAGCCTGTTCGAATGCTGCTTTCTAATGTCTCTGCTATCACCCAACTGGCTCCTGCAAAAAGCATCTTATCCATGGCTTTGATGTCAAGCGCTCGTGCTAAAATCTTAATGTGCGGATAGTTATCTTTGATATGTTTAACCACTTTAATAGCGTTGAGACTATGGTCAATCGAGACAATGATCATTGAAGCTTGATCCAGTTTAATGGTATTGAGCAGTTTTAAGTCTGTAATATCGCCAAAGAAGACAGGTAACCCCTCTTTGCGACCAAGTGCCACTTCCGTAGCATTGATGTCAAATACCATAAACGGGATGCCACTACTTTTGAGCATCTTAGCAATCACTTTACCCGTACTACCATAACCTGCAACAACTACTTTTTGCTCCATACTTGCATTTTCAAAATATGAAAACTGAGAAACCTTTGCCAATCTGTTGGCAAGCGAACATCCAAAACTATAAAGGACTGGGGTAAAGAGCATACTAATCGAAATCACACCAATGCCAATAACAAAAAGTTGGTCATCAATAATCCCCAATGCCTTGGCTGCACCAAAGAGAACAAAACCAAACTCACCACTTTGATTGAGTAAAAAGGCTAGTTTAATCGCACCACTTTTTGTTGCTCCAAAAGCAAGCATCAGCACGAAGATAATCAACGCTTTGAGCACTAAAATAACCACAATATGTTCGCTAAAAACCCAAGGGTCACTCATGATCGCTTTAAAATCGATTGACATACCTACAGCAATGAAAAAAAGGCTCATCAAGATACCTTTAAAAGGCTCTAGGCTCGATTCGATTTGAAAACTGTAACGTGAGGTAGAGAGGAACATACCCATCAAAAAAGCACCCAGTGCCATCGAAAGTCCTGCATGATCCATTAAATACGCTGAAAGGACAACACTCAGCAACGTCAGCAGTAAAAAAGCATCTTTATTGCGCTGTTTTGCGACTTTATCCAACGCTTTTGGAATGATGTAGCGCCCAAAAACAATTAAAAGCCCAAACATGACTACAACGGTTGCTAAAGATTCGAACCATGAAGTATTATGCGTTGATTCTTGTGTTGAAAGCAAAGGAAGAATTGCCAAAAGAGGTACTACGGCTAAGTCTTGAAGCAATAGAATTGCAAAAGCATTTTTGCCATGCTCTGTATTGACTTTACCTTTTTCTTGCAAAATTTGCATGACAAATGCCGTCGAAGAAAGCGCCAAGGTAAAGCCTAAAAGCATTGCTACACTCAAACGATCCACGAAAAAGCTCATGTACAATCCAAGAACCACACCCGAAACGATGACTTGAAGCGAACCTAAACCAAAGACCTCTTTGCGCATCGACCATAACTTAGCAGGCTGCATCTCAAGACCAATGATAAAAAGCAACATGACCACGCCAAATTCTGTAAAATGGCGTAAATTTTCGACTTCACTGGTAACAATAGGTCCAGGAGTATGAGGTCCCACGATAATTCCCGCAATCAGCAAGCCTAAGATAGAACCAAGCCCCATATGTTTGGAGATGGTCACCATAATGGCCGTTACCGCTAAAAGTACCAGTGCTGAAAGTAGAAAAAAATCCATGAAACCCCTTTACATGTAAAGATTTAGAGAATGATCTCTTGATTGATATTGAGCCCAAAACCTGACAAGCCAACATAATCTTTACGTGACGTGATTGAAATAAGATCAATATTTTCAATGCCCAATTTTTTAAGAATTTGCGCTCCAATACCAAACTCTCGAAGCTCTGGGTTGGTGGTGTATTCACTATCGACAAAGATGAAAACACCATTGTTCTTTTTAAGATACTCAATCGCTTTTAAAATGCCTTGGTATTTTTTTTCATTAGCAAAAAGCTCATTGATCTGGCAAAATATGGTGAAATTTCACCGCACTCGTCTTTCCAATTTCACCAAAAGCATAAACGATGTGATGATTTCCTTCATGATCCACCATATCAATTTTACGAGTTTGTGCCCCAAAAAACTGCGCATTGGACGAAAATACTTCTCGCACCAATGACTCAGATTGCATACGATATGCCACAATATCCGAAATATAAACAATATTCATGTCATGGTTTTTACAAAAGATGTCTAGATCATCACGGCGTGCCATGTGTCCATCTTCTTTCATGACTTCACAGATAACAGCAACTTCATAAAGACCTGCTAAACGACACAGATCAACCGAACCCTCTGTATGCCCTGTACGAACAAGTGTTCCACCTTTACGGGCAATTAGCGGGAAAATATGACCTGGTTTGACAAGTTCAGAAGGTTGACTGAGCGCATCTGCAAGGATTTTGATCGTAATGTCACGCTCATACGCAGAAATACCTGTCGTACAGACACGCGCATCCACAGAAACCGTAAAAGCTGTTTCATGCTGAGAGTCATTGTTCTTCACCATTGGATTAAGATTCAAACGATTGGCGATCTCTTCTGTAACAGGAGCACAGATCAAACCTTTAGCTTCCGAAGCCATAAAGTTGACTTTATCAGGAGTCGAAAATGTTGCTGCAAAAACAAGGTCACCCTCATTTTCTCTATCTTCATCATCCACCATCATTACCATCTTACCATGCTTGATATCTTCTATCGCTTGTTTGACTCTTTGTATTGGCATTTTCACTCCAAAATTGATTTTAAATGATTATAGTAAATTACCCTTGACAAACAAATTAAAAATGACTATAATTTCACCTCAATTAACGACTTGGTTGAATATCGCCAAGCGCTAAGAGAAGCTGGTTTCATCCAGTTATCAGGGTTCGATTCCCTTTAGAGAAAATATCGCGGGATAGAGCAGTTGGTAGCTCGTCGGGCTCATAACCCGAAGGTCGCTGGTTCAAGTCCGGCTCCCGCAACCAGTCTTTTAAAATCTTCTTGGGGATTCGCCAAGCGGTAAGGCACCACGTTTTGGTCGTGGTATTCACAGGTTCGAATCCTGTATCCCCATCCACCGTTCTTTCTAAAAATAATTCCTCTTAACTCTTTCAACACTCATAAAATCTTATCTATAGTTTTTCATTACCTATTCTTCAATTCTTACTACATTGTTATCATGGCATTATATCTACCTATTTAAATAGTAAATCAAAAGATTGATGCCAAAGTGCTATAATTCATCCATGGTTTTAGAATGAAACCAAATCTACTATGAAATCAAAAATATGAATGATCGTTTATTGAGTCAATATCCAGAACTAAAGGAAAAAAGCGTTTCAGATGTTTCATAAAGAAAACAACACCCTTGATCTGCTAGGTCAATACTCACAAAAGAATGCTCAGTCTCCAAACAGTGAAGATGAACCCCAAAATAACATCTATAGAGAATTAGGACAATTTATTAGCAAAACTGATAAAAAAGAGAAAAATCACACCTTTGGCATCCCTAATTTTCTTTGGTATTTAGCCATGATTGGTATGCTTGTTTACATACTGAGAGGAATGGATTTTAGCCAAATAAACAGTGCATCTGACGTACTCTCAACGATTCAAAAAAACAGTGAGTAGTGAATTATCGGAAATGCAACAAGAGACACAAAAAGCTATCGAAAATGCAAATACACACAAAGAACAAAAATAAAGGTATGAATATGTTTAAAAAACTCATCATAGTATCCATGCTCGCAACATTTCCGCTTCTTGCAGCAGAGAGCACTGGCGTTGTTACGAAGATTTCGGATGGTTCTACTCTCCATATGGTGCTTGGGCAATCTGAGGAAACAATTAAAATCCTCTACATCGATGTACCGGAAAAATTTAGTAATGCAAAGCTAAATAGAGATGCTAAAAAACTAGGTGTCCCTGCAAAAGATATCCAAGAATTAGGGAAGTTGGCAAGCGACTATGCTTCTAAGTTTTTTAAAAAAGGTGACAAGGTTATTGTTGAGTCAGACAAAAAAGATCAAGCTGGGCGAATACTTGCAACCGTAAATAAAAATAGTGTTGATTACTCATTACAAATGATTGAAGATGGTTTTGCCTGTATTAATAAAAAAGCTGCTTATCCAGGTGAACTTGAAAAAGCATTGAAAAACGCGAAAGAAGAGAAAAAAGGTCTTTGGGCAATTAATTACGATATTATGAATAAATTGTGCCGATAATGGTAACCTGTAAAATCATTATGTCTTGACCTATTTTAGGCTATATTCTCACCTATTTTATGCGTGAGAATGTCCCTATTGCCTTAACCATAATCTTTAAGATAGAATACGAATGAGACAGTATAAAATTGTATAAATTTGAATGATTAGAGGAATTGCATGGGTGATGAAGCAACTGTGATGATGAAAGCATTTTTAGATAAAAATGAGATAGCTTATGATTCGGGTGTGGGAAAAGAGAAGTTTTCTGTGAATTATTATATCAATCATGACCTCGTAGAATCTATGATTGCGACAGTAACGTTTTATATGAATAATCCAGAATTTGTAGATACCATTACTATTGGCGAGCTAGATTCTCACCAATACCATACAGGGTTTTCACAACGCTATCAAGAATACAAGTTTGACGAGATGCAAAATAGCTTTACGATACATGGAGCATCGAGCCAAAAACACAACAACATGCCATTTAATGTAGTGATACGACCTCTTTAGCACACTTGTGTCATTAAGAGGCAAATCAACATTTGAGTCACTGACTCGTTAATCACGTTGGCTAAGAACGAGCAGGCTGTAAACTAAAAAAATTACCTCACTCTTTTATACACTGTTTTATAACCGCCAGATTCAGTAGAGATAGTATTCTGATCAATAATTTTATACGTATTTCCTACTTTGATCGTATCGTCAAACACAATGACTTTGTTCTCTTCAACATCATAACTTACAGGATTTTTTGTACCAAAAGAGGACATACTTTGTCGATCAAACTCAATTTCCATAATGCCTAAAGCTGTCTGTGTTCTCCATTTTCCAAGCAAAGGGTTTGGGCTGATGAGTGGCTCAATAATGTATTTAAGCGCAATCACCATCAAAAGAGCAATGATAGCACCCATAAAAAGTTTAAACACTAAAGAAGTTTTGACAACCTGCTTTTGAGCAGTGCGTTTACGAGGTCTTGAGGCACTTGTTTTACGCACTGTTTTTGGTTTTAAAGATTGTGATTGTCTCGATTTTTCTTTTTTTTTGGATTTTCTTATCATCAAACATTCAGCGCCTTATTATTGATTAACCTCCTATCATTATAGCATGTTAAAAATGGTCTTCTTTTATTTTACATGTAAGCTTTTTCAGTTCTCTCATCGTCCTTAAAAGGTTCTAGTGCTATAATTTTTAATCAAAAAGACTAACACATAAGGTATATAATGTTTTCTAAATTTATGAAATTTTTTGAAGTTAAAGAAGATGCGACACTTGATTATATGGATCCCGATAAACTGCTTAGAAAGAAAAAACGCGTTTTAAAAGACCCTTTAAACCAAGAGGAAGAAGATGAATTTTTTCGTCAATTAGAGGTGGAAGAGAGCGCATTCGAGCGTCCAAATATCAATGAAGAACCTCGTCGAAAACCGAGACAAAAGATCCCACGTGAATCTGTTTTGAAAAAAATGAGCCAATGCATGAAAGAGCGGGACTGGAATCCTAAACATCACCCAAAAATCATTATAGGTGGTGTTTGTCTATTCATCGGTGTTGTTATTTTGGCAATTGCACTGCATGAAACACCAAACCCATTAATTGGCAAATGGCGACCTCAAGGAAAAAATATTTTCTTACCGGTGGGCGATATTGAATTTGCTAAAGATAAAGTCCAAGCACTCAATATCACAACGATGGTAAAATACGATATTGATGATACTAAAATTAATGTCATAGACACCACAACCAACACAGGCGTTACATTTTATATTACAAGTGACAAAACTATTGAAACCAACCTTCTAGGGGTTAAAACTACCTACAAAAAAGTTGAAAAATGAGCCTAAAAAAAACCAATGCAGCACGTTTTTTAGATACGCTAAAACTCCCTTACGAGATGACTTCGTATGAAGTCGATGAAGAAGATTTGAGTGCGACACACGCGGCGGCATCATTAGGTGTCGATCCTGCATGTGTCTTTAAAACACTGGTTGCCAGAGATGATGCAAAACATATTATCGTTGCATGTATCCCCGCTGCTGAGGAGATTGACCTCAAAGCGTTAGCCAAAGTGGCAGGAGTAAAACGCTGTGAACTCGTTGCCGTCAAAGAACTTTTAGGGCTTACAGGATACATTCGTGGCGGGTGCTCTCCCCTTGCAATGAAAAAAACCTACCCAACATTTATCGATGCCTCCATTCATCAACACGAAAAAATCTATGTTAGCGCTGGGCTTCGTGGTGTGCAACTGCACCTCTCTCCTGATGTCCTAATACAAGCGTCCAAAGCTATATGTGAGCCTTTAACAAAACATTAAATCTTTTACATGTAAAGATTTTGCAACGCGTTTATCACACTTGTGATATACAATGCTTTAACTAAAACATTGGGAGAAAATAATGTTTGAAAGCATCTCCTTTGTTAAGCGTGTTGAAGAGTTACCAAGGACGCTTAAAAAAGGCTCTTATCTTTTACTGATTGCAGAAGAGACACCCTTTTTGGAAATCCAAAAAATGGAAGGTGTCAAAGTATGTGGTGCTATTTTCCCAAGAGTTATTTTTAAAGGAAAAAGTTTTTCAGAAGGCATCATTGTAGCCAAACTCCAGCCCACAACAACGATGCAAATCATTGATATTAATGATCTTTCAAGATTTGATCCTCCTAAAGATATCTGCTCAATTTTTACTATTGTCGACGGATTTTCAGCACGAATTGATGATTTTTTGGAAGAGTTTTACTCACTTATTCCCAAAAATACAAAATTAATTGGTGGCGGCGCAGGGAAATCAAACCTGATACAAGAACCCGTTATCTTTGACACGCAACGCTATTACCTCAATAATGCTATCATCCTTTCATCCATCAGTACGATTGGTTTGGGTGTCAAACATGGGTGGAGACCTCTCGTTGGCCCTTTTATCGCAACCAATAGCCATGACAATATTTTAGAAAAAATCAACTTTAAAGATGCCTTTGATGTCTATAAAGAGGCTATAGAAAAAGACAGTGGTATAGATTTTGACTCAACTCCTTTTTTCCAGATTTCACAACGATACCCACTCGGAATTGTGCGGTATAAGAAAGATTTTATTGTGAGAGAACCCGTTAGTACCAATGGGAAAAATATTATTTTGGTTGGGAAACTTGACTCGAACTCGGTTTTGTCTATTCTCAAAGGAGAAAAAGAGGACATTCTCAATGCAGCACATGAAGCAGCCCTTATGTCTCGCCATGAGATTGAAGATACATCTATTCAATCGGTGCTACTCGTTGATTGTATTTCTCGCTTTTTATTTTTAGATCAAGATTTTAAAAAGGAGATCAAAGCTATTACCGATGCCTATCCTCCTAAAACGATGATTTGGGGCATTCTTAGCCTTGGTGAAATTGCCAATGCCGATCAAGAATGCATAGAATTTTACAATAACACGTGCGTTGTCGGTACGCTCTAAGGTGATACGTGTATCGGTATCAGGATCTTTATGGTATTTTGTTCTTGCCTCTTCATTTCTGCTTGAACACTTTATCTGTCTTAGGAGTCTTTAATGCAACAGCTCAATGAACAACTTTTAATTACATTTGAGTGTGTAAGTGCCATAGGAACGTCGCTACAGCTCTCAGAGATGATGGAGCATTTTTTAAAAGTATTTTCACGCAAAACAGGAGCATTGGCTTCGGTTTATTGGGAATACGATAAAACAAAACACACCTATAAGCAACTTTGTTTTTACGGTAAAAAAGCATTTCAAGACCTCTTAATATTGCCATCATCGCTGACACAACATAACACCATTACCTTTAATGAAAAAAATGAAAAATACCTTTTACATGTAAAGATTATGGACGATTGGATTGTCTTTATTTTTGATGCAACCAAAGCAGAGATGGATCTCATTCAAGAGATTATCTCGCTCTTTCAATCTAAACTCGAAAACGCTGTTTGCGCCTGTAAAAACCACCTAGAACTCATAGAGATCAATCAAACGCTTGAACGACGCATTGAAGAAGAAGTCGCTAAAAATAGAGAAAAAGATAAACACATTTTACAACAGTCTCGTCTGGCACAAATGGGAGAGATGATCAGCATGATTGCCCATCAATGGAGACAACCACTGGGTTCCATTTCAACGGTTGCTGCGTCCATTAAACTAAAAATAATGCTGAATCGTTTTGATTATTCAACCGCTGAAGGGCAAGAAGCCAGCAAAGCTTTTTTAGAAGAATCCATGAGCAAAATCGAATCCTATGTGCAGTTTCTGACTCGAACCATTGATGATTTTCGCAATTTTTTCAAACCCAATAAACAAAAAGAGAGTATTACCCTCTCTCAGCTTGTCAACCGTACACTGGAAATCATCGGAAAAGCACTTGAAATTAATGGCATTACGATCAATATTGAGACACATGCCACCACTGAAATTTTTACCTACGCCAATGAAGTCACCCAAGTGATACTCAACATTCTCAAAAATGCGGAAGACGTTATCAAAGAAAGAGAGATCATAAACCCGAACATACAGATTACAATTGGTACGGAAGACACGTGGCAAACCATCTCTATTACCGATAATGCAGGAGGTATACCTGCAACGGTTTTGCCTCACATTTTTGAGCCCTATTTTTCTACAAAACAAGAAAAAAATGGAACAGGGTTGGGGCTCTATATGTCAAAAACGATTATCGAAGAACACTGTGGCGGTCAAATACTAGCATCCAATACGCCAATAGGTGCTCAATTTACCATTAAGCTCAAAGAAGGTTAATCGTTATGAAGACATTCACCCAAAAAGGTGTAAACTATAGTATAAAAATTTGTGGAGAATACCGTGCAAATTAGTTTTAGTGACCTTCTTGCCCTGACATCACCTTTACGTGTTTTATATGTGGAAGATGATGTTGTGTTACGCGAAAACACCATTGCTCTTTTGCGTGATCTTTTTGGAGAAATTCATGAAGCAAGTGATGGTAAAGAAGCTCTCATGCTTTACCAAGAGCATCAAGGTAACTACGATATTGTCATCACCGATCTTAATATGCCTCAAATGAATGGAATGGATCTTATCAGAAATATTCAAATTATCAATCCCAAACAACCCATCATTGTTGTTTCTGCGCACAATGAAACCGAATATTTTTTAGAGAGTATCCGCAACAATGTGAATGGCTATATTTTAAAACCGATCGACTTTAATCAACTTATGGAAACCGTTTATAAAGTTGCCTCTTTGGTCAAAGAACGTCAAGAGAAAGCTAAAAATCAGATCCAACTACAAGAAAAAATAGAAGAACAAAACCAGCTACTTGCACAAAACTCTCAAACAGTCCATGAATTTTTAACGATTGACAAAGTCACTAAACTTCAAAATGCTACGGTACTTTACAACTTTTTGGATACTTTTGTACAAGACCATGCCTTAACCATTATGCTCTATAATATTGACAATTTTAGCTTTATCAATCAAACCTATAGTACAGACTTCGCCGATGAAGCCCTTTTTAAAGTAGGTGAATATTTACAATACAATCTCTCAAAAGAGGTACATCTTTACCGTTACAACTCAGATGAATTTGTCATTATTTTTGATCCACAAATCATCAATCCCGAATTTGTAGCCATTCAAATACAAGCCTTTTTCAGAGAAACACCTATTGGTGAATATGAAGGCCAGCCTATCTATATTACACTCTCGTGTGGCATAGCTACGGCACAGAACCCTGCATTGCTGCTCCCAAATGCACGCATCGCACTTCGTGAAGCGAGAATGCGCGGTATTCCAAACCAATATAACATTTACAATACGCATGATGCTTTTTTGAAACAAACCAAAATTGAAACGGAATGGATTCAAAAATTTCGTATTGCCATGGAAGATGATCGTATTATCCCCTATTTTCAGCCTATTATTGATAATGCAACAGGCGAAATCGTCAAATATGAGTGTTTAGCACGTATTGAAGATGACGGTGAAATTATCTCACCTGCTCATTTTTTAGAAGCTGCTAGACGCAGCGGTCTGATGAGTAATCTGACTCGCCTTATGATCAACAAGTCCTACAAAACGTTCTCTGGGCAAAACGTGGCATTTTCACTCAATATTACCAATGAAGATCTGCTCAATTCAAACTTCATTGATTTTTTACAGGCAAAACAGAAGAGCTACAATATAGAACCATCTTTAGTAACATTTGAAATTTTAGAAGATATTATCATTAGTGATACCAACCAAATTCCGCTTAATAATTTACATATACTCAAAGACATGGGTTATCTCTTGGCATTAGATGATTTTGGAAGTGATCGCTCGAATTTTAACCGCTTAGAAAATTTAGGTGTTGATTTTTTAAAAATTGATGGTCAGTTTATCAAAAATATCGATACGATCACTCGAAACCAAGATATTGTTGAGTCTATTACGACGATGGCAAAGAAGCTGAATATGCCTGTCATTGCAGAATTTGTATCCACTAAAGAAGAATTTGAAATGGTGAAACAATTAGGGGTTGAATATTCTCAAGGTTATTTTTTTAATGCACCTCTAAAATTACCTATACACCATGAGCAGTAAGTTTATAGCCTCTGTTTTTAAGATTGACAATACACTCTTCATACCCTAATTTATCGCGTACACGCTTTACAAGGGCACGTAGTGTCGAATTATTGACCTCATCACTTTGCCATATTTCTTGACAAAGCTGTTCATTACGTACAAACGAATTGGCATTTTTGACTAAAAGAGAAAGTAAAAGCTCCTCTTTGGTCGTAAGCTCTTGTAAAATACCCTTTACATGTAAACATTTTGTCTTCAAATCAAAGCTAATCCCTTTGTCTAATATAACAACGGTAGTGCTATCATTTTTTGTGTATTGTCGATGTAATTGATTGGTGACCTTGATCATCGTATTGATCAAAAGCTGAGAATCAAAAGGCTTTGTTAAAAAACAATAAATACCTAGATCAATACTTTTAAGAAAATAATCCACTTCTTTATATGCAGAGATGACAATCACAATTTGTGAAGGATTTTTTTTCTTAATTTTTTCAACTAAACTAAGACCATTTTGATTAGGGAGTTCAATGTCGGTTATAATAAGGTCGTACGTAGACGTTAAATAGCGCTCATATGCCTCTTCTGCAGAGCCAAAGGCATCAATCGTATCAAAGAAATCTGACAAAAAAAATACTCAGTTCTTCTTTTAGAGAAATATCATCTTCCACGAGAAGTAAAGATAACGGTTCGCTCATTTTTTTTCCTCAATGAGTAAATTGTCTATTAATAGCCTGTAATTAAGATAAGTATAGCAAAAAAACAACTCAAATACAACGTTCAAAAGTATATAATAGAGCCATAAAATCCGTATGGAGCGCTGTAATGGAAAACCAAATCGATCAGCTAGTTGCTTGGAGTAAAGAGCTAAAAGTATTATATGTCGAAGATGACCTTGCTCTTCGTGAAGAGGTGTGTCTTTTCCTCAGTGATATTTTTACACAAGTTGATTTAGCGTCCAATGGAGAAGAAGGGTTACAAAAACTCTCTCTTATGCATTATGACTTTGTCATTACCGATATCAAAATGCCACTGATGAATGGTATAGAGATGATTGAAAACATTAAAAAGCTCTATCCCACACTGCCTATTCTTGTTACTTCTGCTCATAATGAAAGTGACTATCTGATTAAACTCATCAATCTGAATGTGGATAATTTCATCACAAAACCTCTCCAAAGTGAGCAAATTTTGAGAGTCTTACATAGAATTGTTAAACATATTCATGATGAACAAGAGCTCAACCACTATAAAAATGAACTTGAAATCACAAACCAAAAACTTAAAAAAATAGCGCATATTCAATCACAATCCATTGATTTGAAAGACTCTCTGCTTAGGGCATATCAAGAGGCTCTCGATAAAGCAACGATTGTTTCCTTGACGGATAAAAACGGCATTATAACTGATGTTAATGAGAATTTCTGTAAAGCAACAGGCTATAGTAAAGAAGAGATTATCGGACAAAAATACGACGTACTCTACCATCCTTCCATGAACAAAGCAATCTACAAAGATATTTGGGATTCTCTCTTTGCTAAAAAAACATGGCAAGGGCTGATTATCAATCAAACACGTGCATTAACCCCTCTTTACAATTATAAAACCATTGTTCCCATCTTAGATGCTAAGGGTGAATTTATCAAATTTATCAGTATTGCGCAAGATCTTACGGAACTTTATAAACACAATGAAGAAACGACTAAAGAAAATATCGAACGTGCCATAAATGTCAAAGAAAATGACCTTTTAAAACAGATTCCTTTTGCTTCAGCTCTCCTTTTGGACGATCTTCATTTTGAGAACTACAATACACGCTTTGGAGAGATTGTTAATAATCATGTCGATGAAACATTACTTGGAAAACTGACGACACACACACTTCATCTCTCTGAATTAGTCAATTTTGAAGAGATGGATTATTTTAATAGTATTGAAGCTATTAAAAACAATTGGCCTTATGATGGTGATATTACTTTTAAAGGCATTATCCCATCCATTGGGCATCTGCTTGAAGTGCTTGTCAAAATTAGTCAATATGAACCTAATCGCTATATCATTTGCATCGTCAAACAAGAGGATTTTGAATTATGCTGCCAAGTTCAAGAGAGATAACGTTTCATACAGCGATTTCCGCTGCAAGTATCGTTAATGAATCGACATTACAAATCATTGATAACCAATGCCATTTGCATAAAATAGACCTCAATGAACTCAAAGTGATCAAAAATGCACCCCTTTCAGTTCTGCCACAAAACGATCTTTTTGACTACTACAAACGGCCTTTTACGGTGGGTAAAAATCTAGCCTATATCTCTTTTGCACAGCAAGGGACAGAATATGTCATTGATACGCAATCTAAAATAGTTCCCCTCAGTACCTTTCATTACAATCAACATGATGTCGTGACCAAAGCTGCCTTTAGCGAAAATGATCTTTTACTCATTACTGGCAACGAGAGAGGACGTAGTTATATCCTAAGTCCGGAAGATGGCACTATTCAAGCCAATCTTCCTATTGCAAGCGACTCCATTAGCGCTGTAACACTTTCTGAAGAGTATCATCTATCTGCCTATGCTTCTTTTTCACATGAGTTGGTTGTTTACAAAACCAATAGCTTTAAGGTTGTATTTAAACAGAAAATTGACAGTGTCATTGAAATGATGCTCTTTGTTGATGACCAAACGCTGCTTGCGATCACACGCAATGGAAAAATTATTAAAATCGATCTTGCAAAGGGCAAAGTTCTCCAAGAGATGGTGCTAGATCAAAATGTCTGGCCTTCAGTCATGGTGCTCTCACACAGCAAAAAATTTGTCTATGTTGGAACCAGAGAGTCTTTGCTCTTTGCAGTCTATGTCAAAACGCTTGATATTTTATACCAAGTTAAATTGCCCTACTATGGTGTTACGACTCTTAGCAGAACCCAAAACTATTTTATTATGGGATTTAAAACAGGTGAAATTCTTTTCTTTAATCACAGAGAGCACGAAGAACAATTCATCACCTATATTAAACTCAGGCAGATCAAAGAAGCATGTCTTATTTTTCAAAAAAATATTTTTTTAATTGTCACATCGTGAAACTAAAAAAAATCTATGAGTATTGGCTGGAAGAAAAAGAGACCATCATGAATCTTCTCTCTCGAGGAGAGATTGAACAAGCACAGATTATTGCTGAGCCTTTTTTATTTCACCCAAAATGTAAGCTTGAATTTGCAGAAATAGAGTCGTTACAACCTGATTTAATGTCCCTACAACGCTATATCAGAAGTATGAGTTATGCACCTGCTTACTCTTTAGCAACCCTAAAACCAGAACTGAGGAAAAGCTCTTTATTTGCTCAGTTGGAAGCACTTTGGAACAAAAGCCTCCAAAAAGCACAAATACTTTTAGCACGAGAACCTCTTCTAAATAAAGAAGCAGCCAAGGAGAATTTAAAAGCCTTTGAGGAAGTCGAAGAGAAAAAAACCATCATCGAAAATATGCTCAAACGCTCTGGCACTTTTACAATGGCAGAAAATTCTGTTAAAGAGAAAAACTTTACCTTCTATTTCCGGTTGGTAGCGCAAAATCACTTTTTAGAGTCTACCTCTTTGTATCAAAAAGTCCTCCAAGTCGGTGAACGATTACAACAAGAAACACTCCGCTATTTGGAAGAGAAAAATTATAAACAATCTCTCATTTTAGCTGATCTTTTATATCAATTTAAACCCTACCAAAATCAAGCCATTCGGCTTAAAGAAGTTTCTAAAGCTTTAATTATCCTTGAACACCAAATCGAACATAATATGCTTTTTCAGGCAGTCAAAACACAAGATCAGTTTCAATTACAGAGTCATTATGCCCTCGTTCAAACACTAGAAGAGATGAAAAACACCTTTGGACTAGAACAATATGCGCTCATTGAGACAAAAGCTTATGCTAAAGTCTTTACCAATATTGAGCCTTATATGAACCTCTCCATTTGTAAACAAAACATTGCCAATATTATGAAAAAGCTCTATCTCTCACAATTTAAAGAAGTGGCAAAAGAGATGAATACTGCCGTAGATTGGGAAAAATCATTGTCAAATTATTTACAATTTTTTCCCATAGACAAACCTTTAGTGGAATTCGTTAAAACCTATGATAAGCTAGAACTCCTACAAAGCATCCCCCTCTCATCGCCTCCTTTGGAAAATCCAACCTATCCCAAAAGTGTCTTGAGCTTCTTAATCAAGAAACCACTCATCCACAAAAGTTAATATAGCTTATAGGAACGGCTTGTTATAATCTCCACGTAAACTTCATAATAAAGGGCTTTAACTATGAGCGCACTCAAAACATACGACTACACAAAAGAGCAATTGGCAGCTTTTCAATACGCCATTATCAAAACTGAAAAAGGCGATATTGTCATTAAGCTCAATCCAGAAGAGACACCCATAGCCGTTGCAAACTTTGCAACACTTGCTAACGATAAATTCTACGATGGACTCATTTTCCACCGTGTCATTAAAAATTTTATGGCACAAGGTGGTTGTCCCCTCGGTCGTGGAACAGGCGGTCCTGGTTGGAACATCGCTTGCGAATGTAAAGGACAAAAAAGCAAACACAAACGTGGATCTCTTTCTATGGCACATGCTGGTCCCAATACAGGTGGCAGTCAATTCTTTATCTGCTTCGTTGATTGCCCTCACTTAGATGGCGTTCACACCGTTTTTGGTGCAATCGCTAAAGAGGATAAAGAGAGTTTCAAAGTGTTTGATAGTATCACTCAAAATGATAAAATGATCACCATCGAAATCAAAGATAAACTCTAAAAACTTTTACATGTAAAGAGATTTTCTCTTTACATGTAATGCTCTTTCAACCGTGTGAGGAAACACATTCTCCCTACTTTTTATAACATTGTTTATTTTTTTAGTTAGAAGGAATAGATTATGATTAGGCGCATTAATTCTCTTTTCCCTTTTTGGGCTATCGTATTCTCTTGCTTAGCTTATATGAAACCCGAATTTTTTTACACCGCATAAAGAGAGCATTACCCCTTTGTTAGCAACCATTATGTTTTTTATGGGAATCACCTTACATTTAGATGACTTTGCTCGTGTTCTAAAACAACCTAAAACTATTTTTATAGCCGTAACTTTAAAGTTTATTTGTATGCCACTTGCGGCACTTTTCATCTCTAAAATGCTTCATTTATCGACAGAACTTTTGATAGGAATGATACTTGTTGGTGTCGTTTCAGGAGGAACTGCGGCTAATGTGATCGTTTATTTAGCGAAAGGTGATGTAGCCCTTTCCATTACCATAACGATGATGTCTACACTTTTATCTGTTTTTATCACACCTCTTTTAACCCTTTTATATGTCGGGCAAAGTGTACCTGTACCTGCCGTTGACATGCTTGTGAGTATTTTACAAATCGTTGCGATACCTGTGATTTTTGGTGTTATCTTGAATTATTTTTTGCATACGATGATTAAACGTTATGAATCTTATTTTGCAATGCTTTCAATGATCACCATTGTTTTTGTCATTTCCATTGTCGTAGCACTCAACCAAAATGCTATTGCATCGATTGGATTTTTGACTATCATTGCCATCATCCTTCATAACAGTGTAGGACTGCTGAGTGGCTATGTAGGAGCAAAATGGTTTGGGTTCAACCATACAATCTGCAAAACGATTGCGATTGATGTTGGAATGCAAAACTCTGGCTTAGCTGTTGCGTTAGCACTTAAATATTTTACGCCGCTCAGCGCACTTCCTGGTGCTATTTTCAGTATTTGGCATAATATCTCTGGTGCGATTTTAGCAGGCTTTTGGTCACGACACAAAGAGAGATGTGAGACATCAAAAAGCTAAAACGCTCCTTTATACATTAGCCGATAATTTTCCAACCACTTTGCCAATCACCTGAACATCTTCAGCATTGATTATCTCTGGGGCATACGCTTCATTGTCGGAAACAAGGGATACCGTTCCATTGGCGTGAAGTTGTAGACGTTTGATAAATAGACCCACAGGAGTTGAGACAACATAAATACCCGATTTTAAAGCATTGGTATACTCTTTGTTAATAAATACGACATCCCCCGTATACAATGTTGGTTCCATCGAATCGCCCAGAACATTGATCGCTTGGATATGTTTTATCATGCCAATTCCACCGAGTTTCTGAACAATTTCCTCATCAAGATACATCATTTCACCCTCTTCCTCTTCATTCAGAGCGCCACCACCGGCTGAAGCATAAATATCTCTAAAATAATGCACACGAGCAAATTTATCAGTCTCCGCTTGCAGACTTTCAACGACTTGATCAAATAAAAGCCAATTAATCGAAATCTTACGTTTGGCGCAAAATTCCAAAATCTCTTTATAAGGGATTTTAGCACGATTTTTCATGGTAGCAAGTGTCAGCTGATTGATTCCAAGCGCTTCCGCCACATCTTTGTCAAATACCTTGCGCTCACCTAATTCCTGAGAGAGAATATCTTTAACTTTATGCAAAACAGCTAAAATATCTGGCATTTTATCCTCCTACATTTCATTTTGAAATATTATTATAGCATATTTTAAAATTTTATTACAATAATGAAAATTTAATAACTGAGGAGCCTTCTATGAAAAATTTAATCTGTACTATCAGTCACTCCCGTAAAGTTTACAATGAATTTATGAACCGTTTTGAACAAAAGATGCTTATTTTAAGCAATAAGATATTTTAAATAAGAGACTTCACGTATTGTGAAGTCTCCTGAAGAGGAAAGCGGGTTAGTTCTTCTTTTTAGTAGCGTATTGGAAATAAAACCAGATTATTCCAATAATTGAGAGTAATATCAGTGGAGCAAGCATCGTATTTTCTGAAAAATAGTTGGCAATACGCATCAAAATATCTCCAATTTTATAACTTCCTATCCCTAAGATCACTGCCCAAAGAATAGCAGAGATGGTATTGATGATATGAAATTTAGTTTGGGGATATTTTGTTAACCCTATTGTCATTGGAACTAATGTTTTCAGTCCATAGATAAATTTTTGAAGGAAAATGATCTTATCGCCATATTTTTTCATCAAAATATGACTTAGTGCCAATTTTCTTCGATGATCTTTGATATAAGGCATCAGTGCTTTTTTATTATAACGCCCCATGTAAAACAAAAAAGAACTACCAATTACATTTGCAAATGCTGCTACAACGATTGAGGTTGTAAGATCCATCTTTCCAGCATAAGAAAGTACACCTGCGGCAATAATCGCAAGCATACCTCCTCCAAAAGAGTATAAAAAAAGGATAATATATCCATACGTTGTAAGAGAGCTAAGAATATCTTCCACTAAAATCCTTAATAGCTTGTAAGCTTTTGTACAGCTTTGAGAAAATCCTCAATCGCATACGATGAAAGCAGTCCATCAGACTCAATAATTTGAGCTGGCGTTATGTTATTGCCATACAACTCAATATTTTCATCATAGTCATGGTTCATAACGGATCCATCAAATGAAACACCTACAAAAGCACCTTGTGTTTTTGTATAGGTATACACTTCTGATTTAAAATCAACTTCGCTTCCTCTTCCCGCGCTATCCCCTGCAGGGCCTGCGGCAACAGAAGCATCAACACCCAGTGTAATTTTATTGTTCATCAGCTTTTTAACACTATCGGTGCTTTCAAAGATCATCAAGATATCTTTTTTCTCGACACCCAGTTGAAAACCAAGTCCCGCTCCGCCGAGTTTCACAAAAAATGGATAGCTCCATGAGCCGTCACTTCGACGTACCACCATCACGCCATTGCCTGTTTTGCCACCAAGAAATATACTAATTTCAATTGTGCCTGGAAAAATAGCAATCGCTTGTGCCTTTTCCAAGACTTTTTGAGGAATTTTTATCTTAGAATCGCGTATCATATTTTTCAGTGCATTGGACGAATCCAATAATTTTTCCTCCGCTGAACCGTAGAGTGTTGTGGAAATCACTAATCCCACAATTAAACTAACCCATAGTTTTTTCATCATTTTTACTCCTTCTATTTTGTGTCACATAGTCAAAAAAAGCACCCTCTTGTCGCATCAGCTCTTCTTGTGTTCCCGACTCGACAATTTTTCCTTTATCCATCACATAGATAAAATCAGCCTTTTTAATGGTACTAAGCCTATGCGCGATAATAATGGTTGTTTTACCTTCAAGATAGTTTTCAAGGGCATTAAACAACTTTGCCTCCGTGTGAACATCTAGCGCTGATGTGGACTCATCTAAAATGACCACGTTGGGATTTTGAAGCACCATACGGGCAATAGACAAACGTTGTCTCTGCCCACCAGAGAGCTTAATACCATGTTTTCCGATTTGTGTCTGTAAACCATCGGGAAGCTCATCAACAAAATTATCAAGCTGTGCTATTTGAAGTGCTTTTTGAACTAACGCTTTATCTATTTTATCATCAATCATTAAATTTTGAGCCATTGAAGCATTAAAAAGTTGCGGATTTTGTAAGACTAAAAAAAGATGTTCACGAACCACATCGAGTCCAATCTCTTTTACGGAAATACCATCAAATAAAATATCACCCTCTTCTAAAGGGTAAAGCCCAACCAGTAAATGTGCCAGTGTCGTTTTACCACTTCCACTTGCCCCTATTATAGCGATTTTTGAACCTTTAGGGATAGAAAGGTTAATCTCTTCAAGAATCTTTTTGCCCCCATCATAGCTAAAACTGACATTTTTTACTTCAATGGCATTGGTGCGATTTTCCAGAAAAGGATTCTTTACATGTAAACCTCGCTCTTCCGTTTTAAGAGCCAAAATTTCATTGATACGATCCAATGCTTTACGTGCATTATGGTAAGAATATTGGATATTTAAAATGTCCTGTATTGGAGCCATCATCACCCAAAGATAACCAAAGATAGAAAGCATTGCACCAATACTAAGGTCAGAATAAGCAACAACAAAGATACTCGCGGCACGAAAAAGCTCAAAGCCTGAAAGAAAGATGAGAAACGAAAGACGACTTGCACCATCGCTTTTATATCCAAAAACGATAGAGCGCTCTTTAATGTTTTTAGCTTGCTCTTCCACGTGGCCAAAAAAAAGCTTTTCTTTGTTCGTAGCGCGAATTTGCACAAACATGTCGAGTGTTTCTGAAAGGGCATCTTGAAAAAGCTCAAATGCTTGGTTCTGCTCTTTTTTGAGCTTAGCCACTTTTTTAGCAAGTTTGGTTGTAAAAAGGATGACCACAGGATTGAGCACTAAAATAAAAAGCCCCAATTGCCAATGGATCATCAATAAGACAGCCCCCACGCCCAAAATGGTCAATACGGAAATAATCAATCGGCTAACAAACGCCCCTAAAAAATTATCAATCGTCTCAATATCGGTTACCAACAAAGAGGCAGCTTTGCCTGAGCCAAAGAATTCAAATTGATTCATTGCCACATGGCTTAAATGTCTCAAAACTACTTCACGTATTTTAAATGCAATATTTTTGGAGATAATGGTAAAAATTTTAGTCTGCCAATAGTTCAGCAAAAAGAAGAAAAAGCGAAGGAGTACAACACAAAACAATACAGAAACGATGTAAACATAAGCAGGATTAGCATGCCCAAAGAGAGCATCGATACTCTGTGTGACAAATCCTTTTTTACCAAGGAGCACTTCATCAATTATCATCGGCATCAAAAGAGGGACAGGAGTATTGACAAGAACCGCTAAAAAAGCAATGACATTGGCAAAAATAAGCTCTTTTTTATAGTATTTTATTTCATGAAAAAGGGTTTTGAAGGTGTAAAGTGTCTGCATTAACGTTCCATAAATGAGCATTACATGTAAAGGTAAAACCTTTACATGTAAAAGCTTTTAGCGCGCGAAATCAATAGCGCGAATTTCTCGAATGACGTTAACTTTAATCTCGCCAGGATATTGAACTTTGCTCTCAATCTCTTGCGCAATCTCTTTGGCAAGCAATACCGCTTCATCATCATTAATGAGTTTAGCATTGGCAATAACGCGAATTTCACGACCCGCATTAATCGCATAGACTTGTTTAATCCCTGGTTTGCTTTTCGCAATATCTTCAATGTCTTGAACACGTTTTAAGAAACTCTCAAGCACCTCACGTCTAGCACCCGGTCGTGCTGCTGAGAGCGTATCGGCTGCACAGACAGCGGCTGATTCAACGGATGTTGGCTCTTCATGTCCATGATGCGCAAAAATAGCATTGATAACCACATCGTGCTCTTTATAACGACGACAAATCTCAGCACCCAAATCAACGTGGCTACCCGCGGTTTCATGGGTTAACGCTTTACCGATATCATGCAATATGCCTGCACGTCTGGCAAGAAGCACATCGCCACCGGTTTCAGCCGCGATAATACCTGCTAAGTGTGCCACTTCAAGAGAGTGACCAAGGGCATTTTGACCGTAGCTCGCTCTAAATTTAAGACGACCAATGAGTTTAACGAGTTCTGGATGAACTTTCGTTAGACCAAGGTCAATAACGATATTTTCACCCTCTTCAGTCAAGCTTTGGTCAAATTCATCTTTGACTTTCTCATAAATACCTTCAATTCGTGCTGGCTGAATTCTGCCATCTTGAACCAAAAGCTCTATGACTTTAGTTGCAATAGCACGACGATAAAGATTAAAACTACTTAAGATAATCGCATTAGGCGTATCATCAATGATAATATCTACCCCTAAAAGCATCTCAAGGGTTTTAATATTGCGACCCTCTTTACCAATAATGCGACCTTTGAGCTCATCATCTTTAATATTGACAACGTTAATCAAACGTTCCGCCGCAAACTCGCCTGCAAAACGTGTTGTTGCTTGCGCTAAAATATAGTTAACACGACGTTTAATATCTTGCTTGGCCTCTTCTTCAAGACGTCTAACGGTATGGGCGATTTCAGCACGTGATTGCTCTTCGACTTTGGCTAAAACAATCTCTTTGGCTTCATTTTGAGTCAAACCAGATGAACGCTCCAATACCACAAGCGCTTCATTGACTTTAACGTTATACTCTTCTTTTAGTTGATTTCCCTCTTCAAACAATGAGTTTGCATTGGCTTGTAACAGTTGTAAATCTTCACGTTCTTTCGTGATTTTTTTGAATTCATCTTTATAACTACGCTCTTTTTTCTCAAGGTCAAGCATTTTTCTGAGTGTTCTTTTTTTAAGCGTAATCGTTCGATCTTCGTATTTGCGTTTAGCCTCTAATTCGGCTTCTTTCACTTTAATATTGCTACTACTAAGGATTAACTCCGCTTCATGTTCAATCGCTTTCGCTTTGGCCCTTGCTTGGGCAACGTGTATCTCATAATTTGCAGCTTCCATCTTTTTGGCGATGAAAAATCCCGCAACGCCGCTTACTACGGCAGCTCCGCCGACCGCTAATGACTCTAAGACCATTTTTCCCTCTTTTAATAATAGTTTTATAAGGGGTTAAATAAATATCTGCTGCAATATCATGTTCTTCTGATAAAAGGCTTTGTGTCATACAAAACTCCTTTTGAACAAATGCTATTGGAGGTTTTGGTACAAGAGACTCGAAAAATCGATCATACATCCCTTTTCCAAAACCAATTCTTTTGAATGCCCCATCAACCCCTATGACGGGCACTATCGCAAAATCAATTTTTGGTTTAACAGCAAAAGAATTTTTAGGCTCTTCAATGTTAAATTTTTTTCTACTTAAAGGCAATCTCCATTTTACCATCTTGAAACTGACGCCTTCCATAAACGGAACATAGACCTTATATTTTCTTCGTCTACATGTAGCGATAACACCGTTTATATTGGACTCGATCGGCAATGGAGCATAGAGCAAAACAGAGCGAATTTTAAGGTGACTTAAGAGGCTCAAAATATTTTTTTCCACTATTTTATCACGCTTATAGCTATTGCGAACTGCGCAGAGTTTTGCTCTTGCATAAGCGCGAAATTCTGATTTTGTTTCAAACTTAATTTTTTGCATTGTTGTCACTTTAAGGCTTGTTTGACTACAATAATATCCTTTATAATATAAAAAAAGGATATGAATGAAGTTTTGGTTTGCTCTGTTTATCGCGTCCTCAATGCTCTTTTTTAATGGCTGTTCTTCTGATAAGAAAAAAACCGAAGCAAAGTCTGAAAAAGTGCAAGAAGAGGTTAAAAATGAAAAAATTATTCTTCAAGATGTTTCAGGCAAAGAGATTGTTGTTACACCACTTGAAAAAGGCTTTAGCTTTTCAGGCTATGAAAACAAAGTTGTTTTAGTCAACTTTTTTGCAACGTGGTGTCCTCCTTGCAAAGCTGAAATTCCTCACCTTAACAACCTACAAGAAAAATATAAAGATAATTTTGTCATCATTAGTGTTCTTTTAGAAGAAAATAAATCTAATGAAGAAATCAGCAATTTTATGAAATACAACAATATTCACTACATTATTACCAACGGAATTGAAAACTTCAAATTGGCACAAAGGGTAGGTGGTGTCAAAAATATTCCACTCATGTTTTTGTATGATAAAGAAGGCAAATACTCTACTCATTATGTAGGAGCTATTCCTGAAGAGATGATTGACGCTGATATCAAAAAAGTGCTTTGATGTTTAGCTTTATCAAAAAAGGACTTGCTAAAACACTCGGCACTATCAAAGAGATATTGCCTGAGAAAGTTGAAAAAATCGACAAAACGCTTTTAGAAGAGATCTTAATTGAGTCTGATATTCCCTATGAATTGGTTGAAGAGATCATCTACTATCTGCCTCCTGCTCAAACTATCGCACGCGAAGATGTGAGGCGTGTACTCAAAGCCTATTTTAAGTATGACACCACTTCTTCTGTGGCGACGCAACAAAAGCCTTTTGTTGAGCTTATTATTGGTGTTAACGGAGCAGGTAAAACCACAACCATTGCCAAGCTAGCACATAACTACAAAAAAGAGAACCAAAGCGTGCTTTTAGGCGCTGCGGACACCTTTAGAGCAGCCGCCATTGAACAACTTAAAAGCTGGGCAGAAAAAATTGATGTGGGTATTATTTTCACACAACAAGGACATGACCCTTCCGCTGTAGCCTATGACACGATCAGTTCTGCCGTGGCAAGAAAACTTGATCATGTCATCATCGATACAGCAGGACGTTTACATAATCAAATCAATCTCGCCAATGAGCTCAAAAAAATTGTTCGAATCTGCGATAAAGCACTTACAGGTGCTCCACACCGTAAAATCCTTATTTTAGATGGAACACAAGGTAGCTCTGCCATTAACCAAGCAAAAGCCTTTCATGAGATGATTCATATTGATGCTATTATCATCACAAAACTTGATGGGACAGCAAAAGGTGGTTCACTCTTTGGCATTGCAAAAGCATTAGAGCTTCCTATCATCTACGTAGGTGTGGGTGAGGGAAAAGATGATCTGATTCCTTTTAATGCCGATGATTATATCGATACCATTTTAGACTCTATTTTCACGCATACCAATGGCTAAAAAACAGATTCTTTTTGAATGCCAAGCCTGTGGACACCAAAGTGCCAAATGGCTTGGTAAATGCCCTAATTGTGGTGCTTGGGATGAATATATTGAACTAAGTGATAAGCAAATTGAAGTGCTCAAAGAGATCAACTCCAAACCAATTACTCATACGCAAAGCAGTGCTATTCCTATCACTGAAGTCAGCTTCGAACAAGTTGAGCGTTACAGTTCAGGAGACCGTGAACTTGATTTGGTACTAGGCGGTGGTATCGTTCAAGGAAGTTTAACACTTATTGGCGGAAGCCCAGGGGTTGGTAAATCCACACTACTTCTTAAAATTGCAGGCAATCTTGCCAAAGAAGGTAAAAAAGTTCTCTATGTCAGTGGTGAAGAATCTTCAAGCCAAATTAAACTACGCGCCAATCGTGTCGATAGCAACTACCCTAATCTTTATTTACTTTCAGAAATCAGACTCGATACGATTTTTAAAGAGCTCGAACAACACTCTTTTGAAGTCCTGATCATTGACTCCATTCAAACCATTTACAGTGAAAAAGTAGCTTCAGCCCCAGGAAGTGTCTCTCAGGTTCGTGAGATCACCTTTGAGCTGATGCGGTATGGAAAAGATAAAAATATCGCTATTTTTATCATTGGGCACATCACCAAAGAAGGCTCAATCGCAGGACCTCGCGTGTTAGAACACATGGTCGATACGGTACTTTATTTTGAAGGCGACTCTTCCCGTGAGCTAAGATTGCTTCGAGGATTTAAAAACCGTTTTGGAACAACCAGCGAAGTGGGAATTTTTGAAATGACCAAAGCAGGACTTGTCAGTGCTAAAGATATCTCTAAAAAGTTTTTCACAAGGGGAAAAGCACAAGCAGGTTCGGCTATTACGGTTTTAATGGAAGGGAGTCGCCCCATTGTCTTAGAAGTACAAGCACTTGTGAGTGATAGCGGCTACCCCAACCCAAAACGTAGTGCGACAGGGTATGAACTCAACCGTCTTACAATGTTACTCGCTCTTTTAGAGCGTAAACTTGACCTCCCATTCAATCAGTATGATGTCTATATTAACATCGCTGGAGGTATCAAGATTAGCGAAACATCGGCT
Organism: Sulfurospirillum diekertiae; assembly: GCF_002162315.1. Lineage (NCBI taxonomy): Bacteria > Pseudomonadati > Campylobacterota > Epsilonproteobacteria > Campylobacterales > Sulfurospirillaceae > Sulfurospirillum > Sulfurospirillum diekertiae. Next base: position 1,179,926 of record NZ_CP021416.1, on the reverse strand, counting down.
GATCTTGCCATCATCGCAGCGATCATTAGTTCCTACCGCAACCGACCTATTAGCAAAGATACTATTTTTATCGGTGAAGTCTCTTTGATTGGTGATGTCAGAGATATCTTTAACCTTGATCTTAGGCTTAAAGAAGCAAAATCTCAACAGTTTGAAAAAGCGGTCGTTCCTTCTCTTCCATTGGAGAAGATTGAGGGAATCAAGTGTTATAATATTGATGAAGTTTCGAAATTAATTGAATGGATGTAAATTTTTTACGAAATAACACGATATATAGTAAATTGTGTTTTACATGTAAAAAAGGATAGAAGAATGGCCGGCAAAAAACCCGAAGATGGCGATGTTACTGTTGAAAAAAAACCAAAAGGCAATATGGTTCTCATCATTGTCATTGTCTTATTGGTAGTAATTCTCATTGGTGGAGGCGCTGCAGCTTTTTTACTTTTAGGCAGTAGCCATGAAGAAGCCGCTGCAACAACAACCTCACAACAAGATGTCAAAGCAGAGAAGAAAAAAACTAGCAGTAAAAAATCAACCGATCATTTAGCCATTGGCCCCATGTACCCGATGGCACAGTTTGTGGTTAACTTACTCAGTGAAAGTGGCAATCGCTTTTTAAAAGTCTCGATTGATTTGGAACTGAGCGATCCAAAATTGCAGCCCGAAATGGATCATAAAAAATCTTTAATTCGAGATATTATCATCCGCACATTTTCTTCTAAAACCTTTGAAGAGATTAGTACATTGAAGGGTAAAGATAAACTCAAAGATGAAGTCCTTGATAAAATCAATGAAAACCTCTCTGACGGACAAGTCAAAAATATCTACTTTACAGATTTTGTGGTTCAATGATCGGCATAGACATTGTTAGTATTGAGCGAATAACAAAACTCAAAGAGCGCTTTGGAGACAAGGCGTTCGCTAAATTTTTATCTCCCGAAGAAATAACTCTCGCGAAAAGTGATGCCACTGTTGCAGGATTTTATGCGGCAAAAGAAGCTGTTTCTAAAGCTTTAGGTATTGGTATTAGCGAAAAATGTGGTTTCTTTGACATTAAGCTTTGCAAAGATGCAAAAAATGCACCCTCTTTTTCACTTTCACGTCACTTAATTGAAGCGTATAATATTACCGATCTTTCACTCTCCATCACTCATGATAACGGCTTTGCCATTGCAGTAGCGGTGATTGAAGGCAAAAAAAGCACCCGGCAGCTTTGGCACTAAGCACCACCACCTACAAACTGTAAAAACTCTACCTTATCGTTTTGCTCAAGCTTATAATTCTCCCACTGCTCTTTTTTGATGACATTCATATTGACAGCTGCCGCCATCACTTTACTCTCAATGCCTAATTCATCTAAAAGTGCTTGAATTGTTTTGGCTTGACTCTCTTTTTTTTCACCATTAACGGTTAATTGCATTCAACTTCTCCTTTGCGAAAACATGCCATTTTAAATCGTTCTCCCATAAAGGAAGGGTCAATGAGCGTTTTAATTTTATTCATTTCACGCTCATACTGCTTTTCTGAAACGTTTTGAGCAAAAAGTTCTAAAAGCTCTACTAAGCCAAAATCAACTAATGCTTTCATCTGTGTTGCATAGTCATGGACATAAATACCATTTTTTTCAAAAGCATAAAAAAGATGACTAAAGTTAACATCGTACGTGAGATCTGCCTGAGCGAAAAAGGCATTAAAATCATTTTGTTCGCGAAGTTTTTCTTCCACCAAATCAGTGAGCGCAAAAAAAGGATAGACTTTATGATTGGCATAAATGCGCAATGAAAAATCATGTCTGGCTTCTTTATCACCATAGTCAAACGTGACAAACTCAAAACGTCCACAACAGTGATTCATCGCTTTTGTGAAAGGCTCATATCCTAAGCAAAGTTCGCCTTTGGTAATACCGTACTCTTTAGCTTTTGTCTTTGTTGCGTCATCCATATGTGCAAAAAAAGCTTTTCCACTTTCAATAAAAAGCATCTGATCTTCTTTAATCAATTCACATGAAAAAGCATCAAAAATCTCATTGGCAACAAAGAATGCTTCTTTACATGTAAACGTTTCTAAACTCTTTACATGTAAAAGTTTTATGGCATCTCCAAAAGCCTCTTCAAAGTAAACTTTTTGCATTGATTGATTTGCCTCAAAAGGCTCAACGATCACAAAAGTAAGGGTTTGGAGAAGTTCAGGTTTCAGCGTATAAATGAACTGGATCATATCAGCTAGGAGGTAGCCTTTATGTGCACCAATTTCAACGACAGTGCAGGAGGAAGTTAAAAAACCACTCTCAATCGTTGAAATCAGCCGTTTAGCAATCGAACCACCAAAGAACATACTGGTACTTACCGCGGTGTAAAAATCACCCTCTTTCCCGATGGTTCGCACATTGCTGTAGTAGCCCTCATTACCATAGAGCCACTCTTGCATATAAGCGCTAAATTTCACGTATCTCTTTTATAAAAGCGTTTTACACGCACTCTCTAAGCGTTTAAACCCTTCATCAATCTCTTCTTTAGAGATGGTGAGCGGAGGTAAGAAACGAAGCGTATTTTTACCAGCTTTAAGCACTAATAAGCCATGTTCAAATGTTTTTTTGATGATACTTGCCAAAATATCGCTACTTGGACACTTAAGACCACGCATAAGACCAAGCCCCTCAACACTCTCAAACAGTGTCGAGAATGCTGCTTGTGTCGCTTTTAGTTTTCCATCAAAATAGATGAGTGCTTCATCCAACATACCACTTTGCTTGTACTCTTCTAAAATAGCAAGTGCTTCAAGCCCTGCACGTGTAGAGAGGAAATTACCACCAAAGGTACTACCATGATCCCCAGCTTCAAAGATATCTTTGTGTTTGCTAATGACCGCACCAATAGGTACACCACCTGCAAGCCCTTTTGCGAGGGTGATGATGTCTGGCTCAATCTCATAAAGGGATGTTGCTAAGAACTCGCCACTTCTAAAAACGCCACTTTGGACTTCGTCGATAATAAGCAAAATCTCTTTTTCTTTCAAAAATTTTGCCAAATCCTGAATCTCTTTTTTAGGGAATGCCTTAACGCCACCCTCCCCTTGAACAAGTTCTATCATGACGGCAACGGTCTCATCATCGATAGAGTTATAAAGATCCGCGATCTCTTTGGTATACGCAAAGCCTTCAGGATACGGCGCAAAAGCAGTTTGATGAAATTTCTCTTGTCCGGTAGCTTTAACCGTCGTAATCGTTCTGCCATGAAATGAGTGTTCTAAGGTTAGAACTTTGTATTTTTTATTGGCAAATTTTTTCTCACCGTATTTACGTGCCAGTTTAATCGCGCCCTCATTGGCTTCAGCACCTGAGTTTCCAAAAAATACTCCCACATCAAAGCCTGTGAGTTCACAGATTTTTTTTGCTAACTTCGCTTGAGGTTCAATCAAATAGAGATTAGAAGTATGAATCAAATTACGTGCTTGATCGCTTATTGCATCCGCAAGTCTTTGATTGCCATGCCCCACACTAACCACACCAATACCGCTCGTAAAGTCGATATAATCTTTTCCTTTATCATCAAAAAGTGTTGCGTTGATACCGTGTTTAAAATTGACATAGTTTCTTGCATACGTTTGCAACACATACTCTTTATCCATTGTTTCAAAATCCATCACATACTCCTCTAAAAAAATGCCATTATAGCGAAAAAAAACCTTACCCAATTTTAGGCAAATGCCACTGCTTATAATAGGCCAACAATCGAAGCGCGACTCCAAAAGCAAATACTGCCATTAAAGGCACGTATCCACTAATGTCAAACTTCGCAAATACAAATAAAATCGCTCCGACTAAAAGTGAAACTGTACCGTAAAACTCACTGGTTAACAAAAGAGGTACGCGGTTCAGTAAAATATCGCGAATGACTCCACCACCTACCGCTGTTATAAGCGCCATCAAAACAACGCCAAAAAAGTTAAACTCTACTTGTAATGCAATGAGTGCTCCTGAAATAGAGAACGAAACCAATCCCAACGTGTCGCTGATGATAAAATAAAATGTCTTCTCAATCTCATCTTTTTTGTGCAATTGAAACAAAACACTCAGCCCAATGACGGTAATCACTAAAATAGAAGGCATCAAATGTGTAAAGGTGTAAGGAGAGCGACTCGCCAACATATCGCGTACCAGTCCACCACCGAGCGCTGTCAGAAATGAAGCGATAAAAATGCCCAAAAGGTCCAATTTTTCCTTGACTGCGACGTAAAACCCACTCAGTGCAAATGCGATGGTACCAATAATTTCAGCCACTTCAAGCTCAACCATGACTTGCCTTTAGAGCATCAAAATAGCGTTCTAAAATCACTTTTGCCGCCATGGAATCGATTCTGCCATCACGCTTTTGACGGACAACACCTTGCATCATCTCTTTCGCTTCATTGCTTGAGCCATACTCATCTTGGTACACCACTTTACCGCTAAATTTTAACAGGCTTACAAAGTGTTTGATACGCCTCTCCATCTCTTCACTGCTACTACCACCCTTGGGAAGTCCCACGACTAAAAGCTCGATGTTCCACTCATTTAAAAAAGCATCCACATCACGCGCTGCTTGGTCACGATTTTTACGCAGTATCGCCTCTTGCGGAGACACGATACCTTCAGCCAAACAGAGCGCCACGCCAATACGCTTTAGCCCAATATCAATACTTGCTGTTTTTTTCAATGATGACTCTTTATTTCAATAGAGTTCTTGTAGAACTCTTTACACGTCTTTAAAGCAAAGCTCTAAAGACTACGTTAACACTGCGTTTTCTTCGGCAGAAAGCCCACGCACCTTTGCTGCTTTTTCTTCTTGCAAAAGGAGTTTTGCAAGAAGTCTAATATAAATTTATTCTACCGAAGATTGATTTAAAGCGCTCTTTTTCACTTTACATGTAAAATGCATTCTATGCTATAATCCACCACAATTTTTCGTCTCAAAAGGTGTATCATGCAATCCCTCAGATCATTTTACTGTATTGGGCATGGCCCCTCCTCCAGCCACACGATGGGACCTTTTAATGCGGGCACACTCTTTAAAAAACGCTTTCCCAATGCATCTTTGTACCGCGTCACTCTTTTTGGCTCGCTTGCAGCAACAGGACGTGGTCACTTAACCGATGATGCACTCCATCAAGCCTTAGCCTCAGAAGGTGTTGAGATACTTTTTCGCCCCGACATCACGAAACCCTTTCACTCCAATGGCATGTTTTTTGAAGCCTTTAATGAAAAACAAGAACTCTTAGGATCGTGGGAAGTTTACAGCGTGGGTGGTAGTGCGCTTAAAGAAGCAGGAGAAAATCCTATAGCTGAGCCTTCTATTTACCCACTCACAACGCTAAATGAAATTATAAAATGGTGTGAAAAAGAGCACAAAGAGCTTTGGCAATACGTGGAAACATATGAAGGAGAAGCCATTTGGAATTATCTTGCTGAAGTCTGGGAGAGCATGCAAAATACCATCAATAGAGGACTAAAACAATCTGGTGTTTTACCAGGAATTCTTCAATACCCCAGAAAAGCCCCCATGTTTTTTGCCAAAGCGCGTAAAGAAGAAAAACGTGCTCATGGCATCATCTTCGCCTATGCTCTCGCCACCAGCGAAGAGAATGCTTCAGGCAATATTGTCGTCACCGCACCCACGTGTGGTGCTTGTGGAGTTGTTCCAGCTGTACTTCGTTACCTTAAAGAGCTTTACAATTTAGATCAAATCGATTGCTTACGGGCACTTGCTGTGGCAGGCCTTTTAGGAAATATCGTGAAATTCAACGGCTCCATTTCAGGTGCAGAAGTGGGTTGTCAAGGCGAAGTGGGAGTTGCTTGTTCGATGGCAGCAGGCATGGCATCGTATCTTTTTGGTGGAAATTTGCAACAAATTGATTACGCGGCAGAGATGGGATTAGAACACCACCTTGGCATGACATGCGACCCAATAGCGGGCTACGTGCAAGTGCCGTGCATCGAACGCAACGCAGTGGCAGCCATTCGTGCCATTGACGCGGCAGAGTATACTTCTTATACCGATGGTGTCCATAAAGTCAGTTTTGATGAGATCATTCAAACGATGGTCGAAACAGGCAAAGACATGAACACCAACTACAAAGAGACTTCACTGGGAGGTTTAGCGAAACGCTACCTTTAATTACGGGCATTTCAAATACTCAAACCGTGTATCATCCCACAACGCTTTCGCATCGTAATTCAGAATGAGCCCATCGCCACGTGTGACACCATTTTCGACCAAATATTTTGGATAATACGTTGGCTTGCCCAATTTTTCAAGGAAGTTGCAGCTTGATTTCATATCGTCCAACCTTGCACGTAAAGCTTCTGCAAACTGATTACGTTTCGTGGCATCCAGTGGTCCAAAAATTTCCGTTTTGAGGGTATCTAAGGATTGGCGTGTACTTTTATCAACCACGCGCGCACTATCGAAATAACCATACGCTGTGGCAACCAAGTAAAGCTCAACAGCTTGTGGATATTTTTCTTCCTCAATACATTTAGCGCTTGATTTAAACAGATCAACAGGTGTATGACTATTTTTAATCTCAATACGTTCCATACAGCTACTTACAGCCACAAGAGGCTGGTTTTCGTCAAAAAGATTACTCGCGCACACCAAGAGTGAAGGCAATAGAAGTGCCGTTAAAAAACCTCTTTGCATTATAAATTCCTCTTTACATGTAAACTAGTCTTACCAGTTTTTACAAACATCTACCCAACCTAACGCTTTAGAATGAACCTCTAAAGACTTCAAATCTAAAGCAATCGCACTATTAGCACTTCCTGCTGCAGGATAAACCACATCAAAGCGCTTGAGTGAAATATCCAAATAAATATGTACATTGGCATTGACACCAAACGGACAAACACCACCGATGGCATGTCCGATAAGTGGTTCAACATCTTCTGCTTTCAACATTTTAGCTTTCATGTTGAAATGTTCTTTAAATTTTTGATTATCGACTTTAGCATCACCTGCGGTCACAATCAGTATAGCACTCTCTTCCCCATAAAAAGTAAGACTTTTAGCAATGCGCTCTGGTGCACATGCTAATGCAGCAGCGGCAAGCTCAACGGTTGCACTTGAAACTGCAAACTCAATCACCTGAGATTCCATCTCATATATTTTAAAATAAGCTTTGACTTTTTCTATTGCCATCTTAATACTTTTCCATATAACGAGCTAAAGGACTGATGAAAGCATTTTAATGCTGAGTGTCATCAGAAGTAAAGCAAAAATCTTTTTGAGTTTAGCAACCGGAAGCGTATGTGCCATTTTAGCGCCCAAAGGAGCCGTAAAATAACTCACTATGGAGATCAATACCACACCAGGCAGATAAACAAACCCTAACATCATATCAGCACCTCCTTCAGCATGCATCAGTCCATTGACAATGTAGCCGACTGTTCCTGCAATTGAGAGAGGAAATCCAATGGCAGCAGAGGTCGCAATCGCACGTTTAAGATCCACATTTTGCCAAACAAGATACGGTACTGTAAGAGAACCTCCACCGATGGAAACCAACGCAGAGACAATGCCAATCAGCGAGCCTACACCAAAAAGTGATGGTGGAGAAGAGAGCTCACGGCTTGGTTTTGGCTTTTTATCGATCGCCATTTGAATGGAAACATACGCCATAAAGATGGCGAAAAAGATGGCAAGTTGCACTGATTTCATATAGGTTGCTAAAAATGTTGCCGCAAATGTGCCGATAACGACACCTCCTGCCATGTATTTTACAACATTCCACATGACAGCGCCTTTTTGATGGTGGGCTCTCATACTCGCAAATGATGTGAAAACAATAGAGGCCATTGAAGTTCCTAGTGCCATATGGACAACTTGCTCAACCGGTACTCCTTGTGCAAGAAAAATGCTTGTTAAGACAGGCACCATAATTCCACCACCGCCAATACCAAGTAATCCCGCCATAAAGCCAACCACTAATCCTAACACTAAAAAAGCAATAATCCACTCAAACCCCATCTGTTTCCCTTATGTGCGTTTAATACGTCCATTTTCAACTGCAATTTTACCCAAACATTCATATTCAAATACTTTTTGTGAAAATTTTGCCACTGCTTCGTGGTAAAGAGGATGTGTGTCACAATAGATCAGAAAATCGTCGGTAGAGGAAATATTCGTGTGACCAAAACGTGCGACAAAAGCATCGATGTCATAAAGTGGTGTCGCCAACCCTTCGCAGAGAAGTTTATTGGTGCCTTCACTTTCGCCTAAACGATGTGGCAATACATAAATTGGCTTTTGCATTTTAAGAGCAAATTCAATGCTGTGCATCGTTCCGCTTTTCAAGTCAGCTTGTGTGACAATGAGTGCTTCACCCAAAGCAACAACCAATTCGTTGCGCACTGGAAAATTCCATTTAAGAGAAGGTTGTCCTGCTTCAAATTGACTCAGTACCAACCCCTCTTTTTCAATACCTTCAATGAGCTTTACATGTAAAGAGGGATAGCGAATATCAAGCCCTGTTCCTGCCACCATGATGGTATTGGAAATACCCGCTGACTGATGAGCAATACCATCAACGCCTTGTGCACCACCACTGACAATACAAACTCCTGCTAAAGAGAGTTTGTGAGCCAATTCTGCTGTCAATAGCTTTGTATATGTAATGGGATGGCGTGTGCCAACAATAGAGATTTTAGGACGCGTGAGAAGATCAGAATTGCCAAGATAATAAAGCGGATTGGGATAGACTTTCATACACTCCAATTCGGGGATATGAAAGTCTATGGTTTGGATCATTATAAATCCTTGAGATAAACCATGTCCACACCTTCTAAAAGATCTTGAGACTCTTTTAATACCTCTAGAGTATTTTTATGTGGATGCCCAATAGCAATCGCATAGCCATGTTTTTTCGCTTTAGCAACGGCTTCTTTTAATTGTGTACGAATCAAATTTTTATCGAGAGAATTATCCAAAAAGACATCTCGTGAAAAAAGAAACATGTTGTACTTTTTGGTAATTTCAGGCGCTTTCGAATTGCCAGCGGTGCGACTATCAACAAAAATGAGACCATTCTCTTTCATCACTTTAACCAAGCGATCCATGGCATTATAATCTGCCGTAAAAGAGCCGCCTGTGTGATTATTGTAATAGATAATTTCAGGGAACCACTCTTTAATACGTTTAATTCGCTTTTCTATGACTTCACTGGAATCAACTGCATTCAAAGTGTCAGGCTCAGGAGAAGAGTAGTTTTTTGATTCCATTGGAAGATGAATCATTCTAAACTCAAAATCATGAGACAAGCGCACTGTATCAGGGTGTCCTTTTGTTGGAGGGAAAAAGGAAGGTGTCACTTTATAAGGAATTTCTTTAATAGAGCGTGTTTGCCAAGCAAAAGAGACATCATCAATGATAATGGCAAGTCTTGGTGTTGTTCCCTCAGGATATTTTTTGCGAACGACTTCATTTGGACGTGCTGGTTTTCCACTCTCTTTGAGGCTACGTTCATAGTCATGAACTTCAGAAAGTTCTTGCCTTTTACTTTCATTTTCACGAGCAACCATGGTGGCGTTTGTTTCATTACTATCAACAGATTTTTCAGTTGGTTGCTGTGTTTGCGTTTGATTTTGTTCTGTAACATTTTCTTCAACAGGCGTTGGTGGTGTAGGCAGTTGAGACTGTCGTGCTTTTTCATCGTCCAACATCTGCTTCATCTTATGCATTAACTCTTCACTGGATATGCCGTGCTCTTTTTGAGCTGTTTTATAATAATGTTCATACGAGGTCGTCATATAGATATAGACACCAAAAGCCGTTAACATAAGTGTTAAAACAAGCATTATAAGCAAACTGTATTTTCTAAGCTGACTCGACTTTATCTCACGAAGAGGTGTGCCCTCTTGTGTATTTTTATTTTCGTTAATTTTTTTTTACCATGAATAAACTTACTTTCCAAGAATGACTTCAACTTCTAATAACTCAATATTTTGATTCGTTTGAGAGGTAATCTTTACATCTTCTACGTTAGTATACTTGCGAATAACTGCAATAAGATCATTGCGTAAATCGTCCATATACGGTAATTTACAACTGGCTCTCTCATGCGCAAGCATAATTTTTAGGCGATTTTTTGCCACATCTGCGGTAGGTTTATTGCGTCCAAAGAAACTATCAAAGAAACTCATTTGAAAATTCCTTTAAGGGTTGCCATAAGTCCTTTCTTAGCTCTAATATCTAAGAACTCAACCTCTTCGCCTAAAATACGTCGAGCAATTCGGCGATACGCTTCGGCTGAGAGTGACTTATCTTTATTGACGATAGGTGAGCCTGTGTTGGTAGAAGTAATAATATCTTCATCATCAGGAACAATTCCAATCAAAGGAAGTGCTAAGATGCTTAACACATCCTCTACACTAAGCATATTGCCAGCATCCACCATCTCAGGTTTGATACGGTTAATAATGATGTGTTTTTCAACTTCCATACCATTTTTGGCACGTTCACTTTTAGCATCAATAATGCCAATGACACGATCCGCATCACGAACAGAACTGACATCGGGCGTTGAAACAATCAGTGCACGATCTGCTAGAAAAATGGAGTGTTCAAAACCACTTTCAATACCCGCAGGTGAGTCGATCATCACGATGTCAAAACTCTCTTTGAGGTTTTCAATCAAAGCTTTGACTTTATCTTTATTCAAAATATCTTTATCTTTGGTTTGACTCGCAGGTAAAGAATAGAGTGTTTTAGACTTTTTATCATTAATCAAAGCTTGCGCAAGATTACAACGGCCTTCCATGACATCAACCACATCATAAACGATGCGATTTTCAAGACCCAAAATCATATCAAGGTTTCTCAAACCTATGTCAAAGTCAATCGCAACAACTTTTTTGCCTAAATTTGCAAGTCCAACGGCTAGGTTTGCTGTGGTGGTTGATTTGCCAACCCCACCCTTACCAGACGTTACGGTGATAACAATGCCCATATAACCTCTTTTTTTTAAATTCATAATGTCACAGAAGCAAGGCTCCTGTGGCATTAAAATGCACTAGTTTTCACTGGTAAAATAGTGGATTAGTTTTTGTCTTTATTGATGATTTTTTTAGATGTAATCCAAGGCATCATAGAACGAAGTTTTTCACCCGTTTTATTCAAAAGGCTTCTCTCAGTCATAGAACGCTCTGCGTTCATACGAGTATATCCCGCTTTTCGCTCTAAGATAAAATCTTTTGCAAAACGACCATCTTGAATCTCAGCCAAGATCTCTTTCATCGCTGCTTTTGACTCAGCGTTGATAACACGTTTACCACTCACATAGTCACCATACTCTGCTGTGTTAGAGATAGAGTAACGCATATCAGCAATACCACCTTGATACATCAAATCAACGATCAATTTTAATTCATGTAAACACTCAAAGTATGCCATTTCAGGCTCATAACCTGCTTCGACCAATGTTTGAAAACCTGCTTCAACGAGTGATGTAACACCACCACAAAGAACCGCTTGCTCACCAAAAAGATCGGTCTCAGTTTCGTCTTTAAACGTTGTTTCAATGATTCCTGTTCGTCCGCCACCAATAGCTGATGCGTAACTAAGCGCTAATGCTTTTGCAGAACCCGTTGCATCTTGATCTACGGCAATAAGATCAGGAATACCACCACCGTTCACAAACTCACTTCTTACAGTATGTCCTGGTGCTTTTGGAGCAATCATAATACAGTCAATCCCTTTAGGCGTAATGATTTGTCCGTAGTGAATGTTAAAACCATGACCAAAAGCAATCGCTTTACCTGCACTCAAATTGGGTTTAATTTCTGCAGCAAAGACATCGCCTTGTAACTCGTCTGGCAATAAAATCATGACAACATCTGCGTATTTGGTTGCTTCGCCAACGCTCATTACACGGAAACCTTTTGCTTCCGCTTTTGCCCATGAACTACCCTCTTTTCTAAGACCTACAACGACTTCTACGCCACTATCACGAAGATTTTCTGCATGTGCATGTCCTTGAGAACCAAAACCGATCATCGCTACTTTCTTAGAGCGAATAACACTTAAATCACAATCTTTGTCATAAAAGACGGTTATTGCCATTTGTCAATCCTTACATGTAATATTAAATGCCGTATTTTACAGAATAGTTACTTAAAAACTTTACATGTAAAAGGGCAAAAGGAAACTATAAACCAACAAGAGATAGAATTTGAGGATAAACAAATCACTAGGAAACACTTATGGATGAAAATATTTTAAAAAAAAGTTAAAGCGCTTCCGCCACTGGATGATACTGTTTTAAAAATACAGCGTATATGTGTCGATAAAAACAGCTCACTCGCCGATCTTGTCAAAGTGGTTGAGAGCGATCCAATGTTAACTGCCAATATCTTAAAATCATCTAATTCACCTCTTTATGGCTTTAGCAGGGAGATCAAAAATATTGCTCACGCCGTATCGCTTTTTGGCATGGCAACCGTGCGCGGGTTTGCCCTTTCGAGCGCTATCAAACAAAATATCAAAATTGATCTTACCCCATATCACATTACTAACGCAACCTTTTTAGAAATTAGCACACTTCAAAGTACCTTCATGTTTAAGTGGTACTCTAAAGTCAATAAAGCAATGCTCGATGTTCTTCAACCTGCCTCTTTTATGATGGAAGTTGGAAAAATCATCATCGCACATGAGCTTATAGAACAAGGAAAAGATGCTGCGTTTAAAACGGTACTTTCAACGATCAAAACACCCGATGAACTCTCTGCACTTGAAAAAGAGTATGTAGGCTTTTGTAATGAAGAGATCACTGCAAAAATTTTTGAACAGTGGAATTTAGAGAGTGAACTTGTGGAATCCATCAAATTTTCAAATGAACCTGCCAAAGCACAAGAGCACATCCGAGCTTTTTCGGCTGCTCTGAATGTAGTGAGAAATAGTATTAACATCTTCGGACAGCTTGACGATGCTTCCATTCATCGTTCACTTCAAATGTTTAATGCATACGGTTTAACTCCAGAGCCATTTTTACAAACCGTAGAGCAATTTAAACAGTGAAAAACTTTCTTTTAAGCCTTAAAGAAGGGGTGGCACAAAAAGATGTGCCCGCCCCTTTTCTTCCTCATTTTCAGACATTAATCCAACTTCGGGCTCTTATAGCAAAAAATGATCTTTACGTCCTTGAGCCTTCCCATATTGTAGGCAAAATGGACGTCGCCTTTAGTGGAACAGGCTATTTAAGTTCACTAGAGCCAACACGCTCCAAAGACCTTATTATTGAAGCTTCAGGATTGCATGGTGCCATGCGGGGCGATTTGGTCGTTGCAAAACGTGTCACCAATAAACGAGGAGGACGCGCAAAAGCTGTGGTAGTCTACATTGCCCAACGCGCTTTTGCTAAAAGCATTGTTTACACAAAGATGAGCAAAGGCAAAGTGGTTGGCGTTAACGTCAAAAATGAATCTATGTTTGAGATCACGGCCAGCCAAAAATCACTCAAACAACTTCCTCTTGGAAGCGTTTTAAAGATAGATAATATTACCAATGCCATCGAAGAAGTCTTAGGAACACTCGATGATCCGTTGGTCGATGAAAAAATCTCTTTAGCTCTGTTTGATAAAAAAGAGTTTTTTACTAAAGAAGCCGAAACAGAAGCTAAAAGTCATGGTGATTTTGTCGATAAAGCATACTATCCTAACCGTGTTGATCTCACCGATTTACCCTTTTGTACCATTGATCCCGTCGATGCTAAAGATTTTGATGATGCGATCTACTTTGATGTGGACAATCACACACTTTATGTTGCCATTGCCGATGTCAGTGAATATGTTTATGCCATGGGAGCCATCGATAAAGAAGCCATTGAACGTGGTTTTTCGATCTACTTTCCGCATAAGTCCATTCCCATGCTTCCTCGTGCTTTAAGTGAAAATATCTGCTCATTAAAACCCAATGTGGATCGCCTTGCATACACGTTTAAAATAACCCTCGATCCAATTACATGTAAACCACTTAAAGAAGAACTTTTTGAGAGCATTATTCACTCCACAAAGCGCTATACCTATGAGAGAATAGACCTATTTTTAGCAGGCAAAACTGATGATGCTGACAGTGCAGATACAACAATCTTAAAGTATCTTTTGCCGCTTCACACACTTACGCAAAAACTACGTGATATACGGCTTGAAAACGCCTTTTCATTTCGCTCCTCAGAAGTTCGTATGAGAGTGGATGAACACCAAAATTTAGTTTCAACTACTGTAGAAGAAGAGACACCTTCGCATGGTCTGATTGAAGACTGTATGCTCCTTGCCAATAAAGCGGCTGCAAAAAAAATAGGCTTTGGTATTTTTAGAACGCACGAAAGCCCTTCATATGAGCGTATGGAGATGCTTTTAAATGACCTTGCACTCATTGGTATCAATGCAAAGCTTGGCGCTGATATTCCCAAAATGATTCAAGGAATTCAAGCCAAAGCGGATGCCTTGGGGCTTCGTGAAGAGGTGGATAAACTCATCATTAAAAGCCAAAAAAAAGCGATTTATGAGCCTGAAAATAAAGGACATTTTGGACTTGGTTTTGACATCTATACCCACTTTACATCTCCGATTCGTCGATACAGTGACTTAACACTGCACCGCCTCTTAAAAGCAAAGATGGCAAACGATGAGAAGAAACTCACCTTTTTACTCAAAGATATTGCTCCACTGTGCGAGCAAATAAGCGCTTTGGAAAGAGAAAGTGACAAAGTCGCATGGGATTATATGGATCGCAAATTTGCACGCTACATGGCGTTACATGTAGGTGATAATTTCAAAGCGATTGTTGTCGAAACCGAACAAAATCCTATTGCGAAATTAGATGATGAACTTAAAGGTGCACGTATCTTTTTACTGGACAATGATGTGCATCTTTTACAACGTATTGAAGTTAAAATTGTCGAAAGCAATATAGCAACCACTCGGATTTATGCCAGAGTCACGAGGAGTTTTGATGTATAGAAGAGAATTTGAAGGACTTTTAAAAGCACAAAAAGCCCCAAAATCAACTCTTTTGTATGGAGCATGTGCCTACCAAAACAACGTACTGACACAGCAACTTTTGGCTCTTTTAAAGGCGGGGAGTGATGAAAAAGTCATGATGTATTTTGATGAGTACAATTTTACCTCCGCTAAAAATTTTCTTGCACAATCCTCTCTCTTTGGTGATCGTAACATCCTGATAGTCAAAACTGATAAAACGATCCCTTCCAAAGAAATTGAAACATTGGTGGGGTTGTGTGCTAAGAATGATTCAAGCTATTTTATCTATCAATATTTTGGTGAAGATAAAAAAGCGACTCCTCTGACCAAATTTTTCGATAAACAAAACGATGGTGTTTTTGTGCGTCTCTTTAAAGCAGATTTTAATGAAGCCATTCAGTTACTTCAGAACCATGCTAATGCTGTCGGTCTTTCAATCGATCGCTACGCATTGCAACAACTCTATATGATTCACGCCGAAGATCTTTCATTATGTGTCAATGAATGCGAAAAGCTTTTGGTGTTGAATAAAGAAATTGGCATCAACGATATCAATACACATGTTTATGGACTTGGTAGCGTTTCAATGGACACTTTCATCACAAAATTACTTGAGAAAAAAGATATCAAAGAGGAATTTGAGCGTCTTGTTGAAGGTGATGGTGTTGAGGAAATTCGTATCATTAATGCGATTCAAGGACACGTAACTCAGCTCTTTTTATTTCATGCCTATATTAAATTATACGGCGCATTTGATGCAAAAGCCATTCTTGGTTACCCTCTTCCTCCCCAACTCGCAGCACAGCGTTCACAACACTCCATCAAGATTGATCTTGCAACATATCATCAACTTACCAACATCTTGATTGATGCTGAATACCGTCTTAAGAAGATAGGTAATGTTGAAAAGACCAGTTACTTACTCTCAAGCTTAATAAAACTTCAAAGTTATTTGTAGTATAATCCCCACCTATTCTAAAAATCCTTACTCAAATACACACTATTTGGGTGAAATCCAGAAGGAGAAACGATGCGACATTATGAGTTGCTTGTTGTAGTAAAACCTACATTAACTGTAGAAGAACTACAAGCAAAACTAAGTTTTCTAAAAGAAATTTTAGAGAAAAATGGTGCAGTTATTGCTGCAACACTTGAGATGGGTACACGCAAACTTGCGTATCAAATTGATAAATTTGAGCGTGGATCTTACGTAGTATTTTACTTTACTGCCCCAACACCAGCTATTGCTGAGGTTGAAAGACTTATCAGAATTACTGAAGAGTTTATCCGCTTTATGACTGTTAAATTTGAAAATCAAAAAGAACTTAGATTCTGGAACAAACAAGTTGATAAAATCACTAAAAAAAAGTGATGCACCAGCAGCCCCAGTTGTTGAATCTAAAGAGATCGTAGAAGACACTGTTACAACTGAAGCTTAATTAAGGAGCCACGATGTTCAATAGAGTAATTATGCTTGGTAACCTCACACGTGATTGCGAACTTCGCTATTTACCTAATGGTGGTGCTGTTTGTACCACTGGACTTGCGACCAATCGTCGCTTCAAAAAGCAAGATGGAAGTCAGGGTGAAGAGGTTTGCTTTATCGACATCACCTTTTTTGGACGTACTGCAGAAATCGCCAATCAATACTTAAGCCGTGGCAAAAAGGTATTGGTAGAGGGCCGTTTAAAGCTCGATCAATGGACGGATCAACAAGGGGTAAAGCGCTCTAAGCACTCTATTACTGTTGAAACACTTCAAATGATGGATTCTCGTGGTGGACAAGAGAGTGGTGGTGCAGAAGGTGGTAGTTATGGTGGTGAGCCTATGGCAACACCAAATGTCGGTTACAACAACGCAAACCAACAAAAGCCAGCTGCCTATCCAAGACAATCTACTCCTGAATACAGTGGTCATGAAATTCCGGACATCGATATTAACGATGACGAAATACCGTTTTAGCGATTTTTACATATCTATGTAAAAATATCTGTCTTGAAAAAGGCAAGCTTTAGTGACAATTAGGCCTTGCCTAAGAGTCGTTATAAAAATAAGTAAAGGATAAAAAATGGCAGAGAAAAGAAAATTTGCACGCAAATACTGCAAATACTGTGAAGCAAAAGTAGAATACATTGATTATAAAGACGCAAAAATTTTGAGACATTCTCTTTCAGAGAGATACAAAATTATGCCACGTCGTTTAACTGGTAACTGCAAAAGACATCAAGAGATGGTAGAACTAGCGATCAAACGCGCTCGTGCTACAGCAGTTATCCCTTACATCATCGACACTCAAAAAGTTGTTGCTGTTCCTTTCGAACAACTTCAACAATAATCTTTACATGTAAAGCTAGATGGTTTTCCATCTAGCTTCTTCTTTCTACTTCACTAACGCATACTCCAACACCTCTTCTACACGAGACACGGGAATAATTTTCATCTTTTCTTTCACTTCGTCAGGAATTTCATCAAGATCTTTTTCATAGTTCTTTTTAGGAATGAGCGCCGTTTTAATCTTCGCTTTGTATGCAGCAATCAGTTTTTCTTTCAGCCCACCAATAGGTAAAACTTTACCTGTCAATGTTAACTCACCTGTCATTGCAAGGTCACTTTTGACTTTTTGATTACTCAAAATCGAAGCAATCGCTGTTGCCATAGTCACACCCGCACTAGGGCCATCTTTGGGCGTTGCACCCTCTGGTACGTGAATGTGAAGGTCATAACGTCTGTACACATCACTTGGTTCAATTTTTCTTGCACTCTCTTCTTTATCCAGACCAGTAGTTGGGATGATAGAAAGCGGCACATCAATTTTGCCATTATCGATCAAAACTTTGACGACACTAAGTGCAATTTTAGCAGACTCTTTCATGACATCACCCAAAGATCCTGTGATTTGAATACCGCCTTTGCCTTGAATGCGAATGGCTTCCACTTTAAGCACATCGCCACCTACACTTGTCCAAGCAAGACCATTGACAATACCAACACTGTTTTCTTTATCAACTTCATCGATTTCAAAAACGGTTTTGGGCAAAAACTCTTTCAGATTTGTATTGGTGATACTTACTTTTTCTACAGTAGAATCCATCAAAAGTTGTTTTGCCACTTTTCGCAAAATATCGGCAATTCTACGACGCAAATTTCTCACGCCTGATTCACGTGTATAATTGGCGATAATCAACTGCAAGGTAGGTTTAGAGATGTTCACTTCGCTGTTTTTCAAACCATGCTTTTTGAGTTCTTGTGGAATAAGATACTTCTTAGCAATCTCATACTTCTCTTGTGGGGTATAAGAATTTACAAAGATAAACTCCATACGATCACGCAGTGGAGCAGGAATTGAGCCTACTTCGTTGGCTGTAGCAATGAAGATAACTTTACTAAGATCAATATTAAAATTGAGATAATAGTCTCTAAATTTGTTGTTTTGCTCAGGATCAAGCACTTCTAAAAGTACCGCGGTTGGATCGCCCCTGAAACTTCGTGCGACTTTATCGATCTCATCAAGCACCACAACGGGATTCATCTCTCCCGCTTCAATGATACCTTGAACAATTCGGCCAGGCATCGCACCAATATAAGTTCGTCTGTGTCCTCTTAGCTCATTCACATCTTCGAGTCCACCAAGAGCAATACGCACAAGTTTACGTTTGAGTGCTTTTGCAATAGAGTTCGCCAAAGAGGTTTTACCCACACCTGGAGGGCCTGCAAAACATAAAATAGCACCATTGGCTGATTTATCAGCCAGCCCTCGCTTAGCAAGAAGCTCCCTCACTGCAAAAAACTCTTCAATACGTTCTTTTGGTTTTTCGAGAGAATAATGGTCTTTATCAAGCTGTGATTTGACTTCTAAAACATCTAAGTTCTTTTTTGTTGCTTTGCCAAAAGGAATTTCAATCACCCAGTCAAGATAACTCTGAATTAAGCTCGCATCAGCCGAATCAGGGTGCATACGAGAGAGTTTATCAATCTGCTTTTTAATCTCTTTATACGCATCTTCTTCCATATACTCTTTTTTAGTTTCTAATTTTTTGCGATACTCTTCGATCTCTTCTTCGCGTTGATTGTCCGTTCCAAGCTCTTTTTGAATCTGCTTGAGCTGTTCTTTAAGAAAATACTCTTTATTTACCTTCTCAATTTGCGAATGGACTTTGGTTTTAATCTCTTTTTTAAGCCTGCTTGATTCAATCTCTTCAATGACATAGTCGATAAGTTGTAGTAGTCTACTTTCATCATCTTCTTCAACAAAAAGCTTATAGGCTTGCTCTTTTTTGAGCTTCATACTACTTGCAATCAAATCTGTAATGCGATGAATGTCGTTGTTATCTTCAATCGTTTTGATTAGATCAGGGGGAAATTGTCCACCCAATGTTCCTAAAAGTGCAATTTTTTCTCTCAAAACGGCTAATGTCGCTTCTACTTTCATCGCCTCTGTACGGTGTGTGTGGATCAAATCAATCGTTGCACGAAGCGGTGTTGTGGAGAGTTCTTTTAAAATTTTTCCTTTTTGCATCCCTTGAAAAAGTATCTTGACTCTTCCATCAGGGAGATCCACTTTACGCATAATAGAGCCAATCACACCTGCTGGATAAATTGCATTAAAATCACGTCCATGCTCATTTCCAGCTTTTGCCGTACACACCATCACCAATGAGTTATGTTCCAAAGCATCATTTGCAGCACGAATATTTTCATCATCCGTTAAAAAAAAGGGGTGAAATCATAAAAGGGTATAAAAAACAAATTGTCTTCAACGACAATAGGAATGTCCGCAGGAAAGGCGGTATAATCACTGAGTTTCATCTCTCAATCTCCGTCATAGTGTGTTTTTAATTATTTTACATGTAAGAGCATAAGAGCCAAGCTCTTATGCCGTAATTAGATTGTATAGTAAAGAAGTAAATAAAAAGTTTTTGTGGCTACTTTTTCTCAAACCAAGAACGATACCAAGGAACATTTGGTTCTATAATTTTTGCGTCACCCAAAGAAGATTTTTTGAGTTTTTCATCATACAATTGTGCTGCATCTGGTTTATCAACGCGATTGTAAAGATCTTTGATATTTTCATTTAAGAAATACTCACCCATTTCTAATCTTGCTAAAATTGTTTCTGCTAAAGGGCGGAATTTTGAGTTAGGATATTTTGCTAAAAAATCTTTAGTTTGAACGATCGTATCTAAAAGAAGTTGCTGATTTCTATTTGGATTTGGAAATGCCTCATAGTTTGCTTTAATTTTCATGTAGCGAACATGATCGGCGTTGGCTTTACTACCATAACGTTTCAAATACTCATCAAGGTAAAAGTTGGCTAAGACATACTCTTCATCTTGAATATGCGCATTGGCAAGCATCATCATTGCATCTGGAAGCAGTGGAGATTCAATGTGCTCACTGGCCAACGACGTATAACGTGAGTCTGCTTTTTCCAAATCTTGAGCTTTAATCTCTTTGGCGATCTCTTCATACCAATAGGTTGCTGGCATATTAAAAACCTCTTTATCTTTAGAAGCACAACCACTGATTAAAGCCACCAATGACGCCACAATAAGAACATTTATTATCTTCATTTACGCTATCCTTTGTGTTAAAAAAACCTATTGTATCTTCTTTTTTGTTATCTTAAAATAAAAATAGATAATTTCCTATTTTAGACGATTTCTTTCAGAGTTCTTGTCGCATTTAACGTACAAAATGATACAATAGATAAAATAATTATTTTGTATCAAAAGGAATAGTATGATCTTCTCTGTTAAAGCGCCGATCCCAGGATTTGAATCCATCAAAGAAGTAGAACTCGAAAAATTTGATGACTTTTTTGTCAAATTTATCTCTAAATCCGACACAACTGTCTTTACACTCATCAATCCTTTTATGATCCGCTCTTATGAATTTGAAATTCCTGAATACTTTAGAGCGTTACTTGATATCAATGAAAAAACCAACATTCTTATTTTAAATATTATGATTATTGCCACACCTATCGAAACATCAACCATCAATTTTATCGCTCCCCTTGTCTTTAATGTCGATAACGGCAGTGTCGCTCAAGTCGTTTTTAGATGTAAACCTATACCCTGACTTTGGTTTAATGGAGAGTATTTCACAATACTTAAATAAAGAAAAAGCTGAGTAAAACAAGATATAAAAGTGTTTCTATTCAGAAAATATTTTTATATTTAATGCCATCAAAAGGTGATTTTCTAATGAAAAAAAGTCCTTTTCTCACATATCTACTTTTGCTATTTTTTATTTCCAATGTATATGCAACTAATGGATTAATCGGAAAGTATTATAATAAAACTGCATCAACAGTATCTTCTTATCCTATTACTGGTACACCCAATTTGACACGCATTGATGCTACAGTCAATTTTCCATGGGACAATAGCTCCCCTGATTCAAGTATACAAACAGATAATTTTCAAGTTATTTGGAGTGGATACATTTACATTCCTAAAAATGGAACTTGGACATTTTATACACAATCCGATGATGGTGTTAAGTTAACTATTAATGGCTCTTTAATTATAAATAATTGGACAGATCATGCAAGTAAAGAAGATAGTCAGAATTTAACTCTTAATAAAGGATATTACCCCATTATTATGGAGTTTTATGAAAAAGGGGGAGGTGCCGTTGCACAATTAAAGTGGCAAGGGCCTAGTGTTTCAAAAGATATTATTCCTACATCCAATCTTAGTACATATCCTTCTTTAACAATAACTGATGCAAATTTAACAGAAGGTGATACTGGCTATAAGAATATGAATTTTATAGTTACCATTTCAGAAACTACTAACGCTTCCGTAAAATATGCAACTGCTGACGGTACGGTAGCCGCAACAGCTGCAACAGCAGGAAGTGACTATAATGCCACTAATGGAACATTAATTTTTAGCTCATCCGATACAAATCTCTCGAAAATTATTTCAATACCCATTAAAGGCGATACGCTCGTAGAAAATAATGAAACATTCACAGTCACACTTTCCAATGAAGTTAATGCTACTATTGCAAGAGCGATAGCTACAGGTACCATTATTAATGATGATATGGGTTACTGTGCTCAAAACAACCTAACACAAGGCTATCATATCATCGCTCCTGATGGTAATACAAGTCACTCTTTTGAAGTCTATTGTGACAGAAGCAATCCTAATGATATTAAAGATGTGATTAAACTACCACTTTCAAAACAAATGGCTTCAACAGAATTTAGTAATTTTACATTTAATGCCTCGTTAGGAACAAATGAAAATTATTATGATGATAATAACGCTAAGACCTATATAAATTATATTCGCATTGATGCGCGTACATTAGAAATTATCCCCGACAATACTTCTGGGTTTTATAATGGGAACTTCAGTAATCTTAATTTTCGAGGTACTCCTTTTACGTTTGATTGGAATAATATGTCAGCAAGCAATATTACCGGATGTACTCTCAGTAAAATGCGCAGAGATTATGATATCTCAAGTCAACAAGGTGGTCAAGTTCTTAAAATTAATCCTAAAAAGGAAGATGTTTATAAATGTACAGGAAAAAATCTTAAATTAAAATTACTAGATGATTATAAATTTGTCATTTATGATGGAGCGGAGGTCTTAAAACCTTCATGTAAGCAACTTTCTGAACAATTACCCGCTAATGGCGAATATGCAAATATAACCGGATATTTTTATATTGATCCAAAAGTACAAGGACGTGATGGCAATCAGTTATTATCAGATTACAGGCCATTTGTAGCTTACTGTATGGAAGTCGCAGGATCAAATGCTGAAGACAAATATTCATGGACAATGTTTTTAACACTTGATGGTGTAAGAACTGAAAACCATAGTGATATTAAAAATGGACAAGATACCTGCACCAATTTAGGACTTTTCTTTTTTGTTCCAAATTCACAAACGACCTTCAATAAAGTTAAAACTTTTTTATACGACCAAAAAGCACAATGGTCTCCTTATACGGGGCAAATGGGAGAATATTTTTCTGATCGAAATATCGCTGGATGGGGTACAAGCTATGAAACAACACGCTATTACTGGCCGTATGGACCTATGGGCCTTTATTACGATGATGGAAGTACCTCAGATGGTATTTTAGACCCAGGAGCTGCAGGTAGTTGGACACCAATTACAAATGGTCGAACAATTAATGGCAAAACATACGGCTATGACTTGACATCAAGTTCAGAAATCAATGGTACATCTGTTAATATCGCCCATATTAGTACAGGAACAGGTTGGAAAACAACATTAGAGGAGATGGGTTATCCATCAGATTTTTGGATTACAACTTTTTCAGCTGGAGACTTCTCAAATAGTGCCCCAATGTGCAGTGGTGGCAATACTATTAATTGTTATTTAAATGCTCGATCACGGGAACCAAATGGTGACTATACCTATGGTAACTGGATGCACTTTTGGGCTGATGACAATGGAAATATTTATCACTATAATGATCAAGGTTATGCTGGAACAATCAATGATCGTTATCGACATGATCATTATATGTGTATGGCAAAAGATAATTACCAATTTGTCACACGTTATAAATTTATTCCAGGTCCTTTCAAAGCAATTGAGCATACGGTTGCCACAGGAAATGAAGCGACTGACACAGCCATTAAAACAAAGATTGTTAATGCCCCTATTCAACTTGATATAGCTCTTTTAAATGACGCGCAAACAGCCGTAGAAGCTGATAAAAATGTAAGTGTCGGTATCTTTTTAGAAGAGCTTTATACAGTAAATAGCGCTGAAATCACTCAAAATATCTATTATTTTGGAGATATTAAAAAAAAATGGTTCGGGTACTTTTAATGCACTAAAATCAACAGGTCGCTTTGAATTACCCAGTTCAGCATGGCCATCAGGAGTCAATAAATGGACAAAAGCCAATAAAAATATTTTCCCAAGATTTTATTTTTGTGCACGTAGTGATCATGAATGGACAGATTGTTGGTCAAAAGTAAACAACACTACCACTTGTATTCCTGGGTGTACACCAAACGTAGGAACATGTGATTGCCAATGGGCTGATTCTAATAATTTTGCCGTTCGCCCCAATAATTTTGATTTTAACATAGCAGGAGCATCTCCCTATAAAGCAGGTGTTGGTTATAGCGTGACATTTTCTGCAAAAGACTACACTAATGCAAATACAACAGATTACAATGAAACTATTCCTGTAACACCTCTTGAAACAAAAGCTGGTTGTATTACTGGAATCTTTGACACAAACTTATCCAATTTGCAATTTGAAAATGGTACAAAAGTAATTCCGTCTTTATCCTATAGCGAAGTTGGTGTTATTAATATCAAAATGCAAGAAACTTCTGGTTTAGAATTTGCAAATGTTGATGCTAGTGATACTCCAGATAGTGAGCGTTATATCACTCCATACGATCAAAACTGGACTTACACTCCAGATCATTTCTCATTAGCATCAACTTTTTAAAAATTATAAAGGTGGTAACTTTACCTATATTTCAAATGATCTCAATATGTCTTCGGAACTTAATGTTACAATTATTGCGCAGAGGCTTGATAATAATACTACCCAAAACTACAACAGTGCTTGTTATGCAAAAGCTACAGACTACAATATCTCGTATGATGCACTTACAATTTCTCCTGCCAATGCCCTTACACAAATCAAATTTTTTGAGACCAATACTTCGACAACAGGCTCTTCGCTTATTGGTTCAGGGCTAAACCTTGCAGGTATTAATAAAAGTATTTTCGGAACAGATAATAATGGGACTGCTAAGCTTAACTTTAAAATTAATTTTGATAGAAATATAACCAAAGCCTCCAATCCTTTAAAACTGAACTTTCGTGATCTTAATGTAACGGATGTAGATACCATTAAAGGAACAACAGACATTAACCAAAGTTCCCCTTTCTACTATGGACGTGTTTACTCAACCGATTATCGAGCACCTAGCCCTATCGATACGACCATTCGCTATGAAGTATATTGCAAAGACTGTAATACAACAGCCTTTAACGCTATTGGCACACAAAGCCCATTATCGCTCAATTGGTATCAAAATCCTTTACATGTAATATCAGATGGCAATGTTACCACATTCGCTTCTGCTACAACAGGGTCAAAAGCAACAACCATTGCCAATGCAACCGTAAGCACCATCAATGCAGGTACGGGTATTGATACTACCCATAGGCTTACCAATACCAATGCCCCTTATACCGATCGTATTAAAATGACTCCATCCTTATGGCTTCTTTATAATGCTTCCAATGCCGCTGCAACAACAAACGACTTTAATGTTGAGTTTACACGTATTGGAAGTTGGTCCGGTGCTGGAGGCGTTGACAGAAATAGTTCAAAAGATGTGGGTAAATTTACAAATACAAATGACTCAAATCGCAGTAATAAAAAGATGAACTGGTAACATGAAAAAAGCAATGTCAATGATAGAACTGGTCTTTGCTATCGTCATTATGGGAATTGCTGTCATGAGCTTACCACTCATTTTAACCCAAGTACAAAATAGCAATAGCTTTGCTTTACGCCAAGAAGTCATCTTATCTCTTAAAACTAAACTCTCTTACATTTTAACGTACCAGTGGGATCAAAACACATATGATGAGACAGCTGATATTGAGCGTGTTTTAAATGTACCAGCATCTGCTGATACTGCTACTGACTTTAATACAAGTACCATAAGACGCAACGGACATGTTTTTGCTGATGGTCGAAGACGATTATGGGATGATTTAAGAGCACCTACGACAAAAGTTAATTTTACGACTGATACAGCAAATGATGACATTGACGACTTTAATGGGGAAAGCGAAACAAAAACCATCACAGCTCTTGATGACTTTATTTTCAATGTTACTCTCAATACATCTGTCTCTTATATCAAAGATCGGCTTGACACTGGAACATACGCCTCAAGCAATGCGATAACCTTTATTTTTAACCCCGATAATAACACAACCAACAGTACCAATATCAAAATGATCAAAGTAACGGCAACAGCCAATGGTATTGAAAGGCCAATATCTATGTATGCTTTTTCATCCAATATTGGGCAAAGTAAAGTGACGAAAAAGACATGGTAATGAAGAAAAAAGCATTTACGATGATTGAACTCGTAATGGTCATTGTTGTTTTGGGCATAGTTGCAAGTATCGGCTCTGAGATTATTCTCTCACTTTATAACAACTACTTACGCTCACGAGCTATTCATCAATTAGAATCACAAACAGAGATTGTGTTAGAGCAAATTGCCAAACGGTTACAATACCGTATTAAAGACAGCACCATAGCCCGAAAAGCAGATGGAAGTTTTATAGCCCTTTCAGGCAGTGATTCGACCTATTCAATTCTTGAATGGATAGGCTACAGTAATGAGAGTCTCCTAAGTACACCTCCAGGATGGAGTGGACTGATTGATCTAGACAATACTAATACCAATAAAGCGACACATACGCTTAAAACTCCCGATAGCAATCTCTCCTCTGCCGCTGCTACAATGAGTGCACTAACCAATAGTGCTATTGATTTAACGGCAGGGAAAGAGGCAGCACTGATCTTTAAAACGACTTATAATGCTACGGACTTTGGTTGGGGAAACCCAAACAATGCAGACGGCTCAGCTACAGTTAAAGTAACACGAAATACAGATGATATTTTAACTATCGATTCTGCTGATATTCCCAATGATATTTATGAACATTATGTTTTAGCCCATTCTGCTTATGCTATTGTTCCTAGTAGTTTTAACTCAACCGATTTTAATTTAACCCTTCGGTACAACTATCAACCGTGGTTAGGTCAAAATTATAATAGTAATGCCCTAGGCAATTCTGTTCTTGCAGAACATGCAAGCCTCTTTCAATTCAAACAAGACGACACCGTCATTCGCTTAAAGCTCTGTTTACATGACAACAATCAAACAGGAACAGGCGATCGCATTGCCATTTGTAAAGAAAAGGTTGTGTACTGATGCGTAAAGGATTTTCACTTATCACCGCCATTATTTTTATGGTACTTATCGCAACACTTAGTGCTTTAGCCCTCTCCTTTTCGACACTCAATGTCAAACAAACCGGTGATACTTATCTAAGAGAACAAGCAGAACTTTTACTACAAAGTAGCACTGAATATGCGTTACTTGCTATTTCGACACATGACATTACTGCCAACGATAACTGTTTAAATACCATTAATGCACAATTTCCAAATACAGGAACCCCTATTTTTGATATTGCGATTTCTATCTATTATATAGGTATTGGATTACCAGTAGGTAATGTAAAATGCCAAAGGTTTAGTCAAACGGATATAAATACGACTGACTCAAATGTCACAGTGATAATTGACACGATTGTTCAAGATCACAATGTCTCCACCGAGCCTATTCGCTTGCATCGTCGCACCATTCAAAAACCCTAAAATCAGCCCTAAAACCTCCTTTTCATTTAAGGTTTTATTTGTTATACTGACTTTACAAACCCTTGAAAGAGGGAAGGAAAAGGAGACAAGATGAACACGAGTATCGTAGGTAAACAATTTGATTTGACGGAGCCAATCAAGGCGTATGTTGATGGAGCCGTTGATGCTATCGGCAAATACAATTTGGATATTATCTCTGTGCGTACTGTGATCTCAGCAGATGAAAAAAATGGCAAAAAAGGCTTTAGTGTTGAGTTTGCTATTAATATGGCACACAAAAACACGGTTGTTATTCAACAAAAAGACAAAGATGTCTATGCCGCTGTTGATCTCGCCATCGAGAGAGCTAAAAAAGTTTTACGTCGTCACCATGATAAAATTACCAATTATAAAGCTGATGAACTTGTTGTTACCGAAGAAAACAGTGAAGGAAGCGACGATGAGATCGTGCCAATTCGCCTTGATAGCTACAAACCCGTCGAAGTCGAAGATGCTATGAACGAGCTCAAAGCAAGTGACAAGCAGTTTATCGTTTTCCATGATATGGAAGATAAATTCCGTGTTATGTATAAAAAAACCGATGGAAGATTTGGTCTTTACTAATCTTTTACGCCACGAGAGTAAAATCTCTCGTGGCTATGCTTCCAACCTACTTTTTGCTTCTTTTAAAATTTCCTCATCATTTGCCATTTCAAACCAAACCAATTTTTTTCCACTTTGAATCACACCGCCAACGACATCACCACCTTGACGGTATGCTAAATCAAGTTCTGCAATCTCAAAGCCATCCAATGTTCGAGAAAACTTCTCTAGCCTTTCACTTTTGGCTATATTGGTGTAAAGATAGCAGTACCCTTTTAAACCATTGCGACTCACGCGTCCACGAAGTTGATGCAAACTCGCAAGCCCCAAGCGTTCCGCTCCAACAATAACGATCGTGGAAAGCCTTGGAAGGGAGATACCAACCTCCACAACTGTTGTGGAAATGAGTAAATTGCCCTCTTCTTTAAAGGTTTTGAGTATCTCTTCTTTATTTTTATCTTTGCCATACGTAACATAAACACCCTCAAAATTTTTCTCCCAAAAGCCACGTCCCTCATCAATGGACTGATAGTTTACCATCTCACTCTCTTCCACAAGCGGATAGACAATGATACATTGATGCTTCTGTGCAATTTCAGCACGTAAATGTTCCACCAACGCTTTAAAATCTTTTTTGGCGATCACTTTGGTTGTAATGTCTTTGGGAAAAGGAAGCATTTTAATGAATGAAAAATCAACTAAAGAAGACTGAATCATACTCAATGTCCTTGGAATCGGTGTGGCTGAAAACTGCAAATAGTGCGGATGCCATGCCTGTTTGGAAACCAAAGCTGAAAGCAACGCACGTTGTTTGGTACCAAAGCGATGTTGTTCATCGACCATGACCAACGCACATTCAGGAAGTTCTCGATACAGCAAGGCATGTGTGCCGATGATGAAGTCAAAATCAACCAAATTTTCTTTACTGTCAGCCTCTTGTGTAATTAAAATCGTCTTTACATGTAAAGGTAAAAACTTCACCGCTTCTTCAAAAAGTTGGCTGGCAAGCACAGTGTAGGTGCCATCAAAATGGCTTTATTGGGGTAGCTCATCATGACTGAAGCCAAAATCACCATCGTTTTGCCACACCCAACATCACCCATAATGACACGCTTGGCAGCATTTTCACTTAAAAAATCACGTTTGATCTCACCAATGACCTTTTGCTGATCGGATGTTAATGTAAAAGGAAGTGAGGCGATAAAAGGCTGCTCATCTCCATCTAGTTTTGCGCAAGAGGGAAAACTTACCTTTTTACCAGAGAGTTTTTTGAGGTAGTTATGAATTTCGACATATTTAAGCACTTTAAGAATGGATTCTGAGTACCCAAAGCTACCTATGGCACTTGCCTCTTTGGCGCTGGGTCTGTGTAAACTTAACAGTATTTGAGCTTCGTTTACATGTAAACCCTCATGCATTAAAGATTCAATGCTCAAATACCGTTGCATGAGCTCCATGACTGTTTTATTTTGAAGCGTCGTTTTGTACTTTGGAACCAGGGTGTTAATGATCGTCACAGTTTTGGGTTGCATCATCTGCATCCTACCACCGTTATAGCTTATTTTTCCGTTAATATAAAGCTCATTCCCTACTTTAAAGAGTGCTTTATGGTACGGTTTTGCAGCAAAAATTACACCATCAAGGTTGGTTTGCCATGCTTCACAAAAAAAGACAATTTGCAAGACTTTAGGGCTTTGCCTGAGTGAAAGTACCTTTACATGTAATGTATTGATCTGCTCAATCAGAGGCGTGGGAGAAAGGGTTGTATTTTCATACGAAGAAGGCAGGAGTAGCGCCAAATCTAACAGCGTATCTACTCCTATTTTTTTGAAGCGTTCTTGATCTATTGGGTCACATTCAAGGTTTTTCACGTTTTGTGACTACCGAAAAACTAAGGGCTGTGATTTCATCGTGTTGTTTAATGAAACTATTAAGATCTTCCAGACTTAACTTTTCAATTTTTTCGAGCTGTTTTTTAGAATATCCTAGCTCAAATCCGCCATAATACTCAAAAAATGCACGAGAAAGGCGTTGCGAAAGTGTTTCATTACGAAGAGGCTCAGAACCAAGTAAAAAACGTTTTGCTTGAGCTAACTCTTCTTCCGTTGCCCCTTGATCTACAAAGCGTTTAATCTCTTCACCAACAAGCTTTTTGGCCTCATCCAAGTTCTCATTTTTGGTTTGAAGGTGTCCTGTAAAACTACTGCTTGATTTTCCTACACTGGTTCGGCTGTAGCTTGAATACGCAAGTCCACGTTTAACACGTATCTCTTCCATTAAACGACTTCCAAAACCACTCTCACCTAAGATGAAACTTGCAACTTTAGCCTTATAGGTTTCAGGGTCACCACTTTTCATATAAAAAGGTGCACCAAAGTAAATGTAAGCTTGTTCACTCTCTTTATGAACAATCAGCTCTTTAGCATTTTTATTAGCATCAAAGTATGGCGTCGTCGTTCGTTTTCCATGCTTGATTTCAGCCAATACGGGTAAAAGCATTTTTTTAAGCGCATCCAGTTCAATATCACCACCCGCAACGATAATCAAGCTCTCTAGGTTAATGCGTTCTTTGTAAAAGTTTTCAACATCTTTAAGTTTGAGCGCCTTGATACTTTTAACATCACCGCTGTACGCATGAGCAAAGGGGGTGTTTTCAAAGATGAGTTTTTGAAGATTGAGATTGGCGATGTAGTCAAAATCACTCTCTTTGTTAGAGAGCATTCCAAGGGTAAGAAGCTTGATTTTATCAAAACTCTCTTTACTGAAATTTGGACTTTTGAGAAGTTTTTTCATCATTTCCAAAGCATAGGGAAACTGTTCTTTAAGTGCTGAAGCTTCAAAGACCATTGTTTCAACACCCGCATGAGCATCTAATGAAATAGCACGAAACTCAAGCTCTTCTGCAAACGCCGTTGCGCCCATCTCTTTGGTGCCTTCACCCAACATTCCTGCTAAAAACTTGGCAATACCTTCATTCGTACCATCTTCCATGCTACCTGCATTTTTAACGACAAGTTGTACTGAAGCGAGAGGGAGTGAAGCATCCTTTTCAAATACGATAGGAATTTCAACACCATTAACATTGATTTGACTAATCTCTTGACTCACTAATACTCCTTGTAACAAAATCATGATTGTAAAAAATAGTTTTTTCATGCGAACTTCTCCAAAATCGTGTACGATGTATCACGTTTGGCAGGGATAGACCCAATATCTTTGATGAGCTTAATCATCTCCGTTTGATTCATGCGATTAGCTGCACCTGCTGCTTTGACGACGTTCTCTTCCATCATCGTACTGCCTAGATCATTCGCTCCAAACAGCAGAGCAAGCTGACCAATGTAACTGCCTTGTGTTACCCATGAACTTTGAATATTTTTAAAATTATCAAGGTACAAACGACTCACGGCTAGAAGCCTGAGATAGCGATTTGAGGACTGCTTTTTAATCTCAGGATGTTCTTCTTTAAGCTTGGTATGATCACTTTGAAAACTCCACATGATGAAGGCTCGAAAACCACCTGTTTCATCTTGAAGCTCTCTAATTTTTTCCCAATGCTCGATGATCTCTTCATCGCTTTCCAGCGTTCCAAACATCATGGTAGCAGTTGAGCGCATACCGATTTTATGAGCGGCTCTGTGTACGCCAAGCCACTCTTCGCTCCCTAATTTCTTAGGTGCGATGATGTCACGAACACGGTCACTGAGTATCTCAGCTCCAGCTCCGGGAATGCTATAAAGTCCTTTTTTCTGAAGACGTAAGAGCACTTCTTGGTAACTGATCTTCGAGATTTTAGCGATGTAATCAATCTCAATAGCAGAGAATCCATGAATCGTGATGCTAGGGTAATTCGTACTAATCCACTCAACCAACTCTTCATACCATTCAATTTTAAGTTTAGGATGTACACCACCTTGAAACAGGATTTGCGTTCCACCGATTTCAATCAACTCTTCGATTTTCTGACCAATCTCTTCAAAGGAGAGTACATACGCTTCATCTTCTTTATGATGACGGTAAAAGGCACAAAATTTACAATCAACCCAACAGACATTCGTATAATTGATGTTGCGATCGACAACAAATGTTGTCAAATTTTCAGGGTGAAGCTCCATTTTGCGCTTCAACGCCATCTCACCTAATGTATTAAGATCTACCTCACGAATTAAACGTAAGGCCTCTTCATTACTCATTCGTTTCATTCAATCCCTTTTTAACAAACAAAACAGATAAAAAGCTTGAGAGTGGAACCACACTTAAGCCCACAAAAAAAGCTATTGCATCCAAATTATCATGGCGAATTAAAAAAAGTACGGCTAAGAACAGTACACCATACGAAAGGATACGATACAGTGAAAGTGCACTTTTATAGCTTAAAGCAAGATTTTGAAAACTCTGTTTAAAGCCTACTTTAGCGACTCTTGGAGTAACATTTTCTTTTTCATCATCTTCTTCTTGATCGTCCTCATAGTATTTATCAAATTTATCATCAGGAATGAGTCTAGCATCAACACGACGTGTCACAAACGTATGGTACGAGCGAAACGATGCCAAAGTAATCAGCAGTGAGCAGACAAACGCTATTTGCGTGTTTAAAAGCCACTCGCCTCCTTGAATCAACGAAAGAAGAATGACCAGTACATCTCCTAAAAGATAAAAGCGCAAAAGCCTACTTGTCGTCGTCATCTTCATCATCATCTTTAGGTTGTTGGTATTTTTTATAGCGTACATCATCTTTGAGTTCATCTAAGGAAGCGACATTTTTTTTGTAAGCTTTGTAAACATTTAAAATAGCGCCACCCACTCCCCAAAAAACACCAACCCATAAAAGCCAGGGGGTGTTAAACACATTGCTCATTAACATACCAACACCAATACCAATTAGCACTGCTACTACAATAGAAATCCCTAAGGAGAGCTGTTCAGCTCCTTCAATCAGTTTGCCGTATTTTGGTTTATCGCTCATGCAATCTCTTCAAATACTTTAATCGCTGCTTCAATGGTCTCTTCGATCATCTCATCACTGATAGCATCGGAGATAAAACCGGTTTCAAACTGTGAGCATGCAAAGTAAAAACCCTCTCTAAGCATACCTTGATGGAAGGCTGCAAAACATGTGGTATTACTTTTAAGAGCATCCTCAAAATTTTTCACAGGAGCATCATTAAAGAAAAAGCCAAACATGGAACCAATGGCTGAAACTTGAAGTGAAATACCCGATACCTGAGCAGCCTCTTTAAGTCCTTCCACCAGCCTCTTAGCCTTTTTTTCAAGCCTAATATACAGCTCTTCATCCTCTATAATTTGCTCTAATGAAGCCAGTCCTGCTGCCATTGCTACAGGATTTCCACTGAGCGTTCCTGCTTGATACACTGGACCATCAGGGGAGAGTTTATTCATGATTTCAGCGCGTCCACCAAAAGCACCTACAGGCATACCACCACCGATGACTTTTCCAAACGTCACCAAATCGGGTACGGTTGTATAAATCCCTTGTGCCCCTTTAAGGCTTGCTCTAAAGCCACTCATGACCTCATCAAAAATCAAAAGCGTTCCATGTTTGTCACATAAAACTCTTAGCTCTTCCAAAAATTTTGCATCGGCAGGAACAAAACCCATATTGCCAGCCAGAGGTTCGATAATAATACACGCGATATTTTTAGAATGTTTAAAACACTCTTTAACGCTTTTGATGTCGTTGTATTTAGCTAAAAGCGTATGTTTGGTAAGATCGGCGGGAACTCCTGGAGAACTAGGCGTTCCAAACGTTACAGCGCCACTTCCCGCTTGTACTAAAAGTGAGTCGCTGTGCCCATGGTAGCAACCCTCAAATTTGATAATATCATCTTTACATGTAAAGCCTCGCGCAAGTCTGATCGCACTCATCACCGCCTCGGTTCCACTACTGACAAAGCGTACTTTATCAATTTCAGGAAAGAGTGAGCAGATAAGCGTTGCAAGTTTTGTTTCCGCTTTCGTAGGTGCTCCAAAACTAAGCCCCTTTTTAACCGCTTTAATCACCGCTTTTTCAATGGTTTTATTAGCATGACCAAAGATAAGAGGTCCCCAACTTTGAACATAGTCAACATAGCGGTTGTGATCGACATCAAACAGATACGCACCCTCGCCTTTTTTGATAAACAGAGGTGTTCCTCCTACGCTTTTAAATGCGCGCACAGGAGAATCTACACCACCAGGAATAACATTTTGAGCTTTTTCATACGCTTTAATGCTTTTATCATAGTGCATTTTCATGATCCTCATTGATTATTTTTTAAAATTTTACAGAAAGTTTCTATACAAACTACTTTTTCACTTCACTTGAGACGTAATAATACAAACTATCAATCTCCTGCCATGTTAAAAAATAAGTCGGCATTACTTTATGTTGAGACGTCAAAGCTTGGGAAAAACGTTCTTTAGAAACGCTGGTAATGGCAGGTGCAGAAAGGGTCACCTCTTTACCTCTTGAGATGTATTTTGAGATAATGGCACCTTCGGCTTTTTCACCATGGCATTTGTTACAGCCAATGCCTCTGGGGTTAGAATAGAGCATCTTTGCATACTCCATTTTAGAGATAAAATCCTCACTCAAAAGTGGCGTAAAAGATAAAAACAAGAACACGTTACATGTAAGCAAAAACCGCATCAAAACTACTTTATCCTCTCTTTATTCGTAATTTGGTATAGTATCAAAAATGAACTAAAAGGATGTTTGAATGCAGATCCTCGATGGAAAAGCACTGTCAGATCAAATCAAAATAGAGCTCAAAACACAGAGCGATGCCCTTAATCTTAAAGGTATTACCCCCGGTCTTGCCGTCATTTTAGTCGGTGATGATGCAGCGAGCCAAACCTATGTCAAAATGAAAGAAAAAGCGTGTGATGCCGCTGGTGTTTACTCCATCATTCATAAAATGCCAACTACCATTTCACAAGAGAAAATTTTAGAAACCATTACGATGATTAACAACAACCCAAACATTGATGGAGTCCTTGTTCAACTCCCTCTTCCTAAACACATTGACACCACAAAAATTATCGAGGCGATTGATCCTAAAAAAGATGTCGATGGTTTTCATCCCTTTAATGTGGGTCGTTTAGTTGCAGGACTTGACAGCTTTGTACCTTGCACACCGCTGGGTGTTATGCGCTTGCTTGCGCACTACAACATCGACCCAAAAGGCTTAGATGCATGTGTTGTGGGTGCGAGTAACATCGTAGGAAAGCCCATGATGAACCTTCTTTTAAATGCAGGGGCAACCGTCGATATTTGTCATATCTTCACCAAAGATCTTAAAGCACATACCCAAAAAGCTGACCTTGTCATTGTAGGAGTAGGTAAACGAAATCTCATTACTGCCGACATGATTAAAGAGGGTGCTATGGTGATTGATATTGGTATCAACAAAACTGAAGAAGGACGCCTTGTGGGTGATGTTGACTTTGCCAATGTTGCACCCAAATGCAGTTACATTACTCCCGTTCCAGGAGGAGTTGGTCCCATGACGATTGCCATGTTACTCGAAAATACCATTAAAGCTGCCGAACAGCGTTTATAATTTAGGAAAACTATGAAAAATTTACTCAACCGTTTTTACCACTTTTCCAACAGCTGGACAGGTACACTTATTATTGTTTTATTTGTTATTTTTTTTGTCGCACAAGCCTTTGTTATTCCTAGTGGTTCGATGATTAAAACCCTTTTGATTGGTGATCATCTTTTTGTGAAAAAATTTGTTTATGGTATTCCAACACCGCATCTTCCTTGGCTTGAAATTTCTGTTTTGCCTGATTTTAAAGGCAATGGTCACCTCATTGAAGGAAATAGACCTGAGCGTGGAGACATCGTTGTTTTTCGCTATCCCAAAGATATCAAAGTCCATTATGTTAAACGTTGTGTCGCAACAGAAGGGGATGAAATTCTTTTCCAAGAGAAAAATCTCTACATCCACTTTAGCGAGGGTGATGAATATATTAAAGCAAACTATCCTGCTGAAAAAATCAAAACAATTGCCGGTAAACTTTGGGTCAATAACCCTTATATCGAAAAATTTCATGGCATTCACTATGATGACTCCGTTGATCTCTTTCAACAAATGGTACTGCACTTAGGGGCAAATCAACTTTTCATGAAACCTGCTCAAGTACAGGAACTTCCAAGTATTTCTGGCTATGGATTTAACGCTTTTTATGCCAAAGTAGAAAAAGATAACTATTTTATGATGGGCGATAACCGCGACCACTCTAACGATAGCCGTTTTTGGGGAAGTGTCCCTTATAGCCTCATTGTCGGAAAGCCTTGGTTTATCTATTTTTCATGGGATGATGACTATAAAATCAGATGGAACCGCATTGGTCGCTTTGTCGAATCCATGCAATACGATGAGAACTTTTTCTAATGGAAGTTAAAATTATTGAGATCAGTGCTACCGTTTTAGCTCTTATGGTAGCGATCATTGGTCATGAGATTATGCATGGATATGTCGCATATCGTTATGGTGACACTACGGCTAAATACCAAGGTCGTTTGAGTATCAACCCCATCGTTCACGTTGATCTTTTAGGAACAATCATTGTTCCAGCTGTCCTCTTTTTTAGTGGTGCTCCTTTTATGTTCGGTTGGGCAAAACCTGTACCGATTTATATACCCACCGTCATTAGAAATGGTGGCTATAAAGCGGCTATTTATGTCTCTTTAGCAGGTATTGCTTACAACTTCTCTCTAGCCCTTCTGTGCGCAGGCATGTTGAGTTTTTTACCTGATCTAAGAAATGCAAGTAACTTTATTGAAGTTTTTGTCATCTTTTTTTTAATCCAGTCACTGATTTACAACGTTGTTTTAGGGCTTTTCAATCTCTATCCCATTCCACCCTTAGATGGTTCACACGCCCTCACTTATCTTGGTATCATCTTTGGATGGAACGCGCTCGTGCGCTTTTATGAATCATTAGAGCGTTATGGCATGATCATTCTTATTGTTTTCATTGCAACACCCCTGTCACACTACTTTTTTTCTTCCCATTCGCTACGTAATTGGATGGTTATATTAACAGGCTTCCTATGGGGAGTCTGTTTTTGGAATTTCTAATAATCCTTGTGATATAATCGTTTCTATTACCTAGTTAAAGGACATTTCCTTGAAGTTTTTTATCGCAACCGATCATGCAGGCATTGCCATCAAACCCGATGTCATTGCACTGTTAAACCATATGGGTCATGAAGTCATTGATCTTGGACCATTTAACGATCAACGTGTTGATTATCCTGATTATGCTCATGCACTTTGCCTTGAAGTTCTCAATAACAGTGCAACACAGGGAATTCTTATCTGTGGTTCAGGCATTGGTATGAGCTTGGCCGCCAATAAGCATATTGGTATTCGTGCAGCGCTTTGTCATGATGCGTATACAGCAGAAATGGCACGCGCACACAATGATGCGAATGTACTCTGTTTTGGTCAACGTATTGTTGGGCTAGGTGTTATTGAATCCATGCTCAAAGCATGGTGTGCTACCTCATTTGAAGGTGGCAGACACGCTGATCGTGTTAAGAAAATAGAGTTATGACTATGGCACTTGACTGGGTTATCGCAACGGTACTTTTTTCCGCTTGCATGTACTTATTGATTATGGTGTTTTACTTCAAAACGCTTTTACGTAAAGAGAAGCGCAGTAACATTGTCGTTAAACAAACCCTCAATGATGCCGAAGTGGTTATCCGCAAATACCAAGTGCAATTGCAACGCTCTTTAGGCAATATTGATATTTTAAGTGATGAACTTAAAAAAGTCAAAAATGACCTAAAATCACTTCGTACACGCAACAGTCAGTACCGCATGGAAGGAGACAAACTCCGCCAGCACATTAAAGAGCTTGAAGGAAAGATCGAGGCACTTTTATAATTCGTTTAAAAAGTTACTCTTTTTCTTTCTCCTTTTACATGTAAATATTTTTCTGCCCCTCAAGAGGCAAACTTTAGCGCCCAAGTGGCTAAATAACGTAGCTTTTTAAGTTTTGCTTAGAAGGCATATTCAAATGAAAAAGGTTTTCTATGAGTCATTTAAGTGAAGCTGATAAAATTTATCTTTTAAATTCTGTTCGAGAAATTGAAGATTTCCCAAAACCTGGCATCAAATTTAAGGATATTACCACTCTTCTAGGCGATGCTAAAGCATTTACACTCTTGATTGACCATGGCGATGCTAAAGCATTTACACTCTTGATTGACCATTTGGTAGATCGTTATTCGACTATGAAAATTGATTATATTGCTGGTATCGAAAGCCGTGGATTTATCTTTGGGGCTGCATTAGCAGCACGCCTTAAAACACGTTTTGTTCCTATTCGAAAACCGGGCAAACTTCCCTACACAACGATCAGCGAAAAATACTCATTGGAGTATGGGGTTGATGAAGTTTGTATACACATCGACGCATTTTCAGCGATAACCACATCAAAACCAAGAGTGCTCCTAATCGACGACTTAATTGCAACAGGCGGTACAGCCACAGCTGCAGTCAATCTTATTAATAAAGCAGGAGCAGAATGTGTTGAAGCGTGCTTTGTGATCAACCTTACTTTTTTACAAGGGGATCTTGATATCAAAAAAACAACTTCTGTCTATTCTGTATTAGAGGTATTTTAATGTATATTCCTAGAGCTTCAAAATTCGACCCTGATCACAATGGCCATTTTGGTATTTTTGGTGGACGCTTTGTTCCTGAAACACTGATGCCTGTTCTGTTAGAACTTGAAAAAGAGTACCAGAACCTTCGCTTTAATGAAAATTTTTGGACTGAAGTGGATCACTACATGAAAGATTATGTAGGACGCCCTTCATCACTTTATTTCGCGAAAAATATTTCTCAAGAGTTAGGTGCTAAAGTTTATCTCAAACGTGAAGACCTTAACCATACAGGTGCACATAAGATCAATAATACCATCGTACAAGGCTTAATCGCTAAAAAAATGGGTAAAAAACGTGTCATTGCAGAAACCGGTGCGGGGCAACATGGTGTTGCAACAGCAACCGTCGCGGCTCTTTTAGGACTTGAATGCGAAGTGTTTATGGGAGAAAAAGATGTTGAGAGACAAGAACTCAATGTTTTTCGTATGAAGCTTTTAGGCGCAAAAGTTCATGCCGTTAAAAGTGGTAGTAAAACACTTAAAGATGCGATGAACGAAGCGATTCGCTACTGGGTCACCCATGCGCGTGATACCTTTTACATCATCGGAACCGTTGCAGGCCCTCATCCATATCCTATGATGGTACGTGATTTTCAAGCCATTATTGGCTATGAAGCTAAAGCGCAAATTTTGGTCAAAGAAAAACGCCTTCCTGACATGGTTGTTGCCTGTATTGGTGGTGGTAGCAACGCAATGGGTATTTTTAGCCATTTCTTAGGCGAAGAAGGGGTGACCTGTGTCGGTATCGAAGCAGGTGGTCTTGGCATTGATACGGATAAACATGGCTGTTCCCTCGCAAAAGGAAGCCCTGGAGTACTGCATGGACAGATGAGTTATCTTCTCCAAGATGATGATGGACAGATACTCGAAGCTCACTCTATTTCAGCAGGACTCGATTACCCTGGCATTGGACCTGAACATGCGTATCTTAAAGAGATAGGTGCGGCAAAATACGATCATATTACGGATCAAGAAGCACTGGATGCTTTTGTCTGGTTGAGTCGCAAAGAAGGGATTATTCCTGCTTTTGAGAGTGCACATGCTGTGGCATATTTGAAAAAAATTCCTAAAGATGAGATCAAAAACAAAGTCATTATTGTCAATCTTTCAGGACGTGGCGATAAAGACATGATGCAAGCAAAATCCATTTTGAATATTGGATAAGCCAATGAATGAATTTATGAGTAAACATTCTGGAAAACTATTTGCTCTCTTTATGACAATCGTACTCTCAACACTTGGATATGTCCTCTACTTAGCACCTGTAAGTGGATTAGAAAATAAATTTATCTACCTCTTAAAAGAGTATGGCTACATCATTCTCTTTTTTTGGGGAATGTTGGAGGGTGAAATTGGACTTGTCATGGCAGGTTTGTTGACCCATACAGGCGATATGCACCTTTTTATTGCCATTTTCGTGGCAGGACTTGGTGGCTTTGCAGGAGATCAAGTCTATTTTTACATTGGTCGTTTTAATAAAAAATTAGTCCATAAAAAACTTCGAAGTCAACGCCGTAAACTCGCCCTTGCACATGTTCTTTTGAAAAAACATGGCTGGCCTATTATCTTTGCACAACGTTACCTCTATGGATTACGTACGGTTATTCCTATTTCCATAGGTTTGACACGTTATAG
The DNA here is from genome assembly GCF_002162315.1 of Sulfurospirillum diekertiae. Lineage (NCBI taxonomy): Bacteria > Pseudomonadati > Campylobacterota > Epsilonproteobacteria > Campylobacterales > Sulfurospirillaceae > Sulfurospirillum > Sulfurospirillum diekertiae. Next base: position 1,139,570 of record NZ_CP021416.1, on the reverse strand, counting down.
TGGCAAAATGTTTGCTTTGATCAATCTTATTTCGGCATGGTTTTGGGCATCTTTTACGATTGTTCCTACATGGTATTTTGGTCAAGAGATTCTCATTGTCATTCACTGGGCAAAAGCACACTGGTATTTTGCTATTCCAATAGCCGCCATTGTAGCAGGTGGTATCTCCTATTATTTTCATAAAGTAACTGATAAGACATTTAAGGATAAACATGCAAATAGAACTACTCAATCAAAAATTAACTAATGCAGCAGCAGACGTTAAAATCGTCTTTGTAATCAATAAAGATTTAACGCATTCATGGATTAATGATCAAGAAACGTTACAATTTTTAGGGTTTAAAGGTGAGAGTGAAGAAACTCTCTTTACACCAACAAGTAAAACACTTTATGTGGGGTGTGATTCTCTTGATGCCGATGAAATTCGTTTAGCAGCGTCTAATGCGCTGGGTGCGCTCAAAAAGACCAATGCCAAAACACTTGCCATTGGTACATACTCCAATGAGTGCCCTGGCATTAATATTAAAGCCCTTGTTGAAGGCTTTATTTTAGGTAGCTATACGTTTGATACCTATAAAAGTAAAAAAGAGTCTTCTAAAATTGAAAAAATAACCATCTGTTTGGAAGATTATAGTCGTACTGATGTTTCGATGGAGACAGCGAATAAAGCCCTCCGTGCAGCTACTGCTGTAGCAGAAGCGACCAACTTCGCCAAAGAGATTGTCAATGCAACTCCTGAAGATATGACACCGATTGCTCTCGCTAATATTGCGCAAACCTTAACCACAATTCCAAACGTTACATGTAAAGTGATGGACGAGGTATTTTTAAAAGAACAAGGGATGAATGCCTTTCTTGCTGTCAATCGTGCCAGCGTACACCCTCCTCGCTTGATTCACCTCACCTATAAGCCTGAAAATGCCAAAAAACGCCTTGTGTATGTTGGAAAAGGTCTAACGTATGATAGCGGCGGACTTAGCTTAAAACCAAGTGAACACATGGTCACCATGAAAGCTGACAAAAGTGGTGCAGCAGCGGTTATGTCGATCTTAAAAGCAGCGGCAACTTTAGAGCTTCCCTATGAGATCCATGCCATTATTGGTGCAACAGAGAACATGATCGGTGGCAATGCCTATAAACCTGATGATGTACTCGTTGCAAAGAACGGTAAAACCATCGAAGTACGCAATACGGACGCAGAAGGTCGCTTGGTTTTGGCGGATTGTTTGTGCTACGCGCAAGAGCTTAAACCTGATCTTTTGGTCGATATGGCAACGCTTACAGGTGCATGTGTCGTCGCTCTTGGTGAATACACTATGGGTATTATGGGACATAGTAGCGAACTTAAACACTCTATGCTTAAAGCGGCAACGGCCAGTGGAGAACTCAGTGGTGCACTTCCGTTTAATAAATACCTAAAAAAACTTCTAAAAAGCTCCGTTGCCGATATGTCTAACATCAGCTCTAGCCGTTACGGTGGCGCTATTACCGCTGGACTCTTTTTGGATAATTTCATCGAAGAAGAAAATAAAGATAAATGGCTTCACTTAGATATTGCAGGTCCAGCTTATACTGAAAAAGCATGGGGCTATAACCAATTTGGCGCAACGGGTGCTGGCATTCGAATGAATCTTTACTGGATCTTTGAAGAAAATAAAAAATAGACATTGTGCCTTTATGGCTTAATATAGGTTTGCTGGCTTTGAGTAAAAGCCGTTACCAAAAGAGTTCTGTAGGAATTCTAATAGACTCGGAGCCTAATGAAACTAAAAATTGTTTTGATCGGAGCCTCCACCGGAGGCCCTGGTCACCTTAAAAAAATTCTCTCTGCCATCTCAACAACCTATACGGGTGCGATTGTGATTGCACAGCATATGAACGCAACCTTTATTCCAAGCTTTATCAGTCAATTTCAAAATGAACTGAGCCTGCCCGTACACGCCGTTGATCAAAGGATGTCCTTAAAGCAATCCAATATCTATATTTGCCCTCAAAATTGTCATCTGATTCGGGGTGATTTTTCACCCAGCATTGAACCCGTCAAAGAGGGAGAAACCCCCTATAACCCAAGTATTGACACGCTTTTCTCCTCGAGTGTTGCACAAATCAAAGATACCGAAATCTTAGCCGTTTTACTGACAGGCATTGGGCATGATGGTGCCAATGGGCTCAGTGAACTTCAAAAAAATGGTGCAACGTGCATCGCTGAGAGTGAAAAAAGTGCTATCGTTTTTGGCATGCCAAAACGTGCGGTGGAGATCAATCCCAATATTGTCGCACTTGCACTTGATGACATTATACAAACCATCAAAAAATTCGGAGAATCCTAATGTGGTTTTGGAATAGAAAAAAAGAACCTGAAGTCGTACACAATCATGAAGTTGCAGTGCATCAAGAGTTCAATACCTTTGGACTTCAAGACCTTTTGCATTACATTAAACGTGAGATTGGTGTGGATCTGTTTGCAAAGAACAGTGTTATCGAAACCAAGCTTCGTCTCTTTTGTGAACGTAAAGAGATTTATAGTTTTCGTAAGCTCTTTGAAACCTTACAGCATGATAAAGCGCTTAGACAAGACCTCATTGATCTTGTCACGGTCAATGAAACCTACTTTTACCGTGAAGAGGCGCAACTGGATATGGCTGTTACCTTTGCACTTACCATTCCCAATGTCAAAATTCTCTGTGCCCCTTGTGCTTCAGGTGAAGAGGTTTACTCCCTTTCCATGATGTTGCAAGAACGTAGACGTGAACCTAGAGAATTCAGTATTATGGGTATTGACATCAACTCTGAAGCAATCGATAAAGCCCAAAAAGGGCTCTTTTCAGAACGCTCTTTGCATAAATTGGAGACTCGGCTTAAAGAGAAGTTTTTTACCCTAGAAGAGCGTTATTATCGTGTTAAACGGGAATATTTCACCTCTATTTCATTTACGAAAGTCAATATTTTTGAGCATGAATTTCTCGCATTAGGAAAGTATGACATTATCTTTTCCCGCAATATGCTCATCTACTTTGATGATGACTTTCGCCTTAAAACCATTGAGCGCTTTGCCACGCTTCTTAAGCCAGAAGGTAAGCTCTTTTTAGGACATGCGGACATCATACCTGAGAATAACTATTTTATCAAACATACGGACAATCGCCTCTCTTACTATGTAAAGAAGCCCTAAACTTCTTTACATGTAAAACGATTTACAGTGTTTTTACAAGGGCACTGACCTCTTTAAACTGCGGATGAAGGGCACTTTGCAGTAGTTCAAACAAAAGAGACTCCGTAGTAGCAAGGCTTGCCCCTTCTTGTTCCATACGACGCAGTGCCATTTCATGATCATACGCTTTTCGCGAGCCCATGGCATCGGCACATACGATCACCTCAAACCCTGCATCTAAAAGATCACACACACTTTGTAAAACACACACATGACTCTCAACGCCTGCAACAATCACACACTTTACATGTAATGCTTCCAACGCCTCTGTGACTTCACTGTTTTGATAACAGCTAAAAGTGCACTTTTCATATATTGTCGTTTTACCCAAAAGAGAGTGCACTGAGGAGATGGTTTGACCAAGACCCTTCGTGTATTGTTGATTGCATAAAATGGGAATTTCTAAGGTTTTAAGCCCCTTTAGGAGTACAAGAAGATGTTTTTCAATCAGCTCGTGATTATGAATATGTGCAAAAAGGCGTTCTTGAACATCCACCAGTAGCATAGCTGTTTGCTTTGAATCAAGACGCATGAATCCTCCTTACTTTTAGGTATTATCATAACCTACTCACTCTTAATTAAGTCATGCTAGATTACAATAAATTTTTTATTTTGATAAAATGAGGGATTTATGGCAACATCCGTGTTAATATTACCAGGCTATCAAGGATCAGGCGAAAACGCACTGGCAAACCTATTGGGAAAAAAAATCATACCGATTTTTAAAACGTATCGAGCAAAACGATTGGGATCATCCTGTCTGTAATGAATGGGCTAAAAACATCGAAATCGCCGTTAAAAATGCAGGTAAAGATGTTATCATTGTTTCACACAGTATTGGGTGTTTAGTCGTTGCACACTGGGCATCAATGGCACATCATTCACCCATAAAAGGAGCATTGATCGTAGCGCCACCTGACCCAAAAGAACCGACTTTCCCGACCATTGCAGAAGGCTTTGAACATACACCGCTTCAACCCTTTCTATTTCCAAGTATTATTGTTGCAAGTAGCAATGACCCTTATGCAAGCTTGGCGTATTCAAAACACATTGCAGATGCATGGGGAAGTTCTTTGGTCAATGTAGGTGAAAAAGGGCATATCAACACCGCCAGTAACCTTGGACTTTGGGAAGAAGGTTTGACATTTTTAGAACAATTACGTCGTACCGAATAAGCCTCAAAAGAGGCTTATTTCATTAACAACCGCAACCTTGACCGCCGGCATTAACCATCTCAATTTTATCTTCACTATTAGGCACTAAACACAAAAATTCATAATCTTCATCACCAATCACTTGGTACGAATGTGCCACGCCTGCGGGGATAAACAAAATATCATCTTTGACCGCGATAAAACTCTCATCGCCCAAGCGAACGCGCGCCTTGCCTTTTAAAACATACTGCTCATGTTCAACCGTATTGGTATGAAAAGGCATATGTCCATCTTTTTTAATGACAAATTTGCGCATTGCAAAGTTTGTTTCAACACTTGGCGCAATCAGCATTTGCATACTCGCACCCTCACCTGCTTGAAGTGGCGTGCTTGGAATTTCATTTAAAGAGCGTTTCATCTAAAATCCTTTACATGTAAAATATAGAGAGCTCTTACCAAGCTCTTTTCATGCCTTTTGAGCAAAGCCCAAAAAGCTACGCTAAGCCGCTGTGGCACTGAAGATTGCCTCCTTCGAGGCAGAAAAACTTCTTACCAACGTGTAATCCGTTTGTTATTTTAGCTCAAATTTGAGCTCTTCGAGTCGTGCAATGCGATCTTCGGTGGAAGGGTGCGTTGAAAAGAGTGACGCAAACGAAATATCTTTGCCTGAAAAAGGGTTGATGATAAACATATGCGCACTCTCAGGTGTGGCGTCATGCACCATGCCTTGGCGGTTGTAGTTGGAAAGTTTGGCCAGTGCGCTTTGCAACCATTCAGGATGCGCTGTTAAACGAGCTGAACCTTCATCTGCCATGTATTCGCGGTTACGGCTGATTGCCATCTGAATCACTGCCGCTGCAAGCGGTAAGATGATGGCAAGGGCGATCATCACAATAGGATTGGGACGATTTTCTCTATCTCCTCCGAACATTGCACCAAACTGCATCATATTGGCAATGACCCCAATCGCACCCGCAATCGTTGCCGCAATCGTTCCCACTAAAATATCATAATGTCGCACATGACTCAGCTCATGCGCCAAAACAGCTTCAACTTCCTCATCGTCCAAAAGTTGTAAAAGTCCCTCGGTCACTGCGACAGCCGCGTGAGAAGGATTGCGCCCTGTGGCAAAGGCATTGGGAATGGAATCGGGGATGATGTAAATTTGAGGCAACGGCAGAGTAGCTTTTTGACTTAAACGCTCAACGATGTTATACAACCCACCCGCTTCTTGGCGCGTAACAGGCAGCGCATTGTAATGACGAAGCACCAAAGTGTCGGAGTAAAAATAGCTCACAAAGTTCATGACGCCCGCGAGTACCAATGCGATCATCATCCCTTGCGTTCCGCCCATCATACCACCAACCCACACAAACAACAGTGTCATTAAGATCAATAAGACAACGGTTTTTACTACTTCCATTCATCGTCTCCTTTAAAAATTGATAGCTCTATTTTATCTCACTTTGGTAAATATTTTTTACATGTAACGTGTTGTGCTATAATGCCGCCATCAACTTTAAGGACGCGCATCACGTGAGACTGCCTCTGGGCTTTGGCAAAAAGGGTTACTTTACACTCGCTTCAATTCAAGCTTCGACGATCGCATACACAACTAAGCGCCAACACGCACGCCTATTGCATACCACACGCCTCTTTGCCGATACCTGCTCATCTGAAGAGGTGGAAGACGATCCACCGCCACTTGACACTACCCTTCTCGGATTTGTCTCATCCTATCGTCCCAGACTTTGCAAATGCAGCAGGCTTTTTGCCAAGCGCGCACACTCTGCCATTAAGCGTGCCAAAAAAAGACGCAAATGCAACTGCCACTCCCGTTATTTTAGCTTCCGCCGAACCGGTGTTCATCCTCCACTCTTTTCATCTTTTATACGTCAAACAAGCAAAGCTCGTTCGACTACGTTAGCCACTATGGCACCCAAGCTTGCCAACGTTGTTGGCAGAATCTATTTAAAAATTATGAAGATGAAAAAGGACTTAAAACTATGTCACAAACCTACGTTACAGGGTTTCCTCGCATTGGGGAAAAACGTGAACTCAAATTTGCCCTAGAAGAATATTGGGCAGGAAAAACTGATTTTGAAGCGCTCAAAGCGGTTGCAAAAACGCTTCGAAATCGCCATTGGAACTACCAAAAAGAGCGTCATATCGACTTTATTTCGTGCAATGATTTTAGTTTGTATGACATCATGCTCGATACCACCGTTATGCTCGGAGCCATTCCTCCACGCTTTGAAAACATTGACGATAAAACAGATCGCTACTTCGCCATGGCACGAGGTGACGATGACCATGCCGCAATGGAGATGACCAAATGGTTTAATACCAACTACCACTACATCGTCCCAGAACTTCATGCGAATATGAACTTCTCCCATGTGAACATTTCTAAAATCGCGGAAGAGTTTATAGAAGCCAAAGCGCAAGGAGTTCATCCAAAAATAAACCTTGTAGGACCACTTACCTTTATTTTCCTTTCCAACGCTGTCGATGGAAGCGATCTTTTCAACCTTTTTGATGCTGTGGTGACAGCCTATGCTAAAGTGCTTTATGCCATTTCAAGTTTAGGCGAAAACATCGTCGTACAGTTTGATGAGCCTCTGTTTGCCAAAACCTTAGAGCCAAAATTTCTCAGTCTTTTAAAGATTGCGTATGAGCGTTTAGGCGTAGTAAGTCCCAATCTAAAAATCGCTGTTGTCACCTATTTTGATCGTGCCAATGAAGCGGTGGAAATCTTGGGAAATTGCCCTATTTGGGGAATCGGACTTGATTTTGTGTATGGAGAAGAGAACCTTGATGCCCTTTTACATGTAAACGGCAAAATGCTCATCGCTGGTGTCATTGATGGGCGAAATGTGTGGAAAAATAATGTTTCAAAAACATACAACTTACTCGAAAAAATCAGCGAAAAAATCGATGCTCAGCAAATCATCATTTCAACGTCATGCTCGCTTTTACATGTACCTTTTTCAACGCAGTTTGAAGAAAAATTAGCCCCCGAAGTCAAAAGTCGCCTCAGCTTTGCCCTTGAAAAACTAGTAGAATTGGAGCAAATCAACACACTTTGGGAGAAACAAGAAAAACCTGAAGCGAGTGCTTGCACTCAAAAAGCACCGTCGGTTAAAAGCAGTGCCATTGCCTACACCAGATCATCTTATACTACCCGTTTTGCCTTACAACAAAAAGCGCTGAATTTGCCACTTTTCCCCACCACCACCATCGGCTCATTTCCGCAAACCAAAGAGACCAGAGCGGTGCGCAATGCCTTTAAAAAAGGTGAGATTACGCGAGAAGCTTACGAAGCCTCTTTAAAAGAGTCCATCAAAAAATGCGTTGAGCTTCAAGAAGCGTTAGGGCTTGATGTACTGGTGCATGGCGAGTTTGAGCGCAACGACATGGTCGAATACTTTGGTGAACTCTTAGAGGGCTTTGCCTTTAGTGAAAATGGTTGGGTTCAAAGCTATGGCAGTCGTTGTGTCAAACCACCTCTTCTTTATGGTAGTGTGAGCCGTAAACAACCCCTCAGCGTTGATTGGAGCGTTTATGCGCAAAGCTTGACCGACAAGCCGATGAAAGGCATGCTCACAGGGCCTGTAACCATTCTCAACTGGTCATTTGTACGCAATGACATTCCTAAAAGCGAAGTGGCTTTTGAAGTCGCGCGTGCTATTGCCGAAGAGGTCGATGAGCTTCAACGTCACGACATCAAGATCATTCAAGTGGATGAAGCGGCGTTCAAAGAAGGTTATCCTTTAAGGGAAGAGAAGATCAAAGCCTATGAAAAATGGGCGGTAGAGAGTTTCAAAGCTTCGATTGGGATCGCATGGGATCAAACACAGATTCACACGCACATGTGTTACAGCAACTTTAACGACATCATCGACACGATAGAGCGTATGGATGCCGATGTCATCACCATCGAAACTTCACGCAGTGGCAATAAACTGCTCAAAGTCTTTCAAAAAGCAAATTACAAAGCGCAAATTGGACCAGGTGTTTATGACATTCATTCGCCTCGCGTTCCAAGTGTGGAGGAGATGAGCGAGCAGATCAAAGCGTTCTTGCATGTGCTTCCTAAAGAGCAACTCTGGATTAACCCTGATTGCGGGCTAAAAACCAGAGGTTGGAGTGAGACAAAAGCGGCTTTAGCCAACATGATTAAAGCCGTGCATTTAGCGCGTTAAAGCTTAACACGAGAGGGTTTTCTCCTCTCGTGGCAAACGTTTTCTTCTTACATTTCAAACCAATGTTTTGTGTTGTTCGCAATGCGTACCAATGCCAACATGACAGGCACTTCCACAAGCACGCCCACCACCGTTGCTAGCGTCGCACCTGATTGTAAGCCAAAGAGCGTGATGGCAACAGCCACGGCCAATTCAAAAAAGTTACTCGCCCCGATCATCCCAGCAGGTGCAGCAATGTTATGAGGAAGCTTCCACAGACGTGCCCAACCATATGAGATGTAAAAAATAAAAAAAGTTTGAATAGTAAGAGGAATTGCAATGAGGAGTACATGTAAAGGATTGTTAAGAATGATATCGCCTTGAAAGGTAAAAATAATAATAAGTGTCAACAAAAGCCCTAAAATAGTAGTGTTGTCAAATTTTTTAATAAACACATTTTCAAAGTAACTAAGCCCTTTGTGCTTGATGATGTATCGTCTTGAGAGATACCCACTCAATAAGGGTATAACTACAAACAAAACAACCGATAAGAACAGAGTGTCATAAGGGACAATGACATTGCTCACACCGAGTAAAAAAGCCACAATGGGCGTAAATGCAATCAGTAAAATCAGGTCATTGACCGCCACTTGTATCAAAGTATAAGCAGCATCGCCTTTGGTAAGATGACTCCATACAAACACCATCGCCGTACAAGGTGCTGCCCCTAGTAAGATCGCACCGGCTAAGTATTCATTCGCGAGATTTTCAGGCAAAAAGTTTACAAACAGAACTTTAAAAAAGAAAGCTGCGATAAGATACATCGTAAAAGGTTTAATCAACCAATTGACCGTACACGTAATACACAACCCTTTAGGTTTTTTACCGGCATCCAAAATACTTGCAAAGTCAATTTTGAGCATCATCGGGTAAATCATCAGCCAAATGAGAATGGCTATAGGAACAGAGACATGCGCATATTCAAAACGGCTCAAGGTTTTTGGAACAACGGGGAAAAACTGACCGATAGCCACACCTGCTACAATACACAAAGCCACCCATACAGTAAGATAACGCTCAAAAAAGCCCATACCCGATGTGGGTTTTGTCGATTCATTTTGCATCATAACATCCTTTACATATCAACATATGTTGATTTTAGTTACTTATAATTGACCAACTAAATGAGTTAATTTAACCCTATAAAACCAGTATACTTATTGCAAAATTACTTTGTCTCAAATATATTATCGCTCTATTTTACATCAAGTTCGCAACATGAAAATAGCATAACCCAAATTTATTTACTTCGTTCTCATGTGAAAGCAATAAGTGTGTAAATAAAGCATTTGTGTAAGGGTCTCATATAGAGTAACTCTGAATTGGAGAACCAAACTTTTAACTTTTGGCATATGTAAGACACCTCAATAGCTTTACATATAAAGCAAAAAACGTCCCTACACCTTCTCAATATTTCGAAGTTTTATATACATCATTGCCGTCATCATAGCATCATTGAGCGCGTCGTGTTTCCCGAAGATGGGCAAGCCTAGGTCGTTCATCATGACATCAAAACGTAGGTCTATCACGCCATCGGGGATGAATTTGATCTTTTTGTCGTGGTAGAGTCCTGAGACTTCGATTTGGGGGTTGGGGAGGTTGATTCCAAGCCACGGTTTGACGTAGGTGTTCATCATTTTGATGTCAAACTCAAGGTAGTAGCCGACCAGTGGGCGCGAACCGATGAAGTGTAAAAACTGCACAATTGCCTTGTGGGGGTCGATGCCATTTTCCAAATCGACATTACGGATTTGATGAATCTTAATGCTTTTTTCGTTGATCTCCCGACTGGGTTTAATGAAGAGCTCAAACTTTTCGGACATCAAGATTTTATTGCCTCTGATCTTCACCGCACCGATGGAGAGGATCTCATCTTTTTTGGGACTGAGCCCTGTTGTTTCGGTGTCAAATACCACGACTTCATCAACGGGCGCTTCCTCAAATAAAAAACGGTACTGTTCATCTTTAAGATTTTGGGCATTGCGTTTCGCAAAAAAAGAGGCGAACATACTAGCTCACCATGGAAAGTTTAAAATGGTACGTCAAAAATTTCTTAAATTTATTGACGATTTTGAAGCTGTCTTTGAGAAGCTCTAGCTCCAATTGGTTGAGATTTTCGATGTTCACGAAGTTATCCAGCCCCTTGTCTTCACCCAAGCTCAAACGCTCTTTTAAACGCAAATTCAAAAGAGTATCAAACGCTTCGATGAGTGCGCCTGCAAAATCATTGTCTATAACGTCCATCTTTGCAAGCTTCTTTATGCGAGTAAGCGTGTCGGTCACTTCGATCTTATGCTCCAATGCGAGAGCGCGCACACCTTGAACGATGGGGAAAATGCCCCCTTTTTTGACATCAATTTTATGATTTTGAGCGATCAGATTGGTAAACATACCAATGGGCGTTTCAAATGCCGTTGCCGCTTTTGCAAAATTGGCTAAAAAAGGACTCTGCTCTTCAACATGTTCAAAGATTTCATTTTTAAGTTTATGTAACATCGACGCATCGCCTGCCACAGGAATTGCATCGAAAAAGATCGCAAGATTCATCACATCTTCCATGCTTGGCGTATCAAACCAACGCATGATCTCTTTTTGGTAAGCACTCCAATGTTTACACCAATACGGATTGGAAACCATAATGTTACCCTCGCAACGAGGGAAACCAAAATCGATGAGTGTTTCAGTAAAACGCCGCATGTAGGGAATATAAAGGCTTTCATTGACATTATCGTCAATGATCAACGCATTGTCTTGGTCAGTTTTAAGAAGCTGCTCCTTGCGCCCTTCACTGCCCATCACCACCAAACACGCTTTTTGGGCAAGCTCAGGTGGAACGATCATGCCATAGAGTTTTTCATAAATCTTCTCGTTAATCTCCGAAATCAGCTTGGCAATATAATCAACCTTGGTTCCTTTGACATGTAACTTTTTCACGATGCTCATCAGATCAAAACTGGCTTGTTTGAGCTCTTCGACGGTAGTCGCTTTTCGGATTTGAACAGCAACGAGATAGGTGTGATTGGCAAAATAACTGAGCAGATCCAATTGTTCCAAAATGCCGATAATCTCACCATCGCGCGTGACGATAAGACGTTTGATAGAGTGTTTCGTAAACGAAAGAAGTGCGTTAAAAAGGTAGTCATCCGCTTCGATGGTGATAATGGGGTGAAGCGCAATAGGACCAATGGCGGCATGTTTATCATACTCCTCAAAAAGTACATGACGGCGCACAATGCTGTCAGTCACAATACCATACTCATATCCCTCGCCATTGCGAACGATGATACAACTGCTTTTTGTTGCCTCCATTTGATGAAGTGCCTCGATGATAGAGCACTCTTTTTCCACAATCGTTGGCACATGCAAATAGCTGTCTTGCACGCGTGCCATCATAAACCCTGAAAGTTCCGTGGTGTACTCTTTGGCTTTGGCGGATTGAATTTTGTTAGCAAGGTCTTGGATGAAGTAGGCTTTAAAGGCTGCGTTGGAATCAAGTAAAGCGAGAAAATCGGCTTTTTTTAGCTCATAGCAGATAAGCTCTTCTAAAACTTTAAAACTGCTCTCACTTTTGTTATAAATGAGGGCATCCGCATCAAATGAGTTAGATTTACTGTACACTTTGAGCAATTCTTCTTCATGAAACTCCCCTACTTCGCCTTTGATAATAATGTATAAAAATTCAGCTGGTTTTGAAGGAGAAAGCAGCAATGTCTCTTTTTTATAGTAAGCGATATTCATCGCACCAATGGCTTTAGCAATCTCGGTTTTGGAAAGCAGTTGAAACGGATGAATAGAGCGCAAAAACGCCTCAAGATCGTACATACTTGTAAGATTCTCCTCGTCAACCATCTTTAATCCTTTTTTTTAAAATTTCATTAAATGTTATGGTAACGACACGATATACACGTTTAACCCTCTGTACATGCTAAGGTCTTAGAGCCTGCGCCATGAGATAAGGGTTTTCGTGTACTAACTTTTAATAATAATCTAGTGACAAGATCACGTTTACAAGTATAAAGAAGTACACATTATACAAAAAAAAAGGATTTACCATGCGTAAAGTTTTTGTTGGTGTTGATGTTGCTAAAGACAAGTTGGATATTTCCATTACTCTTGATGGTTTAAAATACGACCCTATCCAAATTCTTAATAATGAGAGCTCTATTCTAGGATTTTTTGACTACTTAAAAACGACTTATAAAAAAAGTGAGCTTTTCTTTGGTTACGAAGCAACAAGTAATTACATGCACGTATTGCAAAAGCTTCTCACTGTTCATGACTTCAAACAAATAATGATTAATCCTTACATGATGAGTCACTATCTTAAACACTTAAATTCACGCAAAAAAAGTGATCTTGCTGATAGTTTGGGTATTGCTAAGTATATTCAAACATTAGATCAAGATGAATTTAAAACAATTTTCAATCAATCTGATAAAACGCTTCGCAAATATACATCATCAATTAATCTGCTTCGTAAACTTGATACACAACTTTTAAATTTTGTTCATTCTCAAAAAGAAAATCCTATTGATTTATTAGACTCTTTTTTGTGTGCTTTAGAACTTAAGATTAAAGAGACAAAAAAAGGTTTGGAGAAAGAAGCTGAGAAAGTTTTGAAAGAACTTTTCCCACATGTCATTGAGCTAAAAAAAGAGATTAAAGGCGTTGGTTATGCTCTCCTTTTAGAGCTTGTTCCTATTTTTTTAAAATCTCAAAATTACACTCTTAAACAACTCCAAAGTTTTGTGGGGCTTTCTCCTAAAATATTTGAAAGTGGTACGTCAGTTCATAAAAAAGAATCTATGAGTAAGCGTGGTAGTTCCCTAGTTAGAAAGCTTCTCTATCTTTGCACTATGTCCGCTATCCAATATAACGAAATTATTAAAGAAAAATATACACGTCTTGTTGATGGTGGTAAAAATAAAATGGTCGCTTTAGTGGCGTGTATGTCACATTTGTTTCGTGCTGTTTATGTCAAATTTCATCAAGGATTAATTAATGCCTAAAATCGTCTTTAACAATATTCCAAAAAAAGGTCAACCTTTTCCTTTTGAGGTTTACGATAATGAAATAGATTTGAGTGCTTTAAAACTTTCTTTTCGAATTTATCATGATGATTATGAGCGTTCCGCTTCTCTTGGCATTGATGTGAAAGGCTCTCATGTTCATATTGCAGATATTAAACTCTATCACTCTGATAAGCTTTTTAATTTTGAGGACACTTTTGAGAGTGCTGAAATTCTATTAATGGAGATTGTAAAGCGTTTTAATTCTTTTGTTCCAAAGGGGCAACAATGTTTAGAGTTCTCGTGAATGGTCTTTTAATCGGTCAAAGGCGTGCTTTTGGTGATGCTCGTAACCTTGCCAAAAGTGCAAAACGTAATTATACAAATAATCCCATCGTTACGATTGAAGATCGTATTGGTTGGGTCGTTGAGATTGTTAAATGAAATTTGAAGTTTCACAAACGGATTTTATGCTTTTAACTTCCGTTTTAAATTTAATTAAAAGGGGTGGTTATGGGTGCTCTATAACTAGAGAGGACATTATTAGAGAGAGTGGCGTTTCGAGGTCGGCTTTTATTAGCCGTATGCAAAATATACATTTAAAAGAAAAACAATTAAAGGAAAGAATCGCATGAAACTTACATCACAAACAGTAGACGGTAAAGAAATTCCAGTCATTATCCATGAGCCAGTTAACAACGGTGAGGTTGCCAATAACGTTGGTATTGCTGACATGTCCCCAAAAGTTGGTGACGGTTCAATGACTATGGAAGAGTTCCACAGAATGATGGCGCTTTATAATGAGAAAGTAAACGCAAATAAAGTTACTCTCTCCGCTCAAATTTCACAACGTGAAGTCCAAAACGGTAAACAAAGAACGGATAAAACAACGGGTGCGCCTATTCTTGACGCTTCGGGTGACCCTACTTTTTACCCTAACCGCTACAAAATCACTCTTATTTTTAAAGGCGGTACGCTCGTTCAAAATGTATCAGAAACAATGTTTAACGAATTAGAGCTAAATAGCACTTACATGTTCAAAGGCTCACTAGGTTTTGTTAAAGACTTCGGACAAGATGTGCTTTCACCTATTTGGCAATCATGGGAAAAAGTAAGTTAGTTTAAGAGGGTTAACGCCCTCTTTTCGTTTCTTGAATTTCTATTCGTAGAGCTTCAAAAAGCGAAAAAAAACTTTGCCTCCACAATGGTTTATCAAGGGGGGCTTAGTGCGACAAATTTCAAAAAGGTTTTAAATGCAGAATATGGTTAAACTTTGGCAAAACATCGACACACTCAAATATCACCTTTATCCATCTCAACTTCTTAGCGGTGATGATATTCGAGGCTATAATTTTTTACTCGATAGTCTTTTGTCTACTAAAATGCAAGCTCAGAGCCAAAAAAACGAGAATAAAAGCTTTAGTCAATATCAGCATTCATTCGGCGGGGCGTTCTTCCAAATTATGCCCGCTACGGTGCGAGGATTTAGTGTATCTATTAAAAACGCTGACGTAACTATACACCTTAAAAAAATGCTTACCACTATTGACCCTAACCCATTTTGTAAAGTTGAATTTCGTGCTTCGTTCCTCCAAAGAAATGGTTATATTAAAGCTGTTCAAAACATAAACAAGTTTTTAAGAGATCATATCATCTCACACTACACAATCAAGATCAGCGAAATACATTTACAATGTGATGTTCAAGGCTATAACTTTACGATTTTAGATTTTCACCGTACAAAAACACGTACACGCAATAATCGTTACTATGATGATGAGATAGGCTGTGATAGTTTTTATTATAGTGGCCGTTCCTTTCAAGGTTTTATGAAAGGTGGCGGTGATTACCTCATGCGTGTTTACAATAAAACTAAAGAGATAAAGAAGTTTCCTAATAAGTCTTTTATTGAGGGTTTATGGCGCACAAATAAAGATTATGACGAAACAAAAGAAGTTTTTAGAATAGAGTTTCAGATCAGGCGTGAGAAGCTTAAAAATATGGTTATTGATGGTCAGGTTTTGGACGGTTTTGAGATCATACTCAATAACTTAAACAATCTTTGGGCGCGTTGTTTAGATGATTTTAGTCTCAGAGATTTAAGCGATCAAGACACTACTGAGATAATGCTAGGTTTTAAAACGCTTAAAAATGGAGATCAAAAAATACTTACTTTTGACGCTGTAAGACAACGATTTTTAAGGAGTGAAGTGCATCCACTTTGGAAAGTAATTGAAACTTTTAACGGCCATTTTAAAACTGATACTATCGAGACTTTCGTTAAACCTTTTACTACAGATTTTATCTATGTTCATAATGCGTTTAAAGCTTTCCTTTCCACGTCTCTTTCACATTATGGTGATCTTCGCCCCTGCACTATTGAAGATGCTATGAACAAGATCAAAGAGTACACCGAAAAGAAACACGATAGCACTGTTTTAGAGGACGTTTACAGCAAACGTTTAGATCGTTTCAATCGTCTTGAGGTCAAAGATTTGGACGATGAAAAAATGCAACAAAATAAACATTACTTTGTGAATCGTGTGTTTGATACCATTGATCAAACTTATAACGCTTTACATGATGAGGGTGTGGGCGTTCATGATTGGTTTATTAAAGATTTTTCAAAATTTATAAGTTGAGGATTTAAAAAATGGTTAATTGGTGGCAAATAAAACACTTTAAAAAAGAAGAGTTTACATGTAAGTGTGGTTGTGGTCTTAATAATATCAATGATGATCTTGTTATTTTGTTGGATACTGCTCGTCAATCGGCAAATGTTTCTTTTAAAATTAATTGTGGTTGTCGTTGTGAAAAACATAATAAAGAAGTGGGAGGTGTTGAGGATAGTGCACATACAAAAGGTTTGGCTGTGGATATTTCCACTCTTAGCGATAGCGTTCGATTTAACATTGTTTCGGCTCTGTTAAAAGTAGGTTTTAAACGTGTTTTGCTTTACGATACGTTTATTCACGTTGATATGGATTTGACTAAACCAAATCCTATTTTAAAAATTATGAAATAAGGAAAAAAAAATGAATTTACAAAATTTACAAAAATATGATTGGTCTAGTGTTTTAAAAGGTGTTGGTCAAGTTGCTACGGTTTTTAATCCCGCTATTGGTGGCGGTCTTATTGTTGCCTCTCAGGTAGTGGAAACACTTAATCAAGATACTACACTTCAAAATAATGAAGTTTTAAAAAATGACGTTATTGGTCTTACTCGTTGTTCTGAAATTCTTGCAGATTATCTGCAAAAAAAAGAGCTTAAACAAGAAGTGAATGACGATAATTTAAAACTCGTTTTTGTTTCTATTCAATCCCTTGATGTGCTGTTTGATAAAACAGTCGCTATTATGAAGTAAGGAGAGTTTATGAGTTACGATAATGCTGTTGCTAGATTACACGTTCCTGCAAATGATTATTCTGTTACTTTAATTGATGGTAATACTGTCGATTTGGTTACTGGTGAATTGTATTTACTCATTACTGTTGAGGAAGTTCCTAGCTATACTCTTCTTAATGCTTATTGTGTTCCTCTTGTTGTTTATGGTTCATACAATCAAACTCATACTGTTTTAGATAGCACATTTCGTTTATATTTGGATGCAACTCAAAATTATTTTGTTTTTGTTGCAGGTTCTCAGTTGTCTGGCTGTTGTTTTAGTATAGAAACTGAGGCTTTTAAAAAATTTCCATCGTATGTTCCAGATGATGTTGGTTCTTCTGATAACGGTGTTGGTTCTTCTGAGGGTGTTTTTTCTGTTCCTGATCTTGACGGTAATTTTGGTGCTTATCCTAATGGTTCGGTTGTAACTGTTTCGGCTCGTCAAGGTGAATATACTATTGAGGCTTCTCAGCAATTATGGTCTTATCCCGCTGTTGATCTTCAGGGTAGTTCTGTTATTTATAAGCTTTCTCAAAATGGTAAAATTCTTTTAGCTCCTCATTTCTTGCTTACGTTAAAGGATTCATAATGGGTGGTTGGTCTGGTGTAGGTGGTTCGGTTAAGCCTGTTGTTGATACTCAGCCGTCTACTCCTTCTACTATTCCTAGCGTTGAAGTTCCTTCGGGTTCTTCTACGCCCGTAAATAATTCAAATTTTAAACCTATTTCGCTCCCCTCTAGTAAGCAATATGCTATGACTTCTCTTGAAAGTGCTTTGGCTATGGCAAAGGTTCCTGCTAAATATCAACTTGCTATTCAGCTTTTCGGTCAGGCTTCTGAGTTATTGCTCTCTTATCTTTCTACTGCTCCTGAGGAGGAAAAAGAAGAGATTAAAAAGAAACAACAAGAAGTCGAAAATCTTAAGTATACTTTGGAAAATAAGATTAAGTTGCAGGAAGATTTAGACCGTCAAAAAGAAGCTGTTACGCCTCCTGTTGTAGGTGAGACTTTGCCTGCTGTTCTAAAACAAAATACAAAAAGCTTAGTTGAATCTGTTGGTACATTAACCTCTACTTTTGGCTCGAAGTTCGATGTTTTTAATGATTACATGTATGGGTTATTAAAATACATGGATATTGCTACGGGTTTTATGGATAAAACGTACACGCTTACTAAAGAGCTTGCAGATAATGCAAAGAAAAAAGAAGAGGATAACACTATGCAGGTCGGTGATTCTAAAATGAGTCCTGCTGAAGTTGAGGCTAGAAAGAATCTTCAAATGTTAAAAGCGTATGAGTTTAAGAATACACCAGTTTCTAATCAGGTTTTAGAGTCTGATAGTGTTGTTGGTTTTACACCTCTTGAAATTGAAGCTAGTCATAGATCATTTGAGGTTGAGGCTAAGGTTTACGCTAAAACGCCAACTCAGGTCAAAGATATTGACGAGAATGTTCTTTTTGATATGTCTCCTCGTGAGGCTAGTTTGGTTAAAAATGCAGTTACAGCTATTAATCAAACAGATGAAAAAAATCTTGAATTAGATGATTATGATATAGACTTATTTTCGCCTATTGATATATCCTCTATTTTTGGTTATGATAGTAGTGTTGATATTATGTCTGAATTTATTACTAGAATGGGGGGTAGGCCAACATGATAAAAGGACAATTTTCATCTAATAAAGAAAAAAAAGAATTAAAAGAAAAATTTATTTATTATTTTTTTTATGTTTTTAATTGTTATTTTTTCTTATATTGGTATTAGGTATTATTTTTATACTCCTCCTCACGCTTCTTCTGATATTATGATTGAACAATATCATATGATGGGTGGTAAAGAAGATATCAACCAATTTTCAAAAGATAAATCTTTTAAGTAAATAGCCTTTTTTTAGGCTGTTTACTATTCTTAAATTATCATTAATCTTTTTTTAACATTCGTCTCTCTCGTTCTTTTCTCTCCCCTCTATTGACATTTTAAAAATACTTTTAACATTCTCGAAAAAACGAGGTGTTAAATGTCGGGAACTGTTCAACAAGTTGGGAAAAATTCTGCTGAGGAATTTTTTGAAACAATCATTATGATGGTTGGATACGATGAGTCTAAAAAGATTATTCAAGCATTTACTAAAGATATTGATAATCCGATAATTAAAGAAGCTATTGAAAGCTCTATGAATGTTCTTGTATTTGGTGTTATCATGTATGCTGTTCGTGCTCAGGAAGCTCTTATTGCAAAGATTTTTGAAAAAGTTGAAATTTTAATTCCTCTTCTTTTGCTTAATCCTATAAAAAAAGGTTTGGCAAAATATAGAAATTTAAAAGGTGTTAAACTTTTTCGTAAAATGGGCTTTTTTCAAAGTTCAAATCAAGAGAATTTAATCACTGGTCAGATAATCGTTAATCATCAGGGTTTTAAAGCTAGTGCTCAAACGACTTCACAATTTAATCATAATTCATCTTCTTTTGATACTTTATCTGCTGTGACTGATACCAAAAACTCCCTCTATAACCGTGAAAATCTCCACATGGGTTTAGGAAACAATATGGCATCACGTTACAATGAGACATTAATGTTCAAACTTTTCACAAAATCATTTACGCCTCAAGATGAAATGCTTATGAAGAAAATATTAGGTCGTGATACTGCTTCAGCTCTTGACGTCAATGATCTTAATAAAGCAGCCGACTTTATGTACACAAAAGACTCTAACGGTAAATTAACTGGATTAAGTGAAGAGTTCATGAATTTAATTAATGCTCTTGCATATGTTCATAATAAGTAAGGATATGTAATGTCTTTACAAAAATTTAATATTCAAGATTATGAGTTTTTATATTCATCTGATAATGCTGATCGTTTAATTGGTATTGATGTTTTTAATAGTATGTTTCTTCCTGATTCTTATTTTTTTTATGAAGGAATGAAAATTTATCAGAGGAGCAGTGATACTAAAATTGCTTTGTTTAGTGGTTTTTTTGGTGATTATCCTTATGTTTATTTTTCTTATTTTCCTATTCAATCTTCTTACTTTTTATTCTTCTGTCTTTGGTGATGTTTATATTGAACATGTTGTTAGTTTGGATAGTTATAATATTTCTTATGAGTCCAGTTTTTTACGTTCTTTTTAAATATGATCTTTATTCTGGTGGTTATGGTGGTTCTTTTTGTTGCTTCATTTGATACTTTTTGAGGATGCTTTTAATTATTATTGTGTAAATATTTTTAACTCTTCGTACTCCTTATATTGTTCTTTGTACTCCTGAATCTTCTTATCCTTGGAAAAATGAGCTCTTTGTTCTTCGATTGCTTGTTTCCCCTCAATTTTGTTGTTATCCTGATTTTGCTCCAATTGTAAGGACTCTTGGTGGCTCTGCTGTGACTGATCAATTTCAAAAATTTTAAAAAATCATTTGTCAACTTCTTGGTGTTGATACAAATACAACTTTGAGCGATTGTGATGCAATAAAAGAATATTTACAACGTCTTGTTCAATTTTTTGGTTTGTCTGCTCAAAATGAACCAAACGAAAATCTAAAACTAATTTGTTATTTTTTAGGTGTTGATATTAATGAAAATGGTTTAAAAGATTGTGAATTATCTAAAGATTATGTAAAAAGAATATCAACAATGTTGGGAGCGTAAAAATGCCAATTTATAGAGTGCAATTAAAGCAAGGACGTAGAACGATTACTAATCAAGTTGAAGCTAAAAGCGTTGCCGATTGTCTAGCTTTTTTTAATGAGTTAACGACCATGAAAGTGAGTGAGATTTTAAAGATAGAATACTCTGACGATACTCAATCTCCAATAGATGATTTCGGTTACTGGGCTGTATTCAAAGGCATTATTAAAACGAATGCAAATATGAGTCACCAAATCGTGCTTAATAATGTCAAGTTAAATAAAAATGAGGGTGATATAGCTCTTTCATGCCGTAACCATTTAGAGGTAGGCGGGTTTAATGTAACAAGTATTGTGACTGGATTGTTCAAAAGGTCTTAGAGATTAGCCTACATGTAGGCTCACGCCTCTCTTTCTCTTTGTCAAACGCAGAATCCAAACTTAACAAAGTTAAAGCTTTAAAAATAAAGCTCCCGCCACCCGCTAGGGTATAAGGGGCATTAACCAAGAATGGGACTATGTCCCACTTTTGGTTAATGATAGCCCCGACCAAAAAGTGCGCTTTGCGCCAAAACACACGTCTAAACTGAGTGGCAGATTCGAACGCCAAACACTCCCTAAAATACATAAAATTTCACAAACTCCACCCTAAAAGCCCGCTCTTTGCTCTTCTATCTCAACAATGGTTAAGTGACTAAGCGATGGGGCGTGAGCTCCCTTTCTTCTATATTGCTTTATCAATGAATGTATAATTTTCTAAAGCTTTGATTAAATCAGCTTTGTTTTTTGTTATTTCCTTCATGTAGTCAAGGTTTGTTTTTCTGTGTGCCGTTATATTGCTTTTACAATAAACGTAGCTCCCTGATTGATAAGCTATTTTTCCACATGTAAGACATCGTAACTCACTTAATGTTGTACTCGTGACATTTTTTAATCCAAAACTACTTTTTAAAAACGTTTGACAATCTGTTGCAGATACTGCCATTTTTTCCCCTTTTTTTGATCTTAAATTTGATTTGAATGATATTTTTAAAAATGAAATGTCAATACCACTTATCGTCAATCCTCTTCTTTTCGTTGTTTTGAAGCACCTATATTGACATTTGAAAAAAACTTTTAAACTTCTTCCCATGTTTTGCAAAACAAAATCAAACGCAAAGGTCAACCAATGATTAAACAAAAAATTGGCGGAAGAAACGTCAATACTGTTTCGGCTTCAGGTAGTGTGGCGGATATGACTGCTCTGGGTTCAATCCTGGAGGGTGAGTTGACTTTTTATGAGTTAAAATTTGAGGGTGGCACATCTGCAAATCCATCAGTTCTTAACGCTAAAAAGTTTAGTGTAGGCAAAAAATATTTAAGCGGTCAAAGAAAAAGTGCTAGCGTGTCTATTCCTCACGTTAAACCTACAAAATCTTTCGCTGAAATTCAAACGGCTGTTATCGGACAATTTGATGAGAG
The DNA here is from genome assembly GCF_002162315.1 of Sulfurospirillum diekertiae. Lineage (NCBI taxonomy): Bacteria > Pseudomonadati > Campylobacterota > Epsilonproteobacteria > Campylobacterales > Sulfurospirillaceae > Sulfurospirillum > Sulfurospirillum diekertiae. The sequence continues at coordinate 1,117,481 of NZ_CP021416.1, read as the reverse complement.
TTTTGACTCTTTAACGAAATGTGAGTATTCAAACTTATTCTATGATAAGAAAGAGGCGTAATCATGGCAAAAACATTAATTAAAAATAAACTTGGTGCGAAAACAAGTTCGTTTAATCTTCCTTGTGATGACACTGTTGCGAGTGGCTTTTGTGCTTCTTTTCTTGATGGTGAATATGTTGGATATGCTGAGACTTCAAAAACTGGTACAGATACTCCAACGAGTTACAATCTTGTAAACGTTGTGATCTCAAACACTGCGGGTTTAAAAGCTTATCTTTCAATGGCGGTTAAATCAGGCAAAAGCGAAGATGATATTTACGCTGTTCTTGCTGGTCTTACTTTCAATGGTGTCAAAGCAGATAACATCTCAATTATCAGCATGAGAAGTGTAGCGTAATGACTTTTCAAGAGTGGTTTTCGTTTGGGCTGACTTTAATTGGTCAGCTCGTTATCGTTGTAGCAATAATCGCAACTCTTAGAGAACGAGTAAAACGTTTAGAGTTCGATGTTAAAAACTTGTGGGAAAAACAAAACGAAGCAAAAGAAAAACACGAAATGATCGTTAGAATTGATGCTAAGCTCGATATGCTTATCTCTCAATTCGCTCAAAAACAAGGTTAGAGGCTTAAACGCCTCTTTCCACTTCAAACATTAAAAAATACACAATCTTTCAAAAAAACACCCTTTACCCCTTGACATTCATCATATAATCTCATGCAAAGCCCCTTAATGAGAGTAGCTTTGATTGTAACGCTAAGCAAGCCAAAAAATGCTTACATGGTAAGATTAATGAAGCAGATCAACGAAGAATGTGGCATAATTGCACACAAAAAATTAACAAGGAAAAACGTTTGCATCCGACCATTGAAACCTTTTTAGCCAAGCTTACTGCACTACATCAACTTGAACCTCGAAATCTCCCCAATGACGTTTTACATGTAATGGTTTCTATGAGCCCTGAAGAGCTTTTTAAAACCTGCACGCAAATGGCTGTTCTTCTCAACAATATCCCTTCTCAAACAGAACCGATTACCCTCACGGAAGAAGAGATCGCAACCTTGGCAGAAGAGTATTTAAAAGGGATTTTAAAACGATTTCGCTGATGGGTGGTAGTTTTCGCTCAGCATGCGAGCGATGCTTTTAGCCATTAACGCATAGCCATCGGCATTGGGATGAACCTTGTCAGACTTAAGCGTGGTCTCATTGTCAAAGATTTTTTTAAGACTGCTATCTTCGATCTCAATGGCATTCTCTTTAGCCACTTCATAGTAAAATGATGGCACATCGAAATTTAAAATACCAAATGTTGGTACACCGACCAAGAGAACATAAACACCCTTTTCTTTGGCCAATTTGATCATTTCATTGAGATTATGTTTCGTTTGAGCCACATCAATTTTACGTAAAATATCGTTGCCACCATGGCATAAGACTAAGATGTCTGGTTTATGGCGTTCAAGAACACTAGGCAAACGTGCCAAACCTTGTTCACTCAGTTCTCCATTGACACCTTCATTGATGACCGTTACATGTAAAAGATCTACTAAATCAGAAGGATAGCTTTTTTCGCTTGGTGCTCCATAGCCAAAAGTTAGGCTATCGCCAAAAGCAAGCACTTTGGTATCTAGCGGTAACGAAAGACTTTGCACATCGACTTCTTGCCTACTTTTATAGTAGTTGATGCCGATAATGAGAAGAATAATAAGAATGATGTTGCGCAAGTTAAATAGTTCCATAGACTCATTGTACTTAAAATATCGCTGTTTTTAGCAAAGAGGCGGTACAATGGCACACATTTTTTCAAAGAGAGATTACGGAATGAAGCAAGAACGGATTGATTTAATTGGTATTGTATTTTTACTCATCGCCATGCTAACATGGGCAAGCTCTTTTATCGCCCTTAAAGCCGTCCTTGGCGTTCTTGGACCCATGAGTGCCATGTTTGGTCGTATGACCATTGCCAGTCTCTGTTTCGTCTATTTTATCAAACAGTTTTCTACGTTTGAATTTACCAAAAAAGACATCAAATACATTCTCCTACTCACCTTTTTTGAACCCTGCCTTTACTTCATTTTTGAAGCCAAAGCACTGCAACTCACCACCGCTTCACAAGCGGGTATGATTACGTCCATGATGCCTCTCATGACGGCGATTGCAGCGAGTTTTGTTTTAAAAGAGTACCTCAGTAAACGTGTCGTTATCGGTTCTGCTTTAGCCGTCGCAGGAGCTGTTTGGCTTAGCCTTGGAGCCCAAAGTAGCGAGCATGCAACCAATCCACTCTTAGGTAACTTCTTAGAATTTTGCGCCATGGTCTGTGGTACATGGTATGCCATCTCGGTGCGTTACCTTAGCCAACGCTTCTCCGCCCTCTTTTTAACGGCCGTCCAAGCCTTTGTGGGAACACTTTTCTTCTTCCCTTTAGCACTTTGGGAATCATGGGGTGTGCCACTTAACCTTTCATGGGAAGCCTTAGGATGGCTATGTTATCTTGGCATCGTGGTAACCCTGGGTGGGTATGGCATGTTTAACTTGGCGTTAAGCCGTATCGAAGCAAGCCGAGCCTCTGTATTTGTCAATCTTATTCCTGTTTTCACGGTGCTTCTTGCCTACTTCTTCTTAGGTGAAGTGCTCAGTCAAACGGAGATGATGGCAAGCTTTGTCATCTTTGGAGGTATTATTATCTCTCAGCTACCACGCTTTCGGGCAAAAGAGAAACTCAATTAGGCTTTTACATGTAAAGCCTAATTGAGTGTTTTTACGAACCTAAGAGACTTTGCAAAACAATTTCAATCAGTATAACCCCTGCAATAAGCGCTACAATAACCGCTAAAAGTTGAGACTTCTTCATCGGGATGAAAGCGCTAATTTAATCGCTAAGGCTGCAAAGACAGTACCTGCAATACGGTTTAAGATTTTCTCACCATTTTTAGTTTTGCTAAACCAATTTCCCACACGTCCAGCTAAAAGTGAAACCAGCGTAAAAACGACAAAGGAGCAAAGCATAAAAAGTGCCCCAAGCATAAAAATTTGACCCGTCACATTGCCTACTTCGGAGTTCGTAAACTGTGGTAAGAAAGCTAAGAAGAAGATAGAAACTTTAGGGTTGGTAATGTTCATAAAAATGCCACGTTTATAAAGAGCTTTCAAGCTTAGTAGGCTTTTGTCAGACTCCAGTTTACTCTTGCTGGCATCTTTAAACGCCATCAATGCAAGGTATAAGAGGTACGCAGCTCCTACAAATTTGAGAATGCTAAAAGCAAGAATGGACGTTTGAAAGATAACAGCAACACCGAGTGCTACGGCTGTTGTGTGAAATACAAGTCCACTGCATAGCCCTAGGGCTATCACGATGCCAGAGCGACTTCCTTTAGTCATCGACTGTGTTAAAACAAAGAGTATGTCAGGTCCTGGGGCAAGCGCTAAAAGTGTTGAAGCACCTACAAACATCACAATCGTTTGAAAATCGAGCATCAAACTCTCCTTTTACATGTAAAAATAAAAGTGTATGATACCGCCAAATGCCTTAGACGATACTCCCGAAAATTTATTGACTATTTCGGAGTATAATAAACTATAAATGATAAAGGAGGTCATATGGACAATACACATTCCTACTCTTTGATTGAAGAGATTTGGCATAGTACCATCCATGGTATTGGGTTGCTACTCAGTGTAAGTGCTTTAAGCATTATGTGTGTGTTTGCAGCTCAAAGCGGCGATGGCGCAAAAATTGCTAGTGCGCTTGTTTTTGGACTCTCTTTGATAGTCATGTACGGTGCTTCAACGCTCTACCACGCTATTTGCAGTCCTAAGACAAAATCCATTTTGCAACAAATCGATCATTGTGCCATTTTTATTCTCATTGCAGGAACCTACACACCTATCTGTTTACTTGGTATTAAAGGTGAAACGGGTTGGATACTTTTTGGTATTGCATGGGGAATTGCCGCACTGGGTGTCAGTCTTAATATTTTTTTCCCTCAGCGTTTTCGTCGCCCCTCTTTAGTCCTCTATGTTCTTATGGGATGGATGGTTGTCGGTGCCGTTAAAACACTCATTGCCAATCTTGATACCCTCACCCTTTCCCTATTAGCGGCAGGGGGTTTGACATACACCATTGGTGTTATTTTTTATGTTTGGAGAAAACTTTACCTCAACCATGCTATTTGGCATTTTTTTTGTTTTAGGAGGAAGCGTGCTTCATTTCTTCGCAGTTCTATTTCTTATTATGGATTAATTGCGATTCTTTATCGAGTCTTTATCATTTATTCTCTATAAAATAACTAAGGACTTTTCTTAACAATAAACCAAAAAGGGGTGTGCAATGAATATCTATGAATACGCAATGAATGTCGAAAAAAGATGGTGAGAGATACTACCGAGAACTTGCATCTAAAACAGATAATGTAGGCGTAAAATCAATCCTCACAATGCTGGCTGATGAAGAGGCAAAACACTATGTTATCTTTGACAAAATGAATAAAAATCAAGTGATACCGACACAGCCTACTGTGGATATTTTTCAACACACACAAAACATCTTTCAAAAAATGCGCAAAGAGAACACCTCTCCTCGTTTTACACAAGATCAAATAGAGTTTTATAAAAGCGCTTTACGCTCTGAAGAGAGCAGTTACAAGTTTTATACTGAAAAAGCTTTGATGTTGGAAGAGGGAGAACAAAAAAAAGCATTTTTGCGTATTGCAGAAGAAGAGAGATCGCATCTTGTACTTTTAGAAAATTTGGTTGAGTATGTCAGTGCACCTGAAAGTTGGGTGGAAAGTGCCGAATTTAACCACTTAAGCGAAAAATTTGTTCAACAAAGAGCGTTATAATCTTTATATGTAAAGAGATGTCCAAAGGCATCTCTGAATCGTTTTCTTAGATCAATTTATCAAATCCAATCACTTTCTTAAACTTTTCAATCCCTGCTGAAATCACCAAACAAATCCCTAAAAGCACTGCAAAAATGAGCACCGGATATTTGAAACTATAGATAAAATCAGGAAAATAGTAATAGTAAATAAAGGTATGAAACAAGAAGATGTTAAAAGAATGAATGCCTACAAACTCAAACGCTTTTTTAGCTACCGATGAAAAAACAACCAATTCTGTCGTCCAAAGAATCAATAAAATCGCAAAGAAAGCATCGGCTCGGGTGCTATCAAACAACCAGCCATTTTGCCTATACCATGCAACCGCTATGGTTAAAATCAAAAGCGTTATAAAACGAGCTTTACCTTGTTTATCAAGCCAAACTAAGAGTTTGACAAACCCATCTTTTTGCGAAAGATAAACACCTACAGCAAAGGGAAATATCCAGTCATTGACTAAAGGGATAGGCACAAACATAAGCCATGCACTAAACGCTAAGAAGCTAAGAGGGTATTTTTTAGTGAGCGTATAGACCAGAGGGAAAATAGCATACAACACGATAATAAGGCTCATAAACCACCATGTTGCGTTATAGCCATACCCTACCCATGTAAACATATGAACACCAAGCATCTGCAGTAAAAAGCCTTGAAATACATGCTCACCGTAAACGCTAGAGAGCGATCTGTCCATAAACCACACACCGATAGGCACAAAAATAAGTGCTATCAGCCAATAGTTCATGTAAAGCTTGAGCATTCTACGTTTGTAAAAAGCACCCAGTTCAAGCCCTCTTTTTTTAACAGACTCTGACAAGCCGTACCCACTGAGTACCACGTAAATGCCCACGCACACTTTGGCTAAAAGCGCTGCTTGAAAAACGATCAAACCCATTTCGGGTTTTTCATAGAAAAGATGATGCCACAAAATCAGCATCAGCGCCATTCCTTTACTTGCATTGGTGATGGAGACATCAAACTTTTCTAAAACCATGCCCGCTCCTCTAAATTTTCGCTTGTAATTTTTCTAAATTTTCCTCGATAGCATCGTCTTTGTACACCGCACTAATGAGAGAGTACATCGCAATATCGTAGCATGAAAGCAGTTGAATATTTTCCGCATTAATTCCCCCAATCGCACAAATAGGCACACTCAGCTGTTCTTTTGCCATTTTAAGGATTTCAGGCGCTACCATTTTAGCGTGAGGTTTGGTGCGGGGAAGGAAAGAACGCGCCAAAGGCAACGTAGTCTGCTCCAAGGTTAGCGTATTTTTTGGCACGTTCTAGGTCACCATAGCATGAAACGCCAATGATTTTATCTTCGCCTAGTCGTGCTCGCGCTTCTTCGTAACTGACATCATCCTCACCGACATGTAAACCATCAGCATTGATTCTATAGGCAATTTCCAAGCGATCATCGATGATAAAAATCGCCTCATACACATCGCACAAAGCTTGAAGCCTAATACACTGTTTTTCAGCTTCTTCATCACTGGCATATTTATCACGGTATTGGATGACTTTAACGCCCGATTTTAAAACACGTTCAACTTGTTCAAGCATGCTTTCTGTTGGGGTTAGCGTTGCATCGGTAAGGACATAGAGTCCTTTGAGTTGTTCTTTGTCTAACATGGGTACTCTTTGTATTTTTGCAAAGATTGTACAGACTAAAAGCTTAAAATGCCCAAGTAATGTTGCTTTACTTGAGCACTTTGAATCTCTTATGACTTGAATTTACCCAGTTCATTATTGAGGTTTTCAGTCATGATATGTAAATGTTCCGAAGCTTTGGAAACATTGTCGATACTTCCAACATTTTCCTTTGAAATCATTGTAATTTGTCCCATTTCATCGACAATTTTTTTGATTTTTGTAGAGGTAGACACAAAATCACTGACGGTATAATGACTCTCGTCAATCGTTGCATGAATAATCTTTGAAACATTATTCATCCCCTCTTGCAATTCTGCTGTAATGTTTGCAAGGGATTGCACTTCTTGAACATTTTGAGCAATGTCTGTGTTAGCATCCATAATAGATTGAACCACTACATTGATCGTCGCATCAATTTCCACTAAACTTTTTTGTGTACGTTCTGCCAATTTTCGCACCTCATCGGCAACTACGGCAAATCCTCGTCCATGTTCCCCCGCACGAGCTGCTTCAATGGCAGCATTGAGGGCTAACAGATTGGTTTGATCTGCAATATCACGGATAATGCCCAAGACATCCTTGACCTCATTGGCATTTTGGCTAACATTGCTAAGACGTTCTGCCAAATTTTGCTCTTTAGCGGCTGTGGCTTGCATCGTCGCTTCGAGTTGTTCCACTTTGTTTTTGACTTCTACGATATCATGTTGCGTGTGACTGAGTGCTTCTTGTGAACTTTGAGCTTTCGTTACCGAAGTTTCTAAGCTTTTGACTAAAGCGATTCCATCCTCTTTCGTGTTTTCCATGATTTTTGATTCACTGTCTACATTGCGTACCACTTCAGAAGCCGTTCGTGAAAGCTCTTCTGAGATTGAAGCATTTTCATTGCTGATAGTTTTCGATTTTTTCACAATTTCATGTAACTTCTCAATGAACTTATTGATATTGCCTGAAACGCGCGCAAATTCATCATTGGAAGCGGTACTTAGCCTATGACGAAGATCACCTTCATTGCTTGAAAGCTCTTCGACCATACTGTTGAGCCGATCCAAAGGACGAAGCAATATTTTAATCAATACAACCATAATACCCATAGAGAAGGCAAGCATCACTATCCCAGCAATGAACAGTTCACTCATCTGTTGATTTAAAAAACTATAGGCGATATTTTTATCATAAATAATGCCCATTTTCCACGATGACTCAAGAGAGGTGTTAAAAGAGAAGATTTTTTCATCGCCTTGATATGAATAGTAGATAAGCCCCTCTTTATTGGTGCCAAATTGTTCGGATACACTAGGCGCAATCGTACTAAACGCTTTTCCTAAGAGTTTGGCATCAGGATGGGCAATCATCACCCCTTTGCTATCTTGTAAAACACCATACCCTCCACGGAAATTAACATTGCCAATGGCTTTAACCAGCGCATCTAAACTGATATCAACACCCAAAACACCGATCAATACTTTTTCTCTTACAATCGGTGCCATCACTGTCACAATGGGTTTGTTAGTAGTAGCATCAATATAAACATCGGTAATTCCCAATTTTCCTGTCTGCTTGGCTTTAATATACCACGGTCTCACACGTGGATCGTATCCCGCAGGCAGTTTAGATCCAGAACCCATCGTCATACTGCCATCTTCTAATCCAACATAAGAGTCCATCGCCCCTAAAACTTTGGTGGTCTCTTGTAACTTAGCAATGAGATCATTGGGTGTCATCAAGTCAATGTCTTGCATAAAACGCGCCGTACTCTCAACACCATTTTTCTTGGTACTGATCCAAAGATCAATATAATCGGACAAGGATTGTGAAGCCATGTTGAGCGTGGTTTCAATCTGTACTACACTATTTTTTTTCGTATCAAAGTAGCTAATCATACTAAAGATACTCAAACTCAAGAACATTAGAACACCGAGCGCTCCAATAACTTTCCCTTTAAATGACATGTGTTCCCCCTTAAAAAGCTATGAGACATTATATATAAAAAAGTATTGTGCCCCGATACATCGTTGCTCACTTTTTGTCCATAAGATTGAGTCATACTTTAGACAATATTTTTGATACGGACCTATTTTTGGAGAATGAAATAGATATGAAGGAATACAACTGTGCACGAAACGCTGCGCTACACACGAACGAATAGATTTAAAATTGTATGTGAAAAAGTCCTCTGTTGGATTTTTCAAATCCTAATTCTTCGTACGGTATCGAGGCATTTTCGCTCAAGAGCATCACTCTTTTGCAGCCTGCTTTGGTACATGAGGTGATGGCATATTCAAGCAATTCTTTTTCCATAGTATGCTCTTTGGCGTAAGCTTCATCCACGATCACCGCTTCAAACAGCGCTACTTTTTCCCCTGATGTCACCGATACATTGGTAAGAACTGGCAGCACGCCTACTATTTTTGTCTCATTTAGCGCGAGAAACAGCGAGTGGGTCGTTGCGTTTTGAATCATTTCAGAGACAATTTTCGCTCTATTGTGTGCCTGCTTTGGAAACGTAGCCTGAAGCAATTGGCAGATATTGGGAATATCTTCTTGTGTTGCGATCTTAAAGGTCGTGGGACTTGGCTTGTGAGCAGATTCGTACGCAATGAGGATTTTCTTGCGCTCAATGCCCCAACTATAACCACTCATCGCCCCACTTTTAGCAATAACACGATGGCAGGGAATAAGATAACCGATGTGATTTTTCCCGATGGCACTGGCAACGGCGCGCACCGCATTGGGCTGTTCGATGAAATTGGCAACATCTTGGTACGTCGTCACTGCCCCATTGGGAAGGTTCAAAAGCGCTTTCCAGACATTGATCTGAAGGTTCGTGCCTTTCACCAAAAGATTGTACTTTTTATTGTTGATGAAAATATTTTCCAAGTAAGTCTGCGCTTTAAGATCATCATGAATCAGATTGGCATTTTCCCACAGCTCTTTAAACCGTGTAAAAATCGCCTCTTTATTTTGGTCAATAAACCCCAAATAGCAAATGCCCTTGTCGGTATAAGCGATCAACGCTTCGCCAAAAGGTGTGATGCCAAACCCATACGTGATGATGACATCCCTGCCCTTTTCGCGCCACTCTTTGGGTGTCACACCAATTAAATTGACAAAAAGTTCGTGCAACCTGCTGACACTCGAGAGCCCAATGTCCAGTGTGCTGTCTAAAATAGACTTGGACTCTTTGATGTGCTCTTTAGCGTAATTAAGCGTCACCGAGTGCAAAAACTGTTTGGGTGTCACGCCCACGTACTCTTTAAACACGCGGATAAAATGGTATTTGCTCATGCCGATACTGCTGGCAATCACATCGATGGAAGGCTGTTCTTTAAAATGCGCGTCGATATATTTGATCGCTTTTTCAATCAATTGATAATTGGTATGCAACACTTCCATCTCTCTCATCTCACCCCTCCTTCATCATTTTGTCATTTAATACGTCGCACTTTCGTATACTTGGAAGTTTTGCAAAAGCGCCACCAACTCTTTTTTGATCTTTACATGTAACGCTAAATTATCTCTATTTTCCAACACATCGCAAATACGCCGCGCGATCCATTCAAACTCTTTTTCTCTCAACCCAAGCGTCGTTAATGCCGCAGAACCGATGCGAATACCTGAGGTTAATTTCGCACTTCTCGTATCGTTTGGAACACTGTTTTTATTCACGGTTATACCTGCATTTTCCAAAGCGGTGCTCGCCTCTTCGCCTGAATAATCTTTGTTTAGTAATGATACCAAAATCAGATGGTTATCGGTTCCACTACTGACCAAATCAAAACCCCGCTCAAGCATCACCTCGCCCAAAACGCTGGCATTACGTTTGACTTGCTTGGCATACTCTTTCCACTCGGGCTTTAACACTTCACCAAACGCCACCGCTTTTGCCGCGATAACATGCAACAAAGGACCACCTTGCAATGCGGGGAAAACGGCAGAATTGATCTTCTTTGCCAGCGCTTCATCATTGGTCATAATCACACCACCTCTTGGACCTCTTAGGGTTTTATGCGTCGTAGACGTCACCACATGCGCATGCGGAAACGGACTCATATGCTCACCCGCGGCGACAAGTCCTGCAACGTGCGCGATGTCAGCAAATAAAATCGCACCCACCGCGTCCGCGATCTCTCGAAACTTGGCAAAATCAAGCTCACGCGCATACGCCGAAGCACCGCAAACGATCATTTTAGGCTTAACAATCTTCGCGATCTCCAAAACCTTGGCATAATCAATCAAACCATTTGCATCCACACCATAGCTAAACGATTGATAATTTTTACCCGAAAAACTCACCTTCGCGCCGTGCGTTAAGTGACCACCTTGCTGTAAATCCATACCCAATAATTTATCGTTTGCATTTAAAAGTGCCGCATACACCGCACCATTGGCTTGGCTACCCGAATGCGGTTGCACATTGGCATAGCTACATCCAAAAATCTCACACAGTCTGTCAATGGCAAGTTGCTCGATTTCATCCGCACATTCACATCCATTATAATACCGCTTTTGTGGGTAACCCTCCGCGTATTTGTTGGTAAAAATACTTCCCGTTGCTTCCATAACCGCACGCGAGGTAAAATTCTCACTCGCGATCATCTCAAGATGCGTCGATTGCCTCTCAAACTCATTGTTAAGAATCCTAAAAACGGCATCATCGGCTGTGGCTAAACGATCATTGTTAATAAAACTCATCTGATCTCCTTTATAGTTAATTGAAGACAGTTTAGCCATAAATGTCCTTTCACTCAATCCAAAAATTGCCAATTTAGTTTCATTAGAGCAATTTTTGGATTATCCTTGCAAAAGGGATAAATCTTTCAATTTTTTGCCTCTCTTTTCCTTTACATGTAAAAGTTAAAAATTTAACACTGACCCTTTATTTTTAGATAAACTATATTCAAAAAGAAGAAAATAGAGGATGCCCTAAATGATAAAAAGCAATATATTCCTATTCACAATAATGTTTATAGTTTCAGGGTGTTATATGGGACCTTCAACATATGAAATTTTTAAGAAAAATATGGACTTACAAATAGGACGTGGGCTCTATCCTGGCATGAGTGATAGGAAAAAAGTCTATGATGAAGAGTATGATATATATCCTGCAGAGTACCCAAAAGGATGTAGTTGGGGTTACTTAGTTAAGAAGAATGATGAAAAGAAAACTATTGTTGGCTGGAAAATTATTTCAGGAGAAGATTACTGTAAAGAGCAACAAGCATATGCGCTTATCCAATAATAAAGAAAGTAGTCAGGCTAGAATGGCAATCAGAATTAACAGAATGGTTATAGGAGACGAGGGCTAAACGTTTAATTTTCAACCCTCCCTTTTCTTTACATGTAAAAACTTTTTGAGTTTGCCTATCATTTTAAGCTTTCTCTAATTTGAGTTGGTTTAATATATGAGCAATTGTTCATATGAGCATTTGTACATCAATTTAGAGGAGAAACCGATGAGCGATGAATTTTGCAGTTGCGACATTGTGCATGAAAATGTCATCGAAATGGTCAGAAAAAAGATGCCTCAAGAAGAGAAGCTTTATGACCTTGCCGAACTTTTTAAAGTCTTTGGCGACACGACGCGCGTGAAGATCATCTCAGCGCTATTTGAAGCTGAGATGTGTGTTTGCGACATTGCAGAGCTGTTGCATATGACCCAGTCTGCCATCTCGCATCAACTCCGTGTCCTTCGTCAAGCACGACTTGTCAAGCACCGTAAAGAGGGAAAAGTCGTCTTTTATTCACTCGATGATGAACACATCAAAACCATTTTCAACCAAGGCTTAGAACACATTTTAGAACCACGAGGATTTGAGTATGCAATTTCATGAGACCGCTCCTAGCACCCAAACCTGCGACGCGACAACGGGAAGTTGTTGCAGTAGATGCCAGCCCATTGTCCCCGATGTACAGGCACATCACCACGTCCAACATCACGAAGGACTTGATGATTCCAGTTTGATGGAAATGTTCAAATCATGGCAGTTCATCACGTTTTGTATTGGTGCGGTGCTGTTTATCTCCGCCGTTTTGATGGATGAGAGCAATCCCTTGATGTTTTGGACGTATTTGATCAGCTTTTTCTTAGTGGGTGGCGAAATCCTCTACATGGCGGTCACCAACCTTTTTAAAGGGCATGTGTTTGATGAAAACTTTTTGATGGGACTTGCAACCGTTGGAGCGTTTAGCATCGGTCAGTACCCTGAAGGTGTTGCGGTGATGCTTTTCTTTCGTGTGGGTGAATTTTTTCAAGACTTAGCGGTCGATCGCTCTCGCAAGTCCATCACGAAACTGATGGACATACGCCCCGATTTTGCAAACCTTCAAAGTGAAACGGGGGAGCAAAAAGTAGCTCCAAGCGATGTTGCTTTAGGCAGCCACATCATCGTCAGACCTGGGGAGAAAATACCACTCGATGGCGTTATCATCGAGGGTCGCTCCACGCTTGACACCTCAGCCTTAACGGGAGAATCTCTGCCAAAAGAGGTTGCAGTGGGAAGCGAAGTGCTCTCAGGCACCATCAATAAAACGGGTGTTCTCGTCATTGAAACGACCAAACTCTTTGCAGAGTCTACGGTTTCTAAAATCTTAGACCTTGTACAAAATGCCAGTGCTAAAAAAGCCAAAACAGAGCAGTTTATTACCACATTTGCGAAGTATTACACGCCGCTTGTCGTCATCTCCGCCGCCCTCCTTGCTTTTTTGCCTCCACTGTTGATGCAAGACGCGCTTTTAAGCGACTGGTTTAGACGCTCCCTTGTTTTCTTGGTTGTCTCTTGCCCGTGCGCACTCGTGGTTTCCATACCGCTGAGCTTTTTTGGCGGCATCGGCGGTGCATCTAAAAACGGCATCTTGGTGAAAGGCGGCAACTTTCTAGAAGCCCTCAATGGCGTTGATACGGTCGTTTTCGACAAAACAGGAACGCTGACCAAAGGCATTTTTAGTGTCACGTCCATCACGGCACTTCAAGGGCACAGTGAAGCGGAAGTTTTACGTCTTGCGGCACTGGCTGAAATGCACTCAAACCACCCTATCGCCCTTTCCATCAAACGCGCGTACACCGAACCTTTAGAAGCGATGGTCAGCGAGTATGAAGAGCTTGCAGGCTATGGTGTTAAAGCAACGATAGAAGGCAAAACCGTTTTGGCAGGCAATGATAAACTGCTTAAAGAGCAAGGCATTGTACACGAGACACTTGACACGCCCGATACCGTTGTGCATATCGTCATTGATGGCGTACACGCGGGTTATCTCACCATTGCCGATGAGCCCAAAGAGGACAGCAAACAAGCTATTTTAGCGCTTAAGGCACTTGGTATCAAAGACATTGTGATGCTCACAGGCGATAATAAAGCAGCCGCCGATAAAGTTGCCAAGGAGTTAGGCATCGCACATGTAGAAGCCGAGCTGTTACCGCACCAAAAAGTTGAAAAACTTGAAGAACTGATGGTACGAAAAAATGGTAAAGGTAAAACTGTCTTTGTCGGCGATGGCATTAACGACGCACCTGTTTTGGCACGCTCTGACATCGGTATTGCCATGGGTGGTGTTGGCTCAGATGCGGCGATTGAAGCAGCCGACATTGTCATCATGACCGATGAGATCAGCAAAGTCGCCACCGCGCTTAAAATAGCGCATAAAACCCATGCCATCGTATGGCAAAATATCATCTTTGCACTTGGGGTTAAAGGCATTATTTTGATTATGGGCGCAATGGGAATTGCGACGATGTGGGAAGCGGTCTTTGGCGATGTCGGTGTTGCGCTCATTGCAGTGCTGAATGCCACACGCGTGTTAACGCATAAATAAATTCTCAAAAACGCTCTTTGCAATGAGGAGCGTTTTTCGTTTTACATGTAAAGTCTTTTGCGTCTAAAAAACTTTACATGTAAACATCAAAAACTGCTAAATAATTGGCTTCTGACGCTTGGTGTAATACATCGAAGGAAGTACCAAGCCAAACGCAATCGCAAATAAAATACTAACTGCATGCAAGCCATTTTGGATAAAACTAGAGAGCAAAGCATCGGTCACGCCATCGGAATTCATCGAAACAAGACTTATCATCATCTCATACGCATACGTACCGGGAATGATCGGAATGATGGAAGGGACGGTATAAACGGGTCTGGGCATCACATAACGACGTGACCAGAAAACACCAATAATCCCAATCGCCGTCGCGGCAATAAAGGTTGAAAGTTCGATGGAGAAATGGTTGTGCATCAATACTTCTCTAAAACCATAGGTAAAAGCGCCACCCACTGCACACAATGGCAACGCAGAGCGCGGAACATTGAAAATCATCCCAAAGCCCACAGCAGGAATCGCCGCCCACAAAGAATTGAGTAAAAGTGTCACCCAAAGTATCATTACCATCCTTTAATATCCAAAAGTCCCATGGCAAGCATGATACCAAGCGATGACATCAGCGTCAAAAGCGTTGCTTGCGTCCAACGCCCCCACCCCATGCTGATATAGCCTTTGAACGCATCTAGCATCGAGTTGATATAGGGAAAACCTGGAACAAGTAATAACACACTGGAAGAGAGAACAATACTTCCGGTGCTACTAAGACCATGGTAAAAAGAGAGACTGGCGATCATTGTACATACAAAGGCTGTAAATGCAAAAACGATCAATAAAGAGTAATTACGAGAGGAGAGTTCTCTGCGTACGATCATTCCCACCGATGCGGCTAAAAAGGTAATGCAAACTCCCGCCCAATCCGCACCTTGTAAATGGCTAAATGCCGCACACGAAAGCCCAATCATCGGAATAATCACCCATGCAGGATACGGATTGGAATGAATGTTGGCAAGCTTTGTCTCCACCATCATAATATCACGAGGGTTTTGCTCCGCTGCAATGCAGATCGTGACGATTTGATGCACAATGGACATATTAATCGGTTGCTCATGCGCACGTCTTGTGGTCGTAACCGAAGAGTCACCAATGAGTGTTGTGAGGACAATAGCAGAGGGAATCAGCGAAATCTCAATAGACGTACACCCAAGTGCTACACCCAAACGAGAGGAAAGTTGCTCTATCAAACGGCTTTCTGCTCCGTATTCAAGAAGCATTGCAGCAACTCTGACAACAACCGTAGTGATTCTAGTCTGTTCTTCCTTTGAAATCGTGGGAAATCCTTTTAACATTCTATGAAAAGCATCATAGTTAAAATTAGGTTAAAACTTAAGAGAATGAATCTTTTTAGCTTTACATGTAAAACGTTTTGAGTGTTAAAAATTTAACCGTGAACGCAAACGCTATTTAAAAAATTTATCTCGAAGTGTTGCGAGCCATCCGTCTTTAATATGCTCTTCCATAGGCGAAATTTCTCTTTTGTGCAGCATCGCTTGAACAGCCTCTTTATAGTCTGTATCTTCGTGTTGAATATGATTGACAAGCCACATTTGAAGATCCATCATCAACTGTTGTGAAATATCTTCACCGTTTTCATAGCGTTCTTTAAAGAAATTAATGCGCTCAATAAACGAAAGATGAATCTGCTTATGCGCTTCTAGTTTGCGATACCCCGCCTCCTCCATCATACTCTCTTCAAATGCAAGATGAGAAACAGTATAATCCTTCAACGCCGCAAGCACTGCACGAATTTTTGCTTTGTCGTGATAAATCGAAATTGTACCCAGTTCATTAATATACTCAATAATACGCTTGTGCTGATTATCAATAATGGCAATACCAACCGAAAAAGATGCGTCCCATCTCCAATATCCCATTGCTATTCCTTTGAAATTGAATTCTAAATGCAATTCGAAAGATTATAACATAAACATAGAGAGGAAAAAGGGAGAATTTATTGTGAAAAGATAGACTGTTTTTATTTCGCTTTTTTAGCTTTACATGTAAAGAGTTTATCTTCCAACGCTTTTCACTTCTATAACCATCATTTCGCTACAATAGCGCATTTTAATTCTGGAATGTCGATGAAAAACATCTGTAAAATGGCTCTTTTGGTCATTACGTTTTTACATGTCATCAAACTTTTTATGCCAGTAAATTTAGAGCTTTTGACGTTTTTTACTGCGCTTCTGTTTATGCTGGGTCTGTTCATGCAAAAAAAAGGGTTTCGTACCATTACCCTGATCTTTTTTGCCTTAGGCATTAGCATACTTGTTTATTATAAACTACCTTTTCCCCTTTGGATAAGCTCACTCACTTCTATGACCAACATCATCGCCATTATCGTGGTAATGCAGCTTTTTGCCATTCCCATTGAAGTCGGGCATTACAGCGATACCATTGAGTATTGGCTCAAAAAGCTTTTTAAAAAAGAGAGTTCACTCTACCTTTTTGCCATGCTTGTCACCAACCTTTTTTCCAGTTTTTTGCTGTTTGGAACCGTTCCTGTAATGGTTTCACTCTTTAATAAAGCGCTTAAAAATAATGTTCGTGACCACCAACGCTTTTTTGCAACCGCCATTATGCGAGGGTATGCGCTTGTGCTTTTTTGGGCTCCGGGGGCGGTGATCATGCTCCTCGTGATGCAAGTCACCCATGTTTCGTGGTCACAGCTATTTCTTCCAGGATTACTTTTAAGCATTATCGGGTTACTGACCTCTTATGGTTTGGAACACTTTTCAGGGTTAAATAAATCCATCGTTACCAAACCTCTGCCTGAGACATCGAGTGTTGCCCAAAACGCACCAAAGCAAACAGCGCACATTATTCTTGTCGTCATCGCTCTTTTAGTGTTGATCTCGTTGTTTGAGGCGTTTTCTATCGGTTCGGCAACAGGGAGAATTTTACTTGCAGGGCTTCTTGTCTCAACGATTTGGATCGTCTCTTTTTTCAAAAATGCCGAACTCAAGAGCGTTTTAAGTCTCTATTGGAAAGGTGGCATTACACAGGCGACCGATTTTTCAGTCTTTTTTATTGCAGTTGGACTGTTTGCAGGAGCCGTCGATCATAGCGGTATATTAAGCCACATCCAACCACTTCTGCAAGGAAGCGTCAATCATCTTGGTCTTTACTCCATCATCATCATTCCTCTTCTATTTATACTTATCGCCGTTTGTGGCATTCATCCTTTGGTACTTGCGGTGATGTTTGGCAAAATTTTACTCGCGGTTTCGCTTCCACTCTCTTCCGTTTCCATTGCGCTCATTTTGACGTTGTCGGCGTCTATCTCGTTTATCATCTCACCGTTTGCAGGAATGTCACTGATGACCGCCAAATTTTTAAACGTCACACCGATGGAAGTTTCTTTGAAATGGAACCTCCTTTTTTGCACTATTTTTTTTAATCGAAGGACTCATTTTTGCCTATGCTTGGCATGGATAGTAGAGAGATTTTGTCACACTTTTATTATTGTTTAAAAAATAATCAAAAAAGTCCTCTATTTTCCTCTTTCTGTGCTTAATTTTGTGCTAAACTGTGTCATCACAATTTAAGTGAAAGGGTAAGGGCCATCGTTATGATTGAATCAGAAAGTCCCCTTTATGATGCCTTTAAAAGCATCTTAAATACAATCGATAAGAACCGCGTCCAAGAGTTGCTCACGTACATGAACACCGAAGCAATCAACTTCAACCTTTTCAAAAACAACGCTTTTATAGAGCGTAAGTTTCCCTTTGACATTATTCCACGTATTGTCTCGCACGAAGAGTTTACCTACCTTGAAAAAGGTATACAGCAACGCATTCATGCTCTCAATCTCTTCTTGGAAGACATTTATGGAGCGCAAAAAATTCTTAAAGATGGCATCATCCCTAGCGAATTTGTCTTTTCATCTAAAGCTTATTTACCCGCTTTTGCCAACACCCCTGTGGCAAAGAACATTCGCGTACACATCAGCGGCATAGACCTTGTCAAAAATAGCGTTGGCGATGGCTGGGTTGTTCTCGAAGATAACCTCAGAGTTCCCAGTGGTGTGAGTTACCCACTTTCACTTCGTATGCTGACACGTAAAGTCTTTCCAGAATTTTTTGAAAAACTGCCGATTCAAGGGGTACAGGATTATCCTAAAAAGCTTGAGAAAGCGATGAACTATGTCAACACGGGTGGTATTAATGTCATTTTAACACCGGGTCGTTATAATTCTGCATTTTATGAACACTCTTACCTTGCCAAAGCCAGCGGAGCTATTCTAGCCAATGGTGAAGATTTGGTAGTGGAAAAAGATAAAGTGTATCTTAAAACCTATAATGGTAAAAAAGCACGTGTAGGCGCTATTTATCGAAGACTTGATGATGAAGCGCTTGATCCTGTTGAGTTTCATCCAGACTCTTTAATTGGTGTGCCTAACATTACGCAAGCGTATCGTGCAGGCAATGTTGCCCTCATGAACAGCATCGGAAATGGCATCGCGGATGATAAAGGTATCTACTACTTTGTGCCTGCGATGATTAAATACTATATGAATGAAGAACCGATCTTGCAAAATGCCCCTACTTATTTGGCATTTTTCGAGAAAGATCGTAACCATATCTTGCAAAATATGCGTACGTTAGTCATCAAAGATGTTGCCGAAGCGGGTGGATATGGCGTTGTTTTTGGATGCAACCTTTCCAAAAATGAGCGTCAAAAATTAAAAGATGCTATTATTGCAGAACCAAGACGTTTCATTGCACAAGAGGTCATTGAGTTTTATGACATCGAATGCTTAGATGACAATGGATCTTTTTCACCGCGAAAAGCCGATCTTCGTATGTTTTCAATTTACGGCGAAGATATTTTTGTCTGGCCAGGAGGGCTCACGCGTTTTGCTATGGATCCAACCAGTTACATTGTCAACTCTTCTCAAGGTGGCGGTTTTAAAGATACGTGGATTTTAAAGGATAACCGATGATTCTTATTGCACCACAAAGCGCTGAACATCTTTATTGGATGGGTCGTTATATCCAAAGAGCTGAGAGTATGACTCGCTTAATCATTGAGTTATTTGATAAAATTTTAGATGAAAATTTTGATGAAGCCAAAACGTTTTATGAGAAACTTGGCATTGAAATGAGCTATGACTCAGCGCAAATGTTTTTGCGCAAAACTGTTTTTGATTTGGAGTATGCAAGCCTGTGCGATACAGTCAATAGTGCACGTGAAAATGCTATTTTGACGCGATCTCACCTCTCGAACCGTATGTTTAGTCGTATTAATGCTCTTTATTTGGCGTATCAAAAAGCCAAAGAAGAGCGTACCGTTTCACTGTATTGGCTAGAGGGAACCTTAAAAGAGCTTGATTCTATTTGGGGTAATTTTGAGCTTTCACTGGTGGAAGCCAAAGAAGCACCGTTGATTCAGCTGGGAAAAGTAGTGGAACGTATGGATTTAAATATTCGCCTTTACGATAGCATTGAAGCGGCGTTACTGGATGTTGAAAAACTCAACAGCATTGCCGAAAAAGTGCGTCCAAACCATAAACGTGTGGCGCTCTCTTCAAGCAATCGATATAAAACATTACAAACGATAAATTCAGTATTTGGGGCATTGACAACAACGCATGAAAGTTAATTTTTCTTATGATTTTACGCTCACATTTGATGAGCCAGTACGCAACCATCATTTTTGTCTACGCATAGTGCCTCACACCAATGCGATACAACAGCTTATTGATTGGAAGCTCACTTTAAATGATACGATTCCCTATCAAAAGACACGAGATGGTTTTGGTAACCAGTTGGTCTATGGGTTTATCGGAAAACCTCATCGTGCGCTTAAAGCGAGCATGGAAGGTGAGATTGAACTTTTACCTTATGTTTATCATGATAATGAGCCAGTAGAGCTTTATCTTCCGTACTCTACACTTGCTCCATTTAGCATGGTTTTGCACGATTTTTCCCGTTCACTCAAACTCCCTGTAACGGATTTTCGAAAAGCGTATTTCTTAACTCAAACACTTTTTGAGCAGTTTAAACCCATTGAGATCAGTAAAGCCAAAGGACTGGAGACTTTTTTACTCTATAAAGAGGGATTGAGTCAAGATTTTAGTCATCTTTTAATTGCGCTCTTACGACAAAGTCATATACCTGCACGCTTTGTCAACGGCTTTATCGATGGTATCAACAAAACCCATACATGGGTTGAAGCGTTTGTTGATGGAGACTGGAGAGGGTTTGACCCACTCAATGGCACACTGATTAATGATGAACCTTATATTAAGATCGCCCATGGACGTGATTTTTCTGAGTGCCAAACCCATCGAGGCAGTTACATTGGTAAACGTCAGCATATCTTAGAGATTACAGGCAGAATTGGTAAGGATGAGCAATGATTGAAGAGATCTTTAATGTTAACTTGCCGGTCAATGAAACCTTAACGCTTAGACGTAACCGTTTTGCGCCGGAAGACATTAGCACGTCAACCAAACGCATCTCTATTGTCACAGGTATTCATGGCGATGAGATCGAAGGACAATACGTCTGTTATCTGCTTGCAAAATGGCTCAATACCAATAAACATTGCATTAAAGGCATTGTGGACATTTACCCTTCCATGAACCCTATGGGCATCGACAGTATCACGAGAGGTTTTCCTTTTTACGATGTCGATCTCAATCGTAATTTTCCAGGGAATACCTCTGATTTTTTGCCTGCGCAAGTGGCGAGTGCCATTGTTGATACGGTTAGAGGCAGTGATTTTGCCATCGATATTCATGCGAGCAACATCTTTTTACGCGAACTTCCTCAAGTGCGCATTAGTCGCTCAACCGCCGATGAACTTATCCCCTTAGCAGAAAAACTCGACATTGAGTTTATTTGGGTGTACGATGCTGTCACTGTTTTAGAATCTACCTTTGCCCATGCAATGAATTCACTTGGAACTAAAACACTCGTTGTAGAGATGGGTGTAGGAATGCGCATCACCAAAGAGTACGGACAAAGCCTAACCAAAGGTATTTTAAACCTATTGGCACATGTGGGTATCATCGATAGACCTGTGCTTCCAACGACTAAAACGATGGTTTCAAACCTACATTCTGAAGTCTTTTTTGTCAACGCTTCAAAACCGGGTATTTTCATCCCTATTTTAGAACACAATGTCACCGTTCTCAAAGGCGAAAAACTCGGCGAGATTATAGACCCACTCTCTGGAACGATTGAAGAGACGATTATTAGCCCGTGTAATGGGCTATTATTTACCATTCGTGAATACCCTGTTGTGTATGAAGGCTCACTTCTTGCACGTATACTTGAAGACCCAAAAGAGGATACTACCCTATGAAAGAAGAAGTTTTATTTGAGATAAGTTCTTTAAGTCGCAATCCTCTCAAAGTCAAAGGCTTCCGTTTTGGAAGAGAGGGCACAGTACCCAGTTGCGTTATTGTAGGCCCTATGATGGGCAATGCCATTGATCAGCTTTGGGTTGCATCACAGTTGGTACGTTTTTTACGTCAACAAGAACTCGCCAATGCCGCTTTTGTTAAAGGTGAAATTCTTGTTGTGCCCACAGTCAACCCCTACTCCTTTAATATGGGGAAGAATTTTTGGCCACTGGATAACACCGATATTGATGTAATGTTTCCAGGTTACGAAAAAGGCGAAACCACCCAACGCATTGCTGCACGATTATTTGAAAAAACCAATAACTATGACTACGCGATTTTACTGGAAGCGAGGAAGGATCATTCCGAGTGTATTCCTTATGTCAAGATATTACAGTCAAGCTTGAACTATGTGGATGATGCACGAGCTTTTGGGCTTGATTTTATTCATGTCAAAGAAGAGAGCCCCAATGACACGGTCTCTTTAACTTACAACTGGCAAGTCTGGAATGCCAAAGCATTTTCGCTCGTTTCAGGGAAAAAAGGAACTTTGCGCAAGCATGAAGCCAACAAAGTCTTTGATGCGATTGTACGCTTTTTAGTGAAAAAAGAGCTGATTGACTTTTCAACCTTTGAAGGTTCACACGGCAATATTGTGATGCAAAATGATATTGAAGCAATTAAATGTACCGCTGCAGGACTCTTTGATACGCTTGCTAACATTGGTGACTCTGTCGTACATGGTCAACCCTTAGCACGCATTTTCAACTCACTGGATGGTACACTCATTCAAACGATCATCTCACCGTGTGATGGCATCATCTCCTGCAAATACGACTATGCACTCATTTTCCAAAACGCGATTGCCTATCGCATCGTCAAAGTCGAATCCGCACAAAATAATCTTTAAACTTTACATGTAAATAAAGTTTGTATTCAGGAGTCAGTATGAAAAAAGAAAAATCTGTTATCAGTATTGTGTTTACGCATATATTGACAACTTCAATTGTCATTCCATTTTTTGGATTACTGGCTGGATATTTTGTCAATAAATTTCTAGGTCAATCATTAGATAAAGGCTTATTAATAATTTTAAAGGATATTGTCTATATCATTTTTTTTCTTCCTAGGTGTCAAATATTCAATTTCTTATATCGCTAAAAATATTGATGTCAAAAAGCCTAAAGAAAGTTCAAAATATTCAATCATTGTATTTGCAATCTTAATCACTTCAATGTGGATTATAAATATACTACCAAGATTTAATCTAATTGGGATTGTTTACAATACTATATTTTATAGTGTAATCTTTATAATCTTTTTTATACCGACAAAAAAATATTTTGCAGGTTTGCAAAAACTTAAAACAGAAGAATAAAAAAATTGGAGCTCAATTTTTATTGAGTATTCCAATTCTTGTCTATTCTTTTTTACATGTAAAGATTTTAAAACACTTTTTGCACATTCACTTCGATGGAAAGTTCGCTCTGTCCGCTGCTTAAAACGACGCCTTTAAGGGGTGCGACATCGTTGTAATCTCTGCCGCTTCCAAGGAGTATGTGCTGATCTTCGGGGATGATGTTGTTGGTTGGGTCAAACTCCATCCAGCCAAGACGTGGGATGTACAAGGCAAACCATGCGTGCGACGCATCGGCACCAAAAAGTTTGGGCTTGCCAGGGGCTGGTAGTGTTTCGATGTAGCCGCTCATGTATTTAGCCGGCAGGCCAATGGAGCGAAGGGCGGCGATGGCAAACTGTGCAAAGTCCTGACAAACACCCTTTTTCGCCTCAAAAATCTCTTCAATCGGCGTCGTAATATCGCTAAAACCTGCAACAAACGCAAAGTCCTGAAAGATGCGGTTCATAAACTCTTGTGCGGCATCCACAAGATTGCGCTGTGGTAAAAAGGAACGCTTCGCATACTCAACAATGCCACGTGAGGCTTTGGGAATCAGCTCTGAGTCAAACATAAAAGGCTTTGCCGTCAGATCAAAAAGATCAAACGCTTGCAACAAGCCAAGCGACGCCTCATACGTGGTACTTTGAGCACGCAGTGTGTTTACATGTAAACGCATCGCATCGCCATCGAGTTCAACGCGTGACCTGCCAATGACGGATAACGACTCATGCGCTTCACGAATTAAAAGGTGCGTCGTGTGATTGCCAAAGACATCATCGAACTCGCTGAGTTCATATGGTTTGGGCGTGATCTCCATCGTAAAATCCACCACGCGTTGAAACGGTGTGTCTTTAGGTTTGAGACGGGCAATGTTATGGCTAAAAGTGACAAGACTTTCGTATTTGAAGGCGGTTTTGTGGTAGATTTCGTACATCATGGCTTACTCATCGTAGTGTGAAAAATAGGTTTTGGAAAGCTCCATCGAACAGAGCGAAAAATGCGTCGTAAGCGTGGCTAAGAATTCATCGAGCACCGTGTAAACAGTTCCGCCCTCTTCGATCTGCATCAAGGTTGCAACGGTGGTGAGTTTCAGCGATGAAAACGCTTGAAAAATAGGCTCTTCGTAGCTACTGAGGTACTTTTTACTCTTCGGAAGTGCTTTTAAATCTTCCAAAAGTTCATTTGTCAAATAAGCAATCGACTTTGGAAACTGAGGGCTGAGAATCAAAAACTCCAACACATTATCCAACTGGAGTGAGCTTTTATACTGCGTTCGGTACGCATTAAAACTCTCACAGGAGTTGAGCATGCCCTCTAAGATGTCATAACTGGCTGACTTTTCATGCTTGACACAGAGCATCGAGCGCGCTTTAGAGATCGTTAGCAGTGCCGATTCGAGCTTATAGCCGATGTCATACAAAATCAAGCCTTGCTCTTTGTACATACTCTCTTCCACCAACTCTTTGTACGCGACAAGGTAGAGTAAAAATTTATCGAGTTCACTTAAAATGGTCTGTGTGGGAGAGTTGATTTTACGAATAAAGACCCTCCACTCTTTTTGCATCTTATCAAAGAGTTTCCATGCCTCAATCGCAAGCAGACTTTTGATCGAGACATTGGCATTAAAGAGCATCTCCATCGTAAAAGAAAGCCCGCCTTGTTTACTCTTGTCTTTAATCAGCGACTCGATTTCACTCATGCGATTTTGCGCAATCTTTTCATCTAAAAAGCCTGGATACGTCATCGTTAAGTGCGTCAAAGATTTTTCTAAAATCAGTTGCGACTCATACGACAAAGCCCCTTCATAGCGGCTAAAATTGGTCATCTTTTTGACCACATAGCGAATGAGACGAATGGTCGTGATGGTGCGGCACAAATAACGCCCCAACCAAAAAAGGTTCTCGGCTTTGCGCGTTGGCATCGTGTGAATCGAAACATCGACATAAGGCAATGTATTAAAAATGGAGCTCATATCGATCGTCTCATCTTCGCCTAAAATCCACAAATCTTTACTTGTTCCACCTTTTTGCGAGGAGACTAAAAGGGCATCTTTGGAGGAAGACACCCGCACCAAGCCTCCATTCATCACCGTATAGTTTTCACTTTTTTTCAAAGCATAGGCGCGCACAACAGCATTACGCGGCTCGATTTTTCCATTGGCATAAAAGGGCGTGGTCGAAAAATTGATCTCTTCTTGCGCAACGTACTGATGCGGATTTTTGATAATGCTATTTTTAAGTTGTGTTCGCATCTCGTTGGAGAGTTTTTTGACTAAATGCGTCTGAATCGCTTCGGTACGATCAATTTTTTTGATAATAAGGTTCTCAAAATGCTCTAAGACATACTCAAGCTCATGGCTTTGTCCGCACCACCATGTCGCAATTTGAGGGAGTAAAAGCTCTTCATTGAGAAAGTAATGGCAGATGCGCTCCATAAAAGGGTTGAGCCCGATGTTCTCCACAATCGCACTGCCGATGGGATTGATCATCGCAAGATTGCCTTGCCTTAGGCTATCGACCAAGCCTGCAACGCCTAGCTTTGAGTCACTGCGAAGCTCAAGCGGGTCGCAGAAACGGTCATCCAAACGCCTCAAAAGGGTATTGATGGGTTTAAGTCCACTCAAACTCTTCAGCCACAAAGCGCCGTTTTTGGAGAGCAGATCATCGCCTTCAACTAAGTTGATCTCCAAAAAAGAGCTCAAATAGGCATGCTCGAAGTAGGTCTCATTGCGAGGGCCTGGGGTGAGAAGTGCCGCTTTAGAGATGTCACCTTTGGAGAGTTTTTTCAACAGCTTTTTAAACTCATCGATGAAGGGAAGCAACTTTTTGATCTCGTGTTCGGGATAGAGGTCTTTGGAGACAATGTTCATCGTCAGACGATTTTCCACCGCATACCCCAAACCTGAGGGAGCTTGGGTGCGATCGTTGATGACCCACATTTTACCATCGGGCCCTCGTGCCATGTCGAGTGCATAAAAATAGAGCTGAAAATCCTCCATCAAGCCCAAAGTGTGAACAGCAGGAATAAATCCTTTGTGCCCGTAAATCACTTCGGCGGGAATAATATTTTCCTTTAAAAGCTTCTGCTCACCGTAAAGGTCTTTTAAAATGAGATTGAACAGTTTGGCACGCTGTTTGATCCCTTGTTTGATCCCTTTCCACTCTTCTTTGGTGATAATAAAAGGAATCGGGTCTAAACTCCACGGGCGATTGCCATTGTCCTCTGGGTCGTTGTAGACATTGTAGGTGACACCGTTATCTTCCAAATGCCACGCGATTTCCGCTTGTTTGTTCTCTAGCTCTTCACTGCTCATAGATTCAAGACGCTCAAGAAGCGGTTGCCAATGCTCTCTAACGCGTAATTGGTCATCCAACATCTCATCAAACAGTGAAGCCGAACTGTAATTATCTAAAAAATTCATCTATTTGGCATTCCATTTACGTCTAAGATCGAGGGTGTGAGGAAATTCACTGCTTATAGGTAACTCTTGAAACACGAACTGTTTGAGTGCTTTGGGTTTGTGTACAACAACCGTACGCTCGCTTCCCTCAGCTGAAAGTGTATGTTGGGTGACAACCGAACTGGTTTGGTACTCTGCCTCACCTTGGGTATGGTTAAAGTCCCAAAAACGGTTGATACGGCGCGACTCTGCTTCGTAACTGTTTACAGGAAACGTGTCGTAATTGCGCCCACCCGGATGCGCCACAAAGTAGGTCATTCCGCCGATGGAGCGTTTGTTCCACGTATCGACTACGTCAAACACCAAAGGCGTGTCCGCGCCGATGGTCGGATGAAGCGCCGAGTACGGCTCCCACGCTTTGTACTTCACGCCTGCCACAAACTCCCCTTCCCTGCCTGTGGGAGCCAATGGAATCGCCACAGCGTTACATGTAAGCGTATAACGCTCGGGGGTAAAGTTTTGCACCTTCACTTGCACGCGCTCCAGCGAAGAGTCCACATAGCGCGCGGTACCTTGCGAACTGCTCTCCTCGCCCAACACATTCCACGGCTCAATGGCGGCACGCAGTTCTAGGTGCATGTTTTCAATCGTACTCATGCCATAAAGTGGGAAACGAAACTCAAAGAAAGGGTCAAACCAATTTAATTCAAACGGATACCCTTCCGCTTGTAAAAATTCGACAATGTCACGCACATCTTCTTTAACGTAATGTTCGAGTAAAAATTTATCGTGCAGTTGCGTACCCCAACGAACCAGTTTGTGTTTGTACGGTTTTTTCCAAAAGACAGCCACTAAAGTGCGTACCAAAAGCATCTGCAACAGTGCCATTTGGGCATGAGGTGGCATATCAAACGCTCTTAGTTCCAAAATGCCCAGCCTGCCACTGGAACTATCAGGCGAATAGAGTTTGTCGATGCAAAATTCGCTTCGGTGCGTATTGCCCGTGATGTCGGTCAGCATATGGCGGAAAAGGCGATCGGTCAACCAAAATGGCACCGTTTCTCCCTCAGGAATTTGCGAAAAGGCAATCTCTAACTCGTACAGATTTTCCACCCTGCCCTCATCCACGCGAGGCGCTTGGGACGTAGGACCTATAAATGCGCCTGAGAAAAGATACGAAAGCCCCGGATGATGTTGCCAAAAGGTAATGAGACTTCGAAGCAGATCGGGACGGCGAAGCAGTGGGCTATCTTCGGGGCGAAGTGCTCCGATGGTGACATGATTGCCCCCGCCTGTGCCCGTGTGTTTACCATCTAACATAAATTTTTCCGTCCCCAAACGAGACTCATGTGCATCTTTGTAAAGGAGTAAAAGATTGTCGCTGAGCATCTTCCATGAAGTGGCAGGTTGAATGTTCACTTCAATGACTCCTGGATCGGGTGTCACTTTGATGCGATCAAGTCTAAGATCATGGGCAGGCTCGTAGCCTTCCAAAATTACCTTTACATGTAAAGATTCTGCAACGGCTTCAATGCAGGCAATCAGGTCTAAAAAAGCCTCCGAGTGATTCAGCGGTGGAAGGAAAATATAGAGCTTACCCTCTCGTACTTCTGCACATAATGCAGTACGGACAAAGGTGTTATAGGTGTGGGTTTTAGAAAGCGTTGCGTCGGCTTTTTCACACCGTTTTTGAGCATTTGCTGCATACTCGCCAAGGTTGGGATAACTGGCAAAAAGGTCTGGCTCAAAACGAAGCGCCAGCTCAGCGTGCGGTTTTTCCGCCAAAGAGCTCAACGGCAGTCGCAAGCCAAGGGGTGAATTGCCCGCACTGAGGTACAAGTAACCACGTCTGAGCTCCCATGAGGAAGTCATCCACTGTGTCGCTCCAAAATTGAGTGGAAGCACGTAACCCACAGGCTTATTGAGCCCTTTTGAGAGCACTTTGGCAATGGTTTGTCGCTCTAGCGAATCGGACAAATCGGACTTCATCGGGTCAATGTCGATGGGCAGTTCAGACTCTTTGATGATGTAATACAATGGGTCTTCGTAAGCTTCAACGATATTTTGATCGCTAATACCAAGGGTGAGTGCCAGTTTGGCTAAAAAACGTTTGGCATCGTCGTTGGTGTAGCTATACTGAGCGTTCATATCGGCAAGTAGGTCGGGATTGTGCCAGATGGGCTTACCATCTTTGCGCCAAATGATGGAGGTTTGCCACCTCGGAAGCGGCTCGCCCGGGTACCATTTGCCTTGCGCGTAGTGCAGCATTCCGCCTTTCGTAAAAGAGCTCAACAGTTTTCGAGAAAGTGTGTCGGCAAGCGTGCGTTTGTGCTCGCCATCAGCCGTGGTGTTCCACTCATCACCTTCCATATCGTCGATGGAGACAAAGGTCGGCTCACCACCCATGGAGAGTCTAACATCGCCCTCTTCTAAGGCTTTGTCGACCTCAAACCCTAATTGATAAATAGCATCCCACTGATCTTCACGGTACGGTTTGGTGACACGCGGTGACTCAAAAATGCGCGTGACGGTATTGTCATAAATAAATTCCGTTTCGCATTTATCGCTCAGTCCCTCTATCGCGTAAGCGCTCTCGTAAGAGGGTGTGCAGGCAAGCGGTATATGCCCCTCGCCGGCGAAAAGTCCACTGGTCGAATCCAGTCCGACCCAACCCGCTCCGGGGATATACACCTCTGTCCACGCGTGAAGGTCGGTAAAGTCCGCTTCTGGGCCACTAGGACCATCTAAGGAAGCCACATCGGCTTTGAGTTGTACAAGGTAGCCTGAAACAAAACGCGCTGCAAGCCCTAAATGACGAAGGACTTGCACAAACAACCATGCGAAATCACGGCAACTGCCCAGTTTTTTCTCCAACGTCACTTCGCAGGTTTGTACCCCTGGCTCTAACCTGATGGTGTAAGCGAGGTGTCGATTGATCTCACTGTTGAGATAGACCAAAAAGTCGATGATGGGGCGTTTTTTACAATCCAGTGAGCGCACAAAATCGCGCAACAATGCCCCATTTTCACTCTCTTCAAGGTAAGGTATCAGCTCTTTTTGAAGCTCTTTTTTGTAGATAAACGGAAAATCTTTGGCATAGTCATCGACAAAAAAGTCAAACGGATTGATTGTAATGAGATCGGCGATAATCTCCACATCAATGCACAGCTCTTTGGTTTTTTCAGGAAAGACAATGCGCGCTAAGTAATTACCAAAAGGGTCTTGTTGCCAGTTGATAAAATGATTTTCTGGTTTGATTTTAAGCGAATACGCCTCAATGGGAGTACGACTGTGCGGGGCTGGACGCAAGCGAATGATGTGTGGGGAAAGTGCGACATAGCGGTCGTAATGGTATTCTGTTTTATGTGATAACACAACTTTGAGTGACATACTAATCCTTTAAAACAGAAAGTGAAAATCTTTACATGTAAAATTATTATAGCATGATGTAAAAGGTTTGTGATGGGTATTTGGCTATGTATTAAGCAGTAATCTTTAGGTTAGCTTTAACGCATATCTTTTTACATGTAAAGGCTTACCGAAAAGCCAATGCCACCCAAAAAGTTTTATGTTTTGGGATAGCCATTGGCTTTGAGTTGGATTATTCTTCGAGTAATTCAATCGGTGCAATAAATCTTCCTTGCATATACGCAATCCCTAAATATTTAAGGGTAGAGAGGTCTTGTTCTTCTTCAATATTGGTCGCAATAATCGAAATTCCAAGACTACGTGCAATGTTATTGAGGCTTTCTTGATTTTTTCCTGTGGTTGCATCTAGCATAATATCTTTGAGATAGACAACCGTACACTTGATATAATCAGGTCGTATCGCTTGCAGATAATATGCCCCTTCAGATGGAATGGTAAAGTTGTCAATACCAAAACGGCATCCTAACATCTTAAGCTGACTGCTGATCGAAACGATTGCTTCAAGATTATGAAGTGCCACTGCATTACTCGTTTCAAACCACACCATGGCACGTTCCGTTGGAGAGAGTTTTTCGAGTTGCTCTTTCAGCCATTGAATATTGGCATAATGTCCTACAAATTCAGCACTCAGGTTGAGTGCCAATGGTGTATGAAGTTCTTGTAACGTAAAACGCTGAAGCATCCTTTGAATCATATAACGATCAATTTCATCGGCCAATCCTAAAATAGTCGCCATCGGTAAAAAATAGCCTGCAGAGTGCACAAAGCCATCACTTCCTTTGAGTCGAATGAAAACTTCTTCATGAACAATGCTCGAAGTGGTACTCTCATAGTGGATAACATTTTGTGTTGCAAAAACAAAACGAGATTCATCGAGTCCACTGACCAATTCTTGACGCCACTCTTCACGACTTAAGATTAAGGAGTGTTGCTGTTGTAATGCCATTTTACATGTAAAGTTGCCATTTTGTTTGGCTTGAGAGACGGTTAAATCCGCTTTCGAAAGCAGTGATTTAAGCGTATCGTGTTCAGTGTAGAAACCAATACCAACGCCTATCACTAAGTAATCTAATGCCTGAGTAGTAACCGTGCGCTGAAGTTCTAACAGCATTCCATCAAGGTGTTTTTCGAGTAAAATTTCATCTCGAAATGGCATCAAAAGGAAAAAGTCGCTCTCATTGAGTCGCACAAATAAGGTATGCTCACTCAAACGCGCGCAATTGGTTAATGCTTCTGCAACGTTCTTGATCAGTTTAATGTAATTTTCATAGCCATATTCTTTTTTAAAGCGATCCAATTCATCAATGCTCAGCATGACATGTAAACCTTGGGATAATTTTGTATCGCCTTGGAGGTATTCAGGAAGTTTGGTAACGAGATAATGACGGTTATAAAGTTTTGTCTCTGCGTCTTTGTAAAGCAGTTCTTGGTACTGAATCAGTGTCTCATTTTCTCTCTCAAAAATGTCTTTTACTTTTGAAACCATGGCATTCATAGCAACCGTAGCAGAGCGAAACTCCGTTGTAAAAGGCATTTTTTGCTCAATGATAAAACGATTTTCAATGATGCCTCGCGCTTGATCGCGAATTTGTTTAATAGACTGAAGGCTGAGGGTAAGTAAAAGATACAAGACCCCTAAAACAACCAAACCAATTCCCACAAATGTCTCAATGAGGTCGATCAATGTTTTGTACAACTGTCTGTAAGCATTACCCGTATGTCCACTCACTTCAAGCGTACCAAGCCTGTTCCAGCCTATCATAATATCGCTCGTTGCATAGGCATTTTTAATGGTGACGGCACGAACAAACCACTGGGGAACATCACTTAAAAGAACATCGGTCTCTTTTACATAAATGGGATTTCCTTCTACACCTATCAAAGCAATTCTTTCATAATACCCACTATCAAAGATCGCATTGATCATCGTCTCCATCGTAGCGACATCTTTTGGATCTGCAATTTTGGAGAGAGAAAGTCCTAGAGAATGCGCTGTATTTTGAGCATTGGTATAGAGTTGATCTTGGACAAACGCTGTGGCTGTTTTGAAATTTAGTACCATGACACAGGCTAAGATTATGCTTAAAAAAAGGCTGAGCATTACCGCCATCTGTTTAAAAAGAGTCATCATTTTTCCTTTTTCTCTATTTTGAGTTCATCCCATGCACGCTTTTGCTTTGCCGCCGCTGGAAGCATTTTGCCCAATTGAACTTGTTTAGCATTGAACAGATCATCTCCGCTAAAGCTGTAGATAGGAACAAGATCGGTGCGTTCATTTGCAGGAAGTATTTTGTAATTGTAATTATCCAAAACCAATGGTATGGATTTTGGAGTAGCATAGTAGGTAAGCACCATATGCGCTACATTAAATTTGAGCGATTTTGCATAGGTCATATACATTTTAGAAGGTGGAACGCCAAGTTCTTTGAGTGTAAAATACTTCGCAATTACATAGTCTTCACAGTCGCCTTTATCTTTACCAATAAACTCCAACCGTGTCGCCCAGTAGTCATCCACACCCCAAACCTCTTTGTCACTATGGTAGGGAGTCGCATTAAAAAAATCATTCACTTTTTCTAGTTTTTCAAGATCACTCTCATCTTTGGCACGGTTCATCATCGCCACAAGTGCCAAGACACGCCTTTTGGCAAATGTTCCATACTCTTTCTCGACTTTCTCCAAAGAGATACCCGCGAGTATGAATTCAGCAGTGCTAAAAAGGGTGACGGTAAGAACCATCACCCCAAAACATAATGCAAGGACTTTTGTTTTCATGCCCTATTATAACGTTTTTTTTAGCTGTGTTGAATAGTTTGCTCGATCTTCACAATAACCGTTGGATCTGTTGCATTTGCATTGGTGTAAATATCAAATGTATGCCCATTGCTTATTTCCGTAGAAGATGTTTTGGTTAATGAACTATCAACAGTTACTTTGTCCGCAGAATCGCCCAGAATCGTTAGTGTATGGGTAGTACCTGTTTCTGTCATATCAAGGACATCATTCAATGAAAGATTTTTAAGCGTGACATTAACATTCGGTTGTGTAAGATCAAGCACCTCGATATTTTTAATTGGGTCATTGCTACTATCAAGTTGACTGAAATCAATAGTAGTATTGGCAGTAAAGAGTAAAGTATCTGTACCTGTACCACCATCGATGACGGTATCTGCCGCATCGTAAACCAATATATCATTACCTGCACCACCATAAAGTTTATCCGCTCCAGTACCCCCATCAAGATAGTCATTGCCATCGCCACCTTCAAGGATATCATTGCCTGCTCCACCATAAAGAGTGTCATTACCAGCTCCACCGACTAAGTGGTCATCTCCTGCACTACCATAAATGACATCATTACCACTCGTTCCAGTAAGCATATCATTACCATCTGTTCCACCAATAATATTATTGGTAGCTGTCGTATAATCATGGTCTGTCGTCGTAATGGTTAAGGTTGAAGATGAAATACTACCATCAGCATCTTTGATGGTATACGTAAAGACATCAGGTGTACTAAGTGCGGTACTTGTCATATCCGCATTCGTTGGAGTATACGTATATGCACCCAATGCGTCAATATGTAAACTGCCATTATGTCCAGAGATATCAACACCGTTTGTATCAACAATGACATTAGTACCATTGATACTTACCGATGTGACACTTAAGTTACCATCCGTCCCTTTTGTATCATTATCTAAAACATTACCACTAGCTACAAGCGCAGCAACCCATTCGACTTCTGGCGTTGCAATCGTAATAGGAGTCATTGTCTCTGAGGTGTGATCATAGGTGCTATAGGTCACATTTTTTAACAGTAACATTTGTACCACTGGTACGCGTAAATTTGACATAGTAATCACCACTGCTTGTAATGGCATTACTAAAGTTAATCGTTTGATTATCACTATTGCTAGTGAAACTTGCTGAACCAATAACTGTACCTGTACTACTATATAGTGTAGCAGTACCGCCTCCATTCGTGGATCCCATGGTAAAGCTAACCATAGTTGTATGAGTAGCATCTGCTACAATAGTATATATATCAGATGATGTACCACTACCACTATTTACACTCCAACCATTTGTGTTATTATTGCGACCACTATCTGTTAGTGTGGTTGCATTCCAACTTTCAGGTTCTGTGCTATAGGTAACATGATTAACTGTACCACCTGTTGCATGCAAATAAGTTTCAGTTGCACTATTCGTATCTGCTACAGCCGTTGGAACACTATCAAGTGTTGTAACCGTTAAATGCGCTTGTGCCGTGGAACCATCACTATCTGCAACCGTATAAGTAATGCTTGAACTTACATCATGTGCAACATTCGTTAATGACGTAAAGCTATAGCCACCTTGATTGTTAATAGTGACAGAACCTGCCTCTGTGCTTATCGTAAAGGAAGGATGACTGGTGTCAAATGTATATGTCACACCATTGTATGATACTGAAACCAGTTTAGATGTAGCCCATCCATCAGCACCGGAGACATCCGCTAAATTTAAAACGCCTGTTTCGGTGATAACACTACCTGACTCAACATGAGGAACGGTAACAGTACCCGACAAGGTACTGGATAAACCTGTCACATTACTCACTTCAATGTACTCTTGTACATGGTGTGCACTATCTGTATACGCTTTACCATCTAAGACTTGTACCGTATTTAAATAAACGGCGTCACCTACATTACCACCAATGGCAATAACATGTAAATCATCGGCATTGGCTGTAATAAATGTTTTCCACGCTTTAATTGTTGCATCAGTATCTTGATTAACAGAAGAGGTATTTTCATTTGGCTCTCCATCTGATAGGAAATAAACAATAGTTTGATCTGCTGTATGCCCGGTAAAGCTAATTGCTTTTGTAGCATTAATGGCATCATAATAATCCGTACCACCTGTATTTACATTGACATAGGTAGAGTTGCTGTATAGGTTGTCCCAAGAATTCATTGACAATGAATTTAAGTAAGTGACCGCAGAAGAAGCTGACATCCATCCAACATTTAAGGCATTGTCTCCAAATAACGTTAAATTAACATCCGTTGTTCCTTGCTCTTTGTATTGATTAATCATGTTTACCAAAGCGTCACGAGCAATTTCAAATCGTGTTTGGCTCGAACCTGAAACGTTGCTGTTCATCGAACCTGAAACATCAAGCGTTAAGACTAAATTTGTTGTGCCACCACTGGTTGTACTCCCTTCTAGAAGAGAAACAGCATTGTCGTAAGCAATCGGTTTGTCATCGGTTATACCAATGGTTACTGTAGCAAGTGCATTTTCATGACCATCAGAAACTTTAACATCAAAACTATCAGTTGTCTGTGTACCTGTTGTAGCAGATGTTAATGTATAGGTATAGTTAAATACACCGTTGTCATATCCCGTAATCGTTACAGTACCATGATCAGTGGTAATCTCTCCAACGGTATTCCATGCGTCTACCGCAAATGTTTTATTCCCAACGGTTACAGAAGTAATGTCATTCAATCCATCAGGATCGCCAATGGTAAAGGTTCCTTCTGCTGTCCTAGCCGCTACAGAGGGGCTAGAGCCATTTGTCAAACCAGCTTCAAGAACAGTGTCGTTGGCATTGCCTGGATTTCCCGTATCTACAGAGAGGGTAGGAGTGTGATCTACAAAATTAACCTTGACAAAAACTGTTGCGGTGTCAGTTCCACCCTGTCCATCACTAACGGTATATGTGATGGTCGTATCACCTGAAAAACCGTCTGTCGGTGCGAAGTTTAACGTACCATCAGGATTAATGC
The DNA here is from genome assembly GCF_002162315.1 of Sulfurospirillum diekertiae. Lineage (NCBI taxonomy): Bacteria > Pseudomonadati > Campylobacterota > Epsilonproteobacteria > Campylobacterales > Sulfurospirillaceae > Sulfurospirillum > Sulfurospirillum diekertiae. The sequence continues at coordinate 1,081,718 of NZ_CP021416.1, read as the reverse complement.
TAACCGTACCATTATCGCTTGTTGCCGTCGTTACATGTAATGGATCATTATCGACATCTGTATCATTGTGAAGAACATTGATCTTAGTAAGTGCAACACCGGCGTCAGTACTAAATGGTAAAGCAAGAGAACCATCATCAATGGCAACGGGTGCATCATTCACTGGATTTACATGTAAAGTTACTGTAGCGGTATCTGATCCTCCATGTCCATCGCTAATGGTATAGGTAAAGGTTGCGTCTCCATTGTAATTAGCATCTGGTGTAAAGACGACTTTTCCTGTGATAGGGTCAAGTACGACTGTTCCATGTGTTGGATTTTGAACGCTGGTAATCGTTAAGGTATCACCATCTTGGTCTGTATCGTTTGCAAGCAGTGTACTTGAAGCAATGATAAGAGGTGTGTCTTCATTTGTTACTAAGGTATCAAGAGCATTGGCGCTACCTGTGAGTACACTATAATGTTGACCATCGCTACTGAGTTCAACTTTAAGTTGAGCTTGTCCTGCTTGATCCCAATAAACAATGCTAATACTATGCTCACCACTTTGGGCGATATTGAATGAGGCGTAATTTGTTGATGGAGATTGGTTGCCATCATATTTTGCGACAACATTACCATCAATCACAATGCTATAACCATCATCAGCAGTGACTTTAAATGTATAAGTACCTGCTGCCAACTCGATAGAACCACTAAGTTTAATAATAGCGTCAGAACTGTTTTCTGGATTCGTAGACAAAGATTGAGCATCGATCCCTAAGAATTTTTGCAAATTACCATCACCACCCAAATCTCCACTTGGAAGCAGACCGTAATTGATAGCAGTCGCTGTAAATGTTGCATCTGCACTATGGGTAGCTATGAAATTTTCAACTTGAGCAATACTGCCTAAATTAGAGCCATCTAGTAAAGCCCCTTCATGATAGGCATAGTATTGGCCACTTAACCCATTAATGTTATACGTGTTATCTACCGCATCTGGCGCATCATTGACATTTTGTTCATTAAGGACAACATTGATAGCAGTTGTAACACTTCCATCACTTGCTCCCACCACAAGATTATGAACATTGCTCAGTGCTTCAAAATCATTGGTGAAAGCATGTGTCCCAGCCTCTGTAAGGGTAATGACTCCTGTAGTGGAATTGATTGCAAAATAACCAGCATCATTACCACTCTGAATAGAATAGGAAACGTGACTTCCATTATCAACATCCGTAGCATGGACTGTACCAAGCACCGTTGCAGTCGTACTATTTTCATTATAGTTAAAGCTATAGGATGGTTGGTTATCTTCAACAACAAAAACGGGCGCATCGTTAGTACCATGAATTGTTATTGTGACTGCTTGTGTCGCTATCGCTCCTTTATCATCTGTCACCATTGCCATAAAGGTTTCTGTTTTCGTTTCTCCCTCAGCCAATTGATTTGCTGCTTCGCCTGCTGTATATGTCCAAGAACCCGCTGTTGTTATTTCAAATGTACCATAATGCGTACCTTCAGCTGATGTCGTAATCGCTGACCATGTTTGTGTTGCATCATGATCAACATCGGATGCACTAAGAGTTCCTGTTGCAATCACAGCTACTACTGGTGATGTTACACCATTAATAGTTACAACTCCAGCTTCTGTTGCATCGCCTGTAATATTAGATGTTTCCAAAATAACAGGGGCATCGTTGGTACCTTTTAACGTAATAGTAATTGTTTGGTCAGCATAAGCACCTTTATCATCCATCACGCGAGCCGTATAAGTTTGCGTAACCGTTTCGCCCTCTTTGAGCGCTTGAGTTGTACTGAGTGAATTATCAAGCGTATATGTCCATTTACCTGTTGAATCAATACCAATAGATCCATACGTTGTTGATGGCGTTCCCTCAATGCTCCATGTTTTCGTTGCACCATGGTCGACATCGCTTGCACTCAATTGTCCTGAGATAGATGGTGTACCTGCAAAAGTAGAGCCATCATCGTTATTCCCAGCTTCAATAACAGTACCAACAAGTTGTGTAGAAGCATTGGTAATAACAGGAGAATCGTTTGTACCTGTAATGGTTACAGCGATAGTTTGGTCAACATAAGCACCTTTGTCATCTATTACGCGCGCTGTATAGTTGAGTGTTTTACTTTCGCCTTCAGCAAGTGCTTGCGTATCCATGTCTGTATTATTGAGAGTGTATGTCCATTTTCCCGTATTAGTATTGATAGAGATAGAGCCATAGGTTGTATCTGCTGTTCCAACGATGCTCCATCTTTGTGTTGCATTATGATCCACATCGCTTGCACTAAGTTGTCCTGAAACAGATGAAGTACCTGCAATGGTATGACCATCATCGCTATTTCCTGCTTCAACGACGGTGCCAGAAAGAGCACTTGAAGCATTGGTAATGGCAGGAGAGTCATTGGTACCTTTTATGATTACCGTTACTTCTTGTGTATCTGTTTTTGGGTTGCTTGCTTCATTGTCGCTAACAGTCACCGTAAAGGTTTCTGTACGTGTTTCACCTTCAGCAAGTTTATCGGCGGCTGATCCTGTTGCATCATTAATTGTATACGTCCACTTTCCAGTTGCTGGATCAATTGCAAAGCTTCCGTATGTTCCTACTTTATTGCCTGTCCATGTTGGATTTGTATTGTCAACGTCATTTGCAATCAGTGTGCCTGTTGCTTGAGTTGCGGCTACTACGATTCCATTATCAAGATTGCCCGCTTCTGTTGCTATTCCAGTATGTGTTCCTGAAATAACTGGTGCATCATTGGTTCCATTGATAGTGATTGACAATGTTGCAGTAGCAATAGCGCCATTGGCATCTGTGATCGTGTAGGTAAAGGTATCAACAACCTTATCACCTTCATTCAAAGCTTCAACTGTACTGTTGCCATTATTAAGAACATAACTGTAAATACCTGTCGCTTTGTTAACAACCAAAGTACCATAAGAGCCTTGTACATCTAAATTGCCAAGCCAATTGGTTGTTGTATCGCTGTTATTGGTACCATTTGAAACAATTTTTGTAACATCTAAGGCAATGAGAGGATTTGTATTGCCATCCACATCGGAGTCATTTGAGAGAAGATTGCCTGTTGCGATACCTTTCCATCCATAAGCTAGTAAACTTTCATCACCTAGCTCTGTAACACTATTAACATCTGCAACAGCAACGGGTGCATCGTTAGTGCCTTGTACTTGAATCGTAACAACTTGAGTATCGGTTGCTCCTTGATCATCGGTTACAATAACTGTAAATGTTTCTGTAACTTTCTGTCCCTCTTGAAGTTTATCAGCAGCTGAACCTGCTGTATCATCAACTGTATAAGTCCACTTTCCTGTTGTTGGATCGATTGCAAAGCTTCCATAGGTACCTGTTGCATTTCCACTCACAGACCATGTTTGTGTTGCATTATGATCAACATCCGTAGCAACAAGGGTACCTGAAGCCGTCGTTGCTGGGACAACTGTACCATCATCAAGATTACCTGCTTCTGTTGCGAGACCCGTAGTAACGCTAGTTTCAGAGATAACTGGCGCATCATTGGTTCCTGTAATGGTCATCGTAACAGTTTTAATTTCAGAGGTATTGGACTCACCATTCACTTGATTGCTACTACTATCAACCGCATAGTATTGGAAAGTTACGGTTGCTGTTTCACCGACGGCTAAAGCATTAAAGTCTCCAGTAACAGTATATTGACCAGTGGCTTCATCAAGGTGAAGAACGGGCGTTCCAATCTCGGCAGGAGATTCTACATGTAAAGCTGGACCAAAATCTCCACCGCCTACTACGTGGAAAGTATGCGTATCATGGGTATCATCATCGGTTGCGACCAAAGTACCTTCAAAGGTATTGATTCCGTTCATTGATTCTGTTTGTGTCGTATGCGTAACATCGCTGACAATAGGCTGGTCATTGGTTCCCGTAATGGTAAGTGTAATGGTTTTTGGTGCACTGATTGAACTTTCATTGATGCCATCTGCACCATTAAATCCACGTCCATCATCAGCAACATATTGGAATGTTACCGTTGCTTTTTCGTCTGCTGCTAGTTCTGTGAAGTTTCCATTGATATTATAATGCCATACACCCGCTGCATCTTGCGTAATAGAAACCGTTACATCATTCGTATCAACCCCTGAGCCTGTTGGAGCTAGCACTTGAACACTCGCATCGACTACACGGAACGTGTGGGTATCTGATACATCATCGTCAGTGACCGACAAATTACCTGTTAAAACATTATTGCCATCATCTTTGGTATCATCTACACCTATTACATTGGTTGCATCATGCGTTTCATAAATAGCGCCATTTTTAACAAAATCTTCAAGAAGGTTAGCTGCATAAATTTGCATATTAGCATCAAGAACAGTACCACCATTACCTGATAAATAGAAGTCTAAAGGAATGGTAGAATAAATAACTGTGCCGGCACCATATTGATAGGAAAAAGTAACAACGTGCGTAGGATTACCATCTGTCATAAGAACAGTTGCCCCTTCTGGCAAGCTATTCAAGTCAACATATCCATGGTTTGACCAACTTCCATTATCTAAAGAAGTATCATTGATCGTTCCACCAAGACCTGTTTCAAGATCCGTGTCTGTTATATCAATATTGGCACCATTTCCTGCTATTCTGTGGAAAACAATAGACTCTCCACCGGGAAGAATTTGTTCACCCCCAGCAACATATCGATCATGAATAATTAAAGTCATGCCATTATTTACAGCGTTTTCGATCGCACTGAGTTGACTCATGTATTCTGCGCCATAGTCACCATTACTTGGATTTTGAACATAAAGGGTATTGATGCCTGAAAGTTCTTCCGAACTGAGTGTAAAGAGTTGCGCAGCAGTTAGATTAGCGGTTATGATGCCATTCACTTGTGCGCTCACCCCTTGTCCACTGACCATATCATAGTATCCAACAATACCACTACCTGCATTATCATTAACATTAATATCACTGACTACTGGTTGATCGTTCGTTCCTGTAATGGTCAAGGTAACCGTTTTAGCCTCAGAAGTATTTGACTCGCCATTGGTTTGATTACTACTACTATCTACAGCATAGTATTGGAAAGTAACGGTTGCTGTTTCACCTGCGGCAAGTGCATTAAAATCTCCACTCATGCTGTAAGTACCATCTGGATTGAGCACAAGCGTTGGTGTTGCTAATTCAACATTTGCATTTACATGTAAACTATTATCAACCATTTGGAACGTATGTGTATCGCTTGTATCATCATCACTGACACTCAATGTTCCTGCAAACGTATTCACACCATTAAGTGCTTCTGCTTGTGTGACGCTCACATCACTGACAACAGGTTGATCGTTCGTTCCTGTAATGGTCAAGGTAACCGTTTTAACCTCAGAAGTATTTGACTCGCCATTAGTTTGATTACTACTACTATCTACAGCATAGTATTGGAAAGTTACGGTTGCTGTTTCACCTGCGGCAAGTGCATTAAAATCTCCACTCATGCTGTAAGTACCATCTGGATTGAGAAGAAGTGTTGGTTGTGATAATTCAACATTTGCATTTACATGTAAACTATTATCAACCATTTGGAACGTATGTGTATCGCTTGTATCATCATCACTGACACTCAATGTTCCTGCAAACGTATTCACGCCATTAAGTGCTTCTGCTTGTGTGATGCTCACATCACTGACTACTGGTTGATCATTGGTGCCGATTATCGTTAAAGTGACGGTTGCTGGTAATGAAGCATGAGGAGCCCCAACATCTATTCCATTATCGACAGCGTAATATTGGAAGGAAACAACAGCTTTTTCACCTGCGGCGAGAGTATTAAAGTCACCTGTAACAGAGTAAGTACCATCTGGATTAAGTACCAATGCGATACCTGCAGGTGCAGGTTGTCCATTAAGCAATAATGTGCCACCCACAGCAAAGAATGTATGGGTATCACCCACATCAGGATCTGTTGCTATGAGCTGACCAGAAATTTGATTGAGTCCATTTAACGCTTCATTGACTGTTCCTGTCACATTTGCTACGACAGGTTGGTCATTGAGATTGAGAGTGTCAACTGCCGTAACATTTTGAACGATACCACCATTCACTGTATCGTGAAGAACCGTTCGAACATCACCAATGGCACCTGTTCTATCATAAAAGACTGTATCGCTAGGATATCCTGTATCTGATAGAACTTGACCAGCTGCGGGTGCTTCAAGACCTGCTGCAGTTGCCTCTAGTGGAGTTGTCGTATCTGGAGTAGATGTATTTGTACTGAGTTTCCATGCATTTTCTACGGCATCCGTTGAGACAACAGCATCTTCTTTTTCAAAAGAACCACCGATAACAGAAAGATCTGTATAGAGCTGTTCCGCGCCAGAGAGTGTAATATCTTTAGCATCCGTTAAGGTTACATCAATAATGACGTGTGCGTTTTGAGAGTTTGTTGGAGCACCATAAACGAGCTCATCCTTAAATACCTGATCGCCAGCTTTAAGTTCTCTGATCTCTCCATGTGCATCTTTTGCAAAAAAAATGCCATTTTGGAGTGATTTAACGTATCCAATAACTTGTGCCATTATGTATCCTTTGATAGAAAATTTTTCTAAAATAATTCTAACAAAGATAAAAAGGCAATACTAGTGTACTTAGGTACTACTTTCGAACTAAAAGAGCAAGGGCAAGTCGATCCTTGATATTTAATTGAGAATAAATAGCCGTCGCATGCGCTTTTACCGTACGAACAGTAATATTTAATTTTTCAGCGATCTCTTTGTGAGAATCACCTTGTGAGAGTAAAATAGCCACTTCAGCCTCTCGATGGCTAAGGGATTCCAGTGGATTTATCGCTTTTTTAGGCATCGTAGGGAGTTCTTGAATCATCAGGTTTATGTATTCGGGTGATAACCAAATATTGCCTTCTTGTATTGCCTGACATGCTGAGACTAAGTAAGACTCATGCATCATCGTATTGCCATATCCTTTGGCGCCTAATGTCAACATTAAGCGTGCTTGTTCAAAGGTTGGTGTTGTAGAAAGAACCATTACATGTAAAGTAAAGAGTCTCTTTTTTTGCTCATCATTTAATTGGTATAAAACAGCATCATGAATCATGATCATAGAATCACTCCCTAACGAAGAAGGAAGCGATTCTCTAAAAATAGGATGAAATGCAGATAAAATAGTTGACCATCTTTTTTGTAAAATTGTATTTTTTGAAATAATATAAAGTGTCATTTTATCGCTCCGTAAACATGTATTGTTTCGCTTTTAAAATCGGCTTTAAGATGTACTGCATGACTGTTTTTTTACCTGTGATAATATCGACATTGAGTGTCATACCGGGAGTTATATTGAGTGGTTTGGCCTCTGTTCCAAAATATTTTTTATCCGTTTGAACCCTCACAATGTAATAGGTATTATCGCGTTTGTCCGTCATAGAATCTGGACTGATAGTCACTACTTTACCTTTGAGTGAACCGTAAATTGCAAAATCATATGCAGTTACTTTGACAATCGCTTCTTGTCCTGGATACAAAAACGCAATATCTGAAGGTTTTACCTTAACCTCCGCCAAAAGACCATCTTCCGTTGGAACAATTTCTATCAGATTATCACCTGGTTTGATAACACCTCCAATGGTATTGACATAAATTTTTTGAACAACCCCATTAATAGGTGATTTGATTGTTGTTCGAACCACTTGGTCTGCATAAGAAGCGCTTTCTGCAGTAATACGATTAAATTCCGTTTGAGCATCATTGAGCTCTAATTGAGCTTTTGTCGTAAATTCAGAACGCACTTCTTGCATCTTATTTTCGATTTCAGAGATAGCCGCATCCAGCCTTGGCATAGAAGCTATCATTCCATTGCAACGCTCTTCGAGGCTACTGAGTTCTCTTTGTAGCTTTAAAAAATCTACTTTTGATTTAACGCCCTGCTCGACTAAAGGTGCGGATATTTTAACCTCCTCTTTAATGTAAGTGAGTGCTTTTTTCTGTTCTGTAATACGCCCTTGAGTTTCTAATTTATCATTTTTCTTTTGCACATATTGCTCATTAAGTCCAGAGAGTTGTGCATTAAGACGATCTCTATTTGATGTAAAAAGATTTCTCTCTTGTAAAATCTGCTCAGGGATTTCTTTCATATCCTCTGCAGAAGGCATAAACGCCGTGTTGGTAATTTCAGCTTTCAGACGTACCATTTTTGCTCGAAGTTGCGCTGCTTTATAGCCCATACTCTCATACGTAGAAGCTGATTTTAAATTATTAACTTTGAGCAAAACTTGATCTACTTTAACCGTTTCACCCTCTTTAACTAAAATATCTTCTAAAATACCACCTTCCAAATGTTGTATCATTTGATTTTCTCCACCAGGTACCACTTTACCCTCACCTCTAACGATTTCATCAATCGGAGAAAATGAAGCCCAGATTAGAAAGAGTGTCACACTAAAAACCCAAAAAAAGATAACCCAACGAAACTGTTTAGGATTTTCTTCCAAGACAGCAGCCGAAAGACTGCGCATAAATGCATAGTCACGAGCATCAAATGAAAATATTTTTTTACTCATAGACTTTTCCCTGATAATTTCGCTAAAACTTCATTTTTAGGACCATCCAGATAAATTTGTCCTTCGTGCATAACAATAATACGATCAACAAGTTCTAAAAGAGTATTTTTTTGTGTTACAAAAATGGCTGTTTTATCCTCAATATAACTTTTGAGATTGGCAATTAGTCGTGCTTCGCTGAGCTGATCCATTGCATTGGTCGGTTCATCCATGAGAATAATAGGTGATTCAAATAAAATAGCTCTTGCGATTCCAATACTTTGTCTCTGCCCTCCCGAAAGCCCCATACCACGTTCTCCAATAAGCATTTCATACCCCAAGGGATGTCGTTTAATAAATTCATCCGCCCCTGAGATCATGGAAGCACGTAGCATCTGCTCATCTCCAACACGAGAAGAACGGTATACAATATTGTCTTTAGCACTCCCCTTAAAAAGATTAATATCTTGGGAAACATAAGAGATATTTTTGCGTAAATCAATAGGATCAATTTGATTAATATCAATACCATCGATAAAAATAGACCCACTTTGTGGCTCATACAAATGAAGCAAGAGTTTTGCGATCGTGCTTTTACCTGAACCAATGCGTCCGATAATGGCAACTTTTTCCTTTGGTTTAAGTTTAAAGGAGATATTTTTTAAAGATTGATGCTCATTGGCATCGTATGAAAAAGTAACATCGCGAAATTCTACCTCACCTTGTAGAGCCGGACGTGTGATAAACTTCTTGCCATTTGGACGCTCAGAGGGTTGAGAAATGATATTATTAATCACATCATAGGCTGATTTTGCATCTGAATAATTGGCGATCAAAGATGCCGCTTGACCCATAGGAGCAACCGTTCGCGACGAGATAATAATAATACCAATAAGCCCACCCATGGACAAATCATGTTGTCCGATGAGATAAACTCCCACAATAACCAGTAAAACAGTGGTTAATTGAACTAAAAAGCCTGTAATCGTTGAAATAGAAGTTGATATCATACGAGATCTCAAACTTTTTTGAGCAATTTCACCCGTAGCTTCTTCCCATGCCCACTGCATATGACCTGTAACACCTAGTGTTTTAAGGGTTTCAATATTTTGAAGAGTCTCTACCAAAATAGAACTCTTAGCAGCAGCAGCTTTGTGAGATTCCTCAATGCTTTCACGTAACATATGACGCATAAAAAAAAGTGTATCCTAAAATAACAATCATCATAAGAAGAGGTACAACGACCATCCAACCGCCAATATAGCCTATAACACATAAGAAAAGAAGCGCAAAAGGCATATCCACAAGCACTGTCAATGTTGCATTGGTTAAAAAAGAGCGAATCATATCAAAGTCTTTAAGGTTACTCGCAAACGAACCGACTGATTTTGGATGCGAAGCCATTTGAAGGTCGAGCACTTTTTCAAAGACAATCGAGGACATAATAACATCGCTTTTTTTACCAGCACGTTCTAACAAAATCGCTCTAGCAAATTTCAAAAAGGTATCCAATGTATAAACCACTAAAACACCTGACGCAAATACCCAAAGCGTTTCCGTTGCATTGTTAGGAATAACCCTATCGTAAACACTCATGGTAAATAAAGGACTGATCAATACAAAAAGATTAATCAAAACTGTAGCATATAAAACATCCCGATAAAACCCTGTCGAAAGTTTTAAGGTGTCCCAAAACCAATGGTTATTTTTAACATTAAGTGTCAATGAGTCATGCTCATCATATACAAAAGGTCTCTTAATAAGGAAAGCAAACCCTGTATACTCTGACGTTAATGCTTCAACGGAGATGACCTCTTCAATAGCTTCAATGCCCGGCAAAACAATTTTGCAGGTCGTATGATCCTCATTGAAAGAGTGTAAAATACACGCCTGAGAATTTTTAAGTAGTAAAATAATTGGCAACTGCAAGGAAGAGATATCTGAAATCTTTTTCGTGACAAGCGTGCTTTTCAAACCTGCTCTACTTGCTGCACGCGCAAAAAGCCCTTTAGATTGCTTAAGATTGTACAGGCCTTGCGTCTCTTCATTAGGAGAGAGAGGCAAGCCTGCCATCAATGCTTCAGCGCTAAAAGGCTTATGGTAAAGTTGTGTAAAAAGTACAAGACATTGAAGCAAAGGATCGATCGAAAAAGCCAACCCTTGAGGATCCTCTATCCTTTGCTCACCACCATGATCATTATCGTTTGGCCCCATCATCAAATAACCTTTTATTCGTTTGTGTCACGCTTTTCAAAAAGAAGTGTACCAAGATTACTGTCATGATCTAATTTGCCATCCACAACATCTAGCCTGACACGTTTTGTATAATCTAGGGCTTTTGAACCAAGAACATTTTGTACCATAGTGCCCATTGCATCTAAAATACGATAATTTGAAAAGAGTAAATCATTTTGAGCCTTGATAACTTGTGTACGAGCAGAAACATAGTCATTTTGCGCGACTAAAAGATCTAGCAATGTTCTGCGGCCTAAGTCATACTCTTGTTGATAAAGTTCAAGAGTTTTTGCACTGGTTTTAGAATATTTTACAAGATAATCAAGTTGTTGTGTAATGTAAGTTTTAGCACTCCATGAAAGTCTTCCTTGCTCATCAAGTTTACGGATGACATCACGTTTGTTATCTTGCTCACGTGAAATTTGTGTCATGCTTTTAGCAATTTGAGCTTCATCTGCGCCACCGCGGTAAAGATTATAAGAAATTTTGATGCCTACGGCACTTCTGTCATCTTTTCCATCTATTCCGCTGATATCATCTGCCCAGCTTTTACGAGCGTATGCATCAATTTTTGGGTAGTAATTTTTATAAGCTGCTTGACGTTGTGCTTCTGCTGCTTTAATATTATAATGACTTACTAAAACTGATGGGTTATATTGGCGTGCAAACTCTTTCATTTCATCTTCGCTAGCAGGAAGTGTTCCGGAGAAAGAGACTTTTTCTAACTCATCTGCTTTTACATAACGACCCAATACACGCTCAAAGTTAAACTGTGCATCTTCAAGGTTGTTTTGAGCAACGATATAGTTAGACTGTGCTAATGATAAAGAAGTGTCTATCTTTTCAAATTCTGAACGTGTTGTTGAACCTGAGTCAAATAATTTTTTGACTTTATGCAAAACTTCTTCATGGAAAGAAACACTTTCTTTTGCAATCGCAAGTGTATCTCGTGCTTTAAGAACAGCAATATACTGAGTAATAAAGCTCAAGGCGACATCATTGGCATTTTCAATGTAATTATTTGCTGCTGCCAAAATACGTGCTTTTTGATAATCTGCTTCATAAAGCGTACCAAATCCATTGAAAAGATTTTGAGTTAATTGCAATGAATGCTCGTAACTTGAGAGTGAAACACTTTGAAAGTTTGTAGAAGGGCTATTTGTCTTTGCTCTCGAAAAATCCCCTGCATAATCAAGTGATGGAAGATATTGTGACTCCGTCACACGAAGATCTTCAAGGGTTGATTGATAATTATGCAACCTCTCTTGAACAACTGGATGCGTTGCAAGAACTTCATCAAGACCTTCTTGAAGCGTCAAAGCATTGAGCGTACTCGCTCCTGCAAAACAAAAAGGGATCACTATAAGACGAACCAGTCTCTTTTTTGAACTACCTAACATGTCAACCTCCATTACATTATTTTTTGTACAACATTATTGATATACTGAATAGCTATATATCAAACAGGCTTTTAGGCATGCACTTTGAAGTACATTTAAAGCATACAATCCTAAAATATATGCTTTCTTCAAATAATTATATAAAGGAAAAACCACATTCTGGTCACATTATATTATAAATTCTTTACTGTGTATGATTTAAGTTAAAACTTGCTAAATTTAAATTATGAAAGCATCAAATTTACCATTTAGCGCCGAAATCAAAAAAGCCACAGAGGAAAGAAGAAAAAAAATTATATTGGTTATTCATGCCGTATGCTTTTTTGTCTTCCTTACCCATACCATTTTGGATACCTACTATCAGAATTACCAAATCATCCCATTGACAATAACGATGTTTGTGCTCGTAGCTTTATCCTTTTTTATCTTTTATAGAAAAGGCAAATATGATCTTGCCTCGTATTCTATATTAATCGTACTCTCCATAGAAATGATTGCAGTCGTCTTTATTTTTCATTTTGATGATTATACACCTGGGTTTATATTCCCTTTTATATTGAGTATTTTTTCCCTTTTTAGTTGGAAAAGGGGACTGATCTTTAGCGGCATATTTTTACTTATTTTAACGCTGTTACTCTTTTTTTATCATGTTTATTATCAAGACGCTTTTTAGTATGAGTGCTTTTTTATATAATAATGAGGCTATTTCAAATTTTTTATCTATATTAGCTATTGTCTTTGTCTTTGCCATTTATTATGAAACCACTCGTATTGATGCCTATAAAAGACTTATTAACTCAAATTATAAAAAAGATTTACTCTACAATGAGATACATCATAGAGTTAAAAATAATTTAAATCTGGTCTCTTCTATCCTTGCTATCCAAGCAGAAAAAGAAGATGAAAAGACTAAGAATGCTATTCAAGCAAGTAAAAATAGAATCGATGCTATGGCGATGGTTCATTCAATGCTGTATGTTTCGAATGATCTTGAAAAAGTGAATGCCAAGCGCTTTATAGAAAAATTATATTTAAATATCCAAAGTACCATTAGTGACCGTGTCAAAATCGTCTTTAAATCTCAAGAAATAGAGCTTTCGCTGAATGAAGTTATTCCTATAGGCTTAATTGTCAATGAATTGGTCACCAACAGTATTAAATATGCGTTTAAAGATATCAAAAATCCAAAAATAATTATTGTTTTAAACAGCCACAAAAACAATATTTTATTAACATATTTTGACAATGGACGAGGATATAATCAAAAAGATACGCAAAATTTTGGTCTAAAACTAGTCGATTTAAATGTTAAACAATTAAAAGGAACTCTAAAAATCTCTCATAACCATGGATTATGCTACAAAATAATATATAAGAGAAACGCACATGTATAGAATATTGATTGTTGAAGATGAATTAATAGCGGCTGAATATCTTAAAATGATTTTGGAGAAAAAGGGTTGGAGTGTTGTTGATATTGTTGATAATGGCTTAGATGCTTTAGAGAGTATACGCAAATACAATCCTCATTTAATTTTAATGGACATCATGATTAAAGGTCCCAAAAGTGGTTGTGAAGTCGCTATTGATATTCGAAATATTAGTAACTGTTCCATAGTTTTTACAACAGCCTATGCCGATGACGAGATGATAAGCTATGCTATGGATGCAAAAGCGGATGGTTACATTATCAAACCTTACAATGAAAGAGAAATTGTCGCAATTATTTCACTCTTAAATGCCAAACAAAATCATCTCAATGGAACTAAAATCAGTAAAATTGTAGGGGGATTTTATTTTAACCACGAAACAAATTTATTGTATAAAAGTGGTGAAATCATCAAACTTGGGTCCAATGCATTAAAACTCATTCAGACACTTTGTGATCATAAAAATAGTTGTGTAAGCTACGAACAACTCTATATGACCCTTTGGCACGATGAGATCAATCTCAAAAAACTTCAAATGGTGATTTATCGAATCAGAGAAATCTGTGAAGCTGATTTTTTTGAAAACATTAATGGCATTGGCTATCAAATAAAAATTGACTATAAATAGTTTTTTGCGTTCTTTTTTTCTTGGTATCTAAAATAAAGCTGGTCAAGAAATTGCGATCAATCTAATTTTGGATACATAATAGGTAGCGTAATGATAAAACAAGCACCACCCTCTTTATTCTCTGCTCGTATCTTTCCGTTAAAGCGGCTTTCAATAATATCTTTACAAATAAATAATCCTATGCCCGCACTCTCTTCTTTTGAAGAAACATTAAACTCAAAGATACGTTCAATAGGATAAATAGTAATGCCTCCAGCATTATCTTGAATAGAAATATGACACATTTCTTCCGCTGTATCAATATAAACATCAATATGTGCATTTTCCTGTACTAAACCATAAAATTGATCTTTTGCATTAAATAAGATATTTAAAATACACTGAGCAAATTCATTTGAATTTCCTTCAATATAAGCATCTGAACTAATATAAAAGCTCATTTGTATCCCATCGTTTTTAAATGCGTAATCTAGAATTTTCTTGATTGATTTTAATTCTTCTTCAACAGAAAATTTATTTGTATGCGCATACGGCTTCAAGAGAAAACTATAAAATGTATTAATGGTTTCAGAAAGATGTTGCACTATTTCAAAACTCATATCAACATCTTGAACTAACTCTTTTTTTTTCACTTTTTGCTCGACAATAAAACTACATTTCATATGCGTTAATATGGTACCAAGTGCATTTAAAGGTTGCTTCCATTGATGGGCAATATTACCAATTGTCCTTCCAATAGAAGCATAACGCGATTGACACATACGTTCCTTTTCGACCGCTAGCAGATGAGCCTTCATGACAAGATTTTCTGCTTTCATTAGTTTTGTTTTGAAAATTAACATACATGTAAAAATAATCATTTCCCATGTACTGCCTAATAAAAGAACATTTTTACCTAGACTTGGGACATCAATAAGACCTAGCTGCATCAACCAAAAAAGCAGCACACCAATATAAAATCCAAATAGCCCAATAAGATATAATTTTGCAAATATAACGTTCCGATGCAAAGCTATAAAACCTATAAATACCCAAAACAGAGGAATCAATATTCCTGCTATATAAGCAATACTTTGAAATGAATTTCTGAGCCCAAGAAACAAAAATGCTATGAAAGAAATAATGTAGAATAAATATATCAATTTGATGAATAATGAAGGCAGAGATTTGAGATTTAAAAAAGAAATTGTAAAAAGTAAAAAGGTAATATGAAATCCTTGTACACTGATTATTTTTATAAAATCATTGATCCATAAAAACTCCTGTGTCATAAAAAAANGTGTAATGATGGATGTACATAATAAAAAATCCAAAAGTATGCTAAATAAATCCCATAATATAAATATTCTTTAATTTTGAATACCAAGTAGAGCATGAGATTAGTGATGAGTAGCAAAAACAACCCACCTGAAAAGAGTGCTACAGATACAATGGATATTAATTTTTCATAATCTAGCTCTGATTTTGTACCTATATGCATAGCAATAATCATAGGTCTTTTCGAGGTAATTTTAAAAAGATAGATCAAGGGTTCATCCGATCGCGAAAGTGAAAATCGAACAAAAAAATGTTCTATTTCGCGATCTTCCATTCGAATAGCATTCCCATTACTGGAGGAATGTATTCGCTCTTCCTTCCTAAAGACGAAACAGTCAATATAGGTCAACTGATCGTATTTAAATTCAAGAAAATGTTCAATTTCTTCATTGTTTTGAAGCTTGAGTGCAATCCAATACGTCGCATTGCTCGCGCCAAAACTTTTTACATGTAAAGGTAAGTTATCAAATTTATTCTCATGATATAGTGCCAAAACTTGATTTTCATTTAGATGATTAGAGTCTTTAAATACTTTAACCGGTTCAAGCAATACTAACGAATCATGCAATGAAGAGATTTGGAGCGATTCAACGGCAAAAGAAAAAGAAGAAAAAAAAGCACAGATCAAAATAAAATATTTCACTTTATTTTATCCTAGAGTTAATAGTGATGTTAGATCCCTACCTCCTTGATATTTTTTCATAAATGCATTATCAATATTAAGACGATAACCAATCCCTTTCATGGAGACAATGACATTATTCCCCAACTTCTTACGTATTCTTAAAACAAGGTTTTTGACAGCAGAAGCACACTGTACTTCATAATTCCAAAGCTTGGCTTCAAGGATCTCTTTTGAAACTATTTTGTACGGATTTTTTAAAAGAAATTCAATCAACTCTAACTCTTTACTCCCTAATACTTTTAGCTTATTGTGATGGTAAAACTCTTTTGTATCGTAATTGAACACTAAACTTTCATTCAACCTAATGAGATTCTCTTTTTGTGTTCTTTTGAGGGCTTGTGATAGTGTTTTGACCAATACTGTAAATTCAATAGGTTTTATAAGATACCCATCAATGGCTAAATTAGCCGCGCTTAGAAGTAAATTTCTGTCATCAAAACTTGTCAGTATAACAATAGGAAGCGTGTAATCTATCTGGCGAATTTGTCGTGTTAACTTGATACCATCTTTTTTAGGCATTTGAACATCTGTTAAAATAATATCTGGTTGTTCGTCTTCATAAAGATTATAAGCCTCTTCTCCATCTTTTGCACAGTAGACCTTACCAAACAACATTTTAAGAGTATTGGTAAGTTGTATTCTCGTTGTTAAATCATCTTCAGCAAATAAAATACGTTTATTTTTTAACACTAAAAGGCTGCTATCCAATTTTAATCCTTAAAGAGATAAATGAAATATGGTATTGAAATTATACGTAGGATGATTTTAATTATAGCATACCACGGTCACATTAAAGTCAAATTATAAGAGTATATAAATGACCATCAAAAGCCATTTTACATGTAAGATAGAAATTATAAATTTTCTAAATTACAGTTAGTTCTAGCCAATTTTTTATGGTTAGACTAATACAACCTTTTGCATAAGTCATTTACAAATACATATCTCATTACTAAAGGATTCTTATGTTACAAACCATTCGTGCAAAATTACTGTTTTTACTCCTTGTTTTTATTCTAGCTATTGTCGCGCTAGGGTATTTACTAGCATCCAATACCAATGATGCAAAAAATGCTGCAACTCAGATAAAACACATCGGAGAAATCAGAACCTTGAGCTCGCAATTAGGTGTTCACACAAGAGGTTATCAACTCTATTTTGATCAAAAATTTTTAGAAAGCTACTTTGCAACCCATAAATCAATTTCTGAACAAATTGAAGACATCCGACAAGAGCTAAAAAGTGATGAAAGTAAAAAGTTACTTGAACAAGCCTCTCAAAAAATAGATGCTTATCATACAACTAGTAAAAATCGTTTTGAAATATTGCAAAAATACAAAGAATCAATTCAAACAGCAGAGTTCAAACAATCAACAGATGGAAAAAAGTTAGCAGAACTTAATATCTTAGCAACGGAACATTATAATAAAATAGGTGAATTGGTAAATACACTCACCGAAGCCTTAGAAGCATACGAATTTTCAATGCTTGAAAAAGCAAAAATGACAGGTTTATTGCTCGCTGGAGTGATTTTTATTATAGCGATAGCTATTTTTCTCTTTATCAATCGCTCGATTCGTAATGCCATTCATAAAGCTATTGTTGGATGTCAATTTATATCGGAACATAAGGATTTGCATTATGTCATTCAAACAGGTAGTAATGATGAAATAGCACAAATTACAACGGTTATGAATCAGCTGCTTTCTCAACTTGCAAAGGCTCTTGATGATGCTAAAAAAACGGCCATAGAAAATGCTGCTGTATCAGAAGAGCTATCTAGCACCTCAATGCAAATAGGAATTCGAATCGAAGATGCAGCCAAAGAAGTTGAAGTCACAACCAAAGCAACTGAAGTGGTCGCTGAGATTTTGCAAAAAAGCGAAGAAAGCTCAAATCAATCTGGTATGTTAATCTCTAAAGTCGCAACAGAACTTAATGGAGCTGCCGAAGAGGTTTTAACCGTCTCAACCGATCTACAAGAAGTAGTGATCAATCAAACCGATTTATCTACAAAACTAGTGCAGCTAGATCAAGATGTTGAACAAGTCAAGCAAGTCTTATCTGTTATTGCCGATATTGCCGAACAAACTAACCTCTTAGCACTGAATGCTGCCATTGAAGCAGCCAGAGCAGGCGAACACGGTCGTGGATTTGCTGTGGTTGCAGATGAAGTGCGTAAACTTGCTGAGAGAACACAAAAAAGCCTTATTGAAAGTAATGCAACTGTTGCTGTTATTGTCCAATCCGTCAATTCTGCTGCTGAAATGATGAAGGTAAGTGCAAAACAAATCCAAGCATTAGGTGAGCGCGCTGAGGTGACACAAGCACTGATGCGAAGAACTGTCTTAAATATGAATGAAGCCCAAGTGATGGCAGTACAGACAGTTGAAGACACCAAAATGGGAAGAATCAAAACATCTGAAGTCATTAAACGTATCCAAAATGTGAGCCAACTTTCAAATACAAATGCCAGAAGCGTTGAGGAAGTCGCTTCAGCCGCTGAACATTTAGCAAAATTGTCTGAGGGGCTTAGCTTAACACTCTCAGAATTCAAAACAGTTTAAATTCTTATGTGTCGGAGCATATGTGAAACATATGCTCTGCAGTTCATTATAAAAGGTTGATAGCATGTCAAGTTTAGATCACTCACTTAATGAAACTATGGATTCCATTGTTTCTACATGTAATTTGATACCAGAAGTATTCCGAGATGGCATTATCTTGTGTGATTCGTTCAAAGAAAGTATCAGTATTAGTGATAAAGTATGCGAATTTACAGGCTATTCTCAAGAAGACTTTGCAGCACAAAGCCCTTTTTCTCTTATTACACACTGTGAGCCTATTTTTCAAAAAGACACAGTACAATATGCCACATCCATCCAATCAAAATTGGGTCATAGCATACCCATCATTATCTATCCTAAAATCATTTATAGAAACCACCATACTTTATTTTTATTTATTATTCAAAAACAAGCAGAGTTCCGTGTCCCATTAAAAAACTATTTTTTAGCACAATTTCCAAATCGTTTTTT
Source organism: Sulfurospirillum diekertiae (assembly GCF_002162315.1). Lineage (NCBI taxonomy): Bacteria > Pseudomonadati > Campylobacterota > Epsilonproteobacteria > Campylobacterales > Sulfurospirillaceae > Sulfurospirillum > Sulfurospirillum diekertiae. The sequence goes on along the minus strand of NZ_CP021416.1, from coordinate 1,062,444 downwards.
ATTTTTACACGAAATGCTACGTCAGACTATTCGCTACAGCCATCAAACAAACGCCTATGGAGCTTTACTTCTCCTTGATATCGATAATTTTAAAGCTGTCAATCATGTTAAAGGGTATAGTTTTGGAGATCAAATCTTGCGAGATATTGCCAAAAAAATATCTTCCGTTGTCAATACATTATCGGTAGAACATTTAAACGGTGATGAGTTTGCTATTGTTTATCATACACACGCTTGCGTTTATGACAAAGCAAAAGAAGAGGTGAACACTTTATCAAGAAAAATATTGGATACTATTAAAAAGCCTATTGTTGTGGAAGATCAATCTTTCCTTCTGTCTGCAAGTATCGGAGTTGTTCCTTTTATAGGCGAAGAATATCTACCTGATACGATCATTCAATATGCTGATGGAGCACTCCATGAAGCTAAAAAAAATTGGTCGTAACACAATACATTTTTTTAGTCCTTTACTCCAACAAAAAACGTGAAGAGCAAGCTCAACTACTTGAATGGCTAAACGATGCTATCCAATACAAACAAATGACCATTTATTATCAAAAACAGTGGGCGAAGCATAATGAAACGGGCGAAATATATACGATGGGTGCTGAAGCTTTAATTCGTTGGATTGATCCAATCCATGGTTATATTGCACCTGATAAATTCATACCGCTTGCTGAAGAAAGTGGATGTATTATTCCGCTCGGAAAATGGATATTGGAGGAAACTTTTAAACAATTAAAAATATGGGAGAAAGATCCTAGAAAATGTCATTGGCAACTCTCTGTTAATATCAGTATAAAGCAGTTCGAAAAAGATGATTTTATAACTATTGTTCAAAATTTAGTGAATAAAACATGTTGTAACCCTCGTAAAATTCGTTTTGAATTAACTGAAAGCCTATTAATCAAAGATTTAAAAAATTCATTGCGAAAAATACATGCTTTGACTAAACTTGGTATTTCATTGTCCATTGATGATTTTGGAACAGGGTACTCTTCTTTAGCGTATTTAAAAAGATTACCCATCCATGAATTAAAAATAGACAAAACATTTATTAGAGATATAACAACAGATCAAGCGGATGTTGTTTTAGTAAAAACGATGCTAAGCATAGGTAAATACTTTGGACTTGATGTTGTGGCAGAAGGCGTGGAGACGAAAGAGCAATATGAAATGTTACACAATATGGGATGTTGCTACTTCCAAGGTTATTTTTTTAGTAAACCCTCAGAAGAAGCACTGCTCTAATGGGAATTGATTGTTAAAGCTTCTTTTTTTATTCTACCCTTTCTTTAACTTTTTCTTCGCTATAGATTCGCTCGTACAACAGTGCTATCATCGTCTTATTCATCCGATTGATCTGAGACATGGTATGCAACGTTATAGCATGTTCTTTTTGAGCCAAAACAGTATTTACCAATTTTGTGCCTAAGGTATGGAGTCTGTGATGCAAAGAGTCGATTTTTTTGAACCACAATTCTTCCTTGCACGTTCCTCGTATTTCACGATCAAACCATAAACCAAAACGACATAAATGCTCATTGAGAAGAGGAGGATTCCCGTAGCCTTCTTGAATATAATTTTTGAGAGATTTAACCCACGCATTGTGTTCTACTGCTGCAAACAACCATTGCATAGAGTCTGAATTTGGTACACGATTTTGCCAAGCCATCCAACGGGCATCTGGTTTCCATGCCTCTACCCAAAACAAAAATTCTTGAGGAGGCATTGGCTCTGCGATTCCGTATCCTTGAGCAAACTCACATCCTAACGCTAAAAGACAAAGACCATGATCAACCGATTCAACACCTTCAGCAATAACATTTTTTCGAAAGGCTCTTGCTAAACCGAGTACCCCTTCAATAATGGCAAGATCATCAGGATCATCAAGCATATCATGAATAAAGCTTTGATCAATTTTGAGCGTTTTTGCAGGTAAACGTTTTAAATATGTTAATGAAGAATAGCCTGTCCCAAAGTCGTCCAATGCAAAATGTACTCCTAAAGCATGGCAACTTTGCATAATGGCAGAGACATGAACGATGTCTTCAACAGCACTCGTTTCTAAAATTTCGACTTCTAAGAGGCTAGGATCAACATCGCTATGCGCTTCGAGTATCGCTTTAAAACGCACCATAAAATCATTTTGTTGCAGTTGATACGCATTGATATTAATGCTGACTGGAAGATTGAACCCTATTTTTTGCCATTGGCCTATTTGCGATAATGCAGAGTGAATCACCCATTCTCCTATTTCAATACTCAGGGAATGATTTTCTAAAAATGGCAAAAACGAGAGTGGCATCACCAAACCTTTTTGTGGATGTTCCCATCTTATGAGTGCTTCAGCACCTATGATTTCTCCTGTTTTCATATTCACTTTTGGCTGATAATAGAGCACAAATTCTTTATGTGCAAGCGCATTGGCCACTTCCAAGAAATAATCGCGTTGTGCCTGCAAAGAGACATTTTGATCTAAATCAAAAAAACGATAACTATTTTTACCAGACTGCTTTGCTAAATACATCGCTTGATCGGCATGGCGCATTAACTGATCGGCACTTGCACCATCTTGAGGGTAAAAGGTTACTCCAATGCTAGACGAAACTTGCACGGAAATATCATTAATGATAACAGGCATATTCGTGACATGTAATAAGCGCTCCAAAATGAGTTCACATAGTTTGACTTCTTTTATATCGTTGAGAACGATCACAAACTCATCACCACCAATACGCGATAAGGTATCCCCTTCGCGCAAAATTTGCTCCATGCGCCCAGCAAGCGTCACGAGAAGAATATCGCCTATATGATGACCGTAGGTATCGTTAATACTTTTAAACCCGTCAAGATCAAGATAAATAATAGCCAAAGAGCGATTATGGCGGTTTGATTGAGCCATCGCTTGATGCAATCTATCGGCTAATAAGACGCGATTTGGAAGATTGGTTAACGTATCATAGTGTGCAATGCGCTCTAATTTATCAGAAAGCTTTTTTTCTTCCTGATGCACTTCTTCGAGGGAGCGAATCCTCTCTTGTATCGTATTTGCCATTGCATTAAAGGCACATGCAAGCGTTGCTGTCTCTTGGTCTCCACTCAGTTCTAATCTTTTGCTGTAATCACCTTGTGCGATGGCATTGGCACTTTGCGTTAACTTTGTTAAATTGCGAATAATCCATCGATTGAGAGTAATGAGTAACAGTGCAGAGAAAAAGATTTCGATGAGAGCAATGACAATACTTTTGAAAATCATCGAGTATCGTGCCTGCGTATAGAAAAGTGTTGATAATCCAATACGAACCGAACCCAATTTTTGACCTGATACGACAATGTCAATACTCGTATCATAACGCTCATTGAGGAGAGAACTTTGACCAAAAGGGTTATTATTGACAGGTGGAAGCTCCTTCTCTAAAGGCCAACCAACACTTGCAATAGGCTGAGATTGCGTATTCAATGCGACAAGGTAATTGATACTTTGAACCTGTTGAGATTCTTCTAAAACAGACTGTATGGTGGCATAGTCCATCTGTAGCCAAGGGGCTATTAGAGCGCTTTGCAAAAGTGTTTTTTGCGTTTCCAATCGCATACTGGTTTGCACCAATAAACTTTCACTTAACTGTTGAACATTCCTATAGACCAATACCGAAAGCATAAGACTTTCAATACACAAGCTTGCAATCAGCCATTTCCAAGAGAGAGATAACTTCATGCGTCTTTATTGACCCAATCTCTTTAATGTTTTGTTGGCAATACTGTTTAAATCTTCTAATGCATCAGGAGTGAGCATTTGAAATGCCTCTAACTTTGTCGTTTCCAAATGTTTTAAACCCTCAGGACTCTTCGAAAATGCCCTCAATGCATTGCCCCACTCTTCTACGCTGACACCATTAGACTCTTTTGCTAGAAAAATTCTACTTGGTCGTGCAGAGCTATGGTACAAAATCGTAACATGCGCTCGAAGTTCATCACTGAGCTTTAAATAATTAGGCAAAGACATAATCGCCAAATCGACTTCACCTTTGACCAAAATTGTTGCTAAGCTATCAGAGGCACTAATATAATAAACATAGTTTAAATCACGACCTTCACGTAAACCTTGACTCTCAAGCCACTCTTCTGCACAAAGTGTTGCAAAAGAGACAGGATCTTGTCCTGCGACTCTTAAAGGTTTTGGTGCTTTGGTAAGGACATCCTGAGAACGACTTAAAATAATCGTTTCAAGCCCTTTAGTATAGGTCATCAAAGGTATATAAGAAGCGAGTCTTTGCGCTAAAAGTGCTAAATTAGGAGATGTCAAAATCATATCATACGACTCACCTTGATTGCATTTTTTAGAAAACTCACTAAAACTTTTGGCTGTCATAATTTGAACAGGTCTCTGAAAATACGCTTCTAAAAAGAGTTTTAAATCTTGATGAGATTCAAAGATAATCCTTGGAGATGAGTGAGGTGCAATACCAATACGAAGAGGTACATGACTCAAATCTTGAGCCAGACCAAAACTAAATGTTACTAAAAGAATCAAACAAATACGAATAAAGGACATACTAAAACCAATCTATAGAATTTATTGTATAGATTTTATCCTATAAAGCCTTAAAATGTCACAAGTTAATTACATGTATCTCATATGTAGTTTAGTTCCGTAACATAAAATTTTGAAAGCAATCATGAAGGTGTATCCATCCAAAAACAGCTTTACATGTAAAGTGAATGGTGTTAGATTTTATTGTTTGTCAGAAGTTCATTAATGAAAGGATTGAGCAAGGTTTCACCGCGAAGTGCGAAGAGTTGCACCTCTTTGAAATAGTAATCTGATTGCCCGTAAAGGCGGTATTCATAGGCTCCAAATCCGTATCCCATTGGGGTGATTTCCACGCGTGAATACCACGCATTTTTCGCTAAAACGTAGCGATTGGTATCTTGGGCATAAACCCACACGACAATTTTTTCTTGATTTTTTTGGCGCTCCAACCAGAGAAGAACATTGCCAATGTCATTAAAAAAATAGGTGTCGCCATTGGGTAAAACCGCTTGGGCGGAGTTGAACAGCTCTTTAATAGGCAGCCTACTCTCTGAGCAAAGGTACTGATCCAACACAATTTCCAACGGCTCTTTTTGCGTATTGCCATGTCGTACCAAGACACGCGTATCGCTAATGTCCATCGTGAAAATGAGTAGTGCGACCACCCCTAAGAGTAACAAGGTGGCAAAGGTAGATTTCATCATAGCAGTACCCCCGTCATGAGGTAATAACGCACCACGTAAAAACTACACACGATAGCAGTGATGAGAAGACAGATGGAAGAGTATTTGAGCAGATATACATACGATTTTTGAGTAATTCGCTCAATTAAAAATGGCATAATCCCAAAGAAAATCCCCAAAAAGAGTGAACCCCAAATCAGATACCCGATGTAATAATACTCCTTTTGAAGCATGCAGTACGGGCATTTGTGATTGGGCATTTCGTAGATGTAAAGTCCAAAAAAATAGGTGATAGCATAGTATGCGATAAACAAAAACAGAAGATTACATGTAAAGCTTGCCATCGTCTGTTTGAGGTAGTTTAGAAGTAAAATCGTGCCAAAGAGAAGGTAAAAGAAAAGCACTAAAAGTGTTTGCGTATACCCAAAAGGCAGTCTGGGCGCTTGAAAGACCACCGAACAACAAAAGACAGGCACGGTTAAAGGAATATTGGAAAAGTAGAGAATTTCCAGTACAAATTCACCCAAAACACCGACAAACAGCAGTGTAAACAGAATGTATTTGCGTTTTAGATACGGAAAGGTAATGGAAGCGAGATCCAGTTTATTGACAATCAACCAGAGTCCAAAACCAAAAATCAGCAGTAATTTTAACAGCAAAAGCGCATTGCCATAATGGTTTGAGCCCACAACACCCGCTGAGCACATGGCGCCTGGCACAATGCCAGCAAGCGCATTGAGCGATTGGATAAAAAAGAGAAACAAAATCACTTTACATGTAACGGTAAAATAGAGAATCGTGTTAACCAAATAGTTTTTTTTCTCAAGCGCATACTGCAACGGTGTGGTCGCGTTAAAATCCCAATGACGCACAATAGTCACGATGTTCACTTGTGAAATCGCCATTAACACAATGAGGATCAGCTCGATCAGTAAAAAAAACGATGATCTCATTGGATAAAAAGATACTCATTCCAGAAGCTCACCATCGCGCATATGCACGCATCTGTCGATGCAATCTAGGTCATCAAACAAACTATCGTGTGTGGCAATGATGACTGTTTTATGAAGTGCTTTAAATTTTTTCAAAATCTCAATGAACATCAGTGAATTTTCTTTGTCTAAATTGGCGGTTGGCTCATCGGCTAAGATGATCTGAGGCGCCATAACAACAGCTCTAGCAATTGCACAACGCTGTCTCTCCCCACCGCTCAGACTGCCCACGTTTTGATCTTTTTTGTGCTCAATATTAGCAAGTTGCATCGCTCGACTTACGTTTTCGTGGATCGCCTCTTTGCTCAGAATCGTGAGTGACAAGGGCGCTAAAATGTTCTGGTAAACACTAAGCCCCTCTAAAAGATTGAACGACTGAAAGATGAAACCTATCTCTTGGTGACGGAAAGCTGAACTCATGATGTCGGGCAGTTTGGCAATATTTTGCTCATTGACCAAAATCTCTCCTTCGCTTGGCTTACTAAGCCCACCTATCAATGAAAGCAGCGTACTTTTCCCACTGCCACTGACCCCTTTTAAGATCATGATTTCCCCATCGTCGATGTTTAAGTGAATATTTTTCAGCGCGTAAAAGGCATTGGGTTTATTGGGGTTATAAAGCTTGTGCAAGTTTTGAATCAGAATTTTACTCATGATTTCACCGCCTCACTCATGTCGCTGATGGCGATTTTCCAGGCAGGTAAAATGACAAAGGCCAAAAATGGAATCACGCCAAAAAGGAAGATTAAAAAGAGCAGATTGATGTCGACCACTGGGGTGAGTGAGACGCTGTTTTCAAGCTCACTTCCAAGAAAGATGTTGCGCAGATAAGGCGCATTTGCCATAAAAACGTAGATATATGCCCCAGCAACTCCCAAAAGATAGGCACTGATCGAAACCACTGCATTTTGAATAAATTTGAGCGTAATAATGTCTTTGATACAAAAACCAAGGCTGCGTAAAATCGCAATCTCTTTTTTCTTTTCGCCATAGACTAACCCGACCTGATTTTTAAGCAGAATGAAAAACGAAACCATCGCAATCACGTAAAGAATCATGAAAATGCCCCCTTTGTAATAGTACAAATGGCGTACAGCACCGATGGCATCGGCTTGCGAAGTGGCTTTGACACTAGGGTAAAGCTGCACAATTTTAAGTGCGATTTCGCTCACCTCATTCGGGTTTGGAACGGTGACATAGAGCTTTGAGTATTCATCCATCTCCATGCCTAAAACGGCACGTGCGGTGTTGGGGTTTAAGTAAATTGCATCGTTGGAGATGATGTTCGTACCTTTGGGGGCAATTTTATCGATTTTGACGGCGATCATGCGCTCTTCATTGAGAAAATGAAACACATCTTTGTAGTAAAGCTCTGCCATCTCTTTTTGCACGCCTTGACCTATCACCATCTCATCTTTGGCTAAATGAGCGTCGCCAATGACATGAAACCAAACCCGTTTTTGAGCAAAATAATAGTAACCATCCACAGCACCTTCGACGTTGCTCACACCCGTAATCTGTGTTATATCATAGACATAGCCATCGTGCATCTCATACGCGCGTCCCGCTCTCATATTTTCAACCACAATCTGAGGATGCGACTTGATGCTTTGAATCAGATCGTATTGCAACGAGTCAGAGATAAAAAGCACTGAACTTAGGATAAAGACAATAAAAGAGAAAATCAAAAAACTAAAAAGATGGTCATTTCGGTCTTTAAAGAGCAGTAAAATCGCATACTCTATAAAATTTTTACTGGGCATACACAAACCTTTGATACGCAGGTGTTGGAAAGCTCAAAGAGGGCTTGGTGTCTTTTACATGTAACGAAAGTGCGGTGAGCTCTTCGGCTTTTTGTTGGCTGGGATAACGCAATGCATGGACCACCAAAACCAGATAGAGGATGGAAAAAGAGGCGGCAAGCATCGCTAAAAATTTCATAGGTTTTTGACCATCATTTCGGTGATTTCTTCAAAAGTGAGCACTTTTTGACCGTCATGATCACGCGCAAAACTGAGTGCTTCTTCTTGGGTCGCAAACGGGATGAGTTCACTGCCCATCGGTCCATACACATTGGAGCCTTTCACGTAAAACGCTTTGGTGGCTTCGAGTTTTAAGAGCTTATAATAATCACTCACAAAGAGTTTATCCGAAGCAATTTTTTGTGCAAAATAGAACTTCATCATATCTTTGACACCATCAAAATAGAACGCTTTTTCACCCGCAATCATCGCAACCCATTGAGGGTATTTGGCAACAAACATCCCGCATACAGGGCATTTGGCATCTTGTGGTACTTCGATTTTAGCACTTGGAGCTAGTTTTGAAGACGTTGGTTTGGCAAAATCTTTAGGAAAATCTTCGGCTGCAACCGCATACGTTTGTTCAAAATTCATGATTTGACCGCCATTGTCCGTAGCAAACGTCTGCGCATCTTTTTCGCTTCCAAAGGCGTAACTGCTCGTGCGTGTCATCGTGCCTCGTACCTTACTTCCTACAACATAGAACGCTTTTTTGACATCAATGAGCTCTAACGTGATCGTATCGACTACTTTAGCATCTTCAGGAATGATCCCTTGGGTTGCTTCATAAAGGCAATGGATCGAGCAATACTGATGGTTTGCATGCGTATGACTGGTTTTGTAAAACTTGACCAAATGCATCCCACAATTCGGACATGAATATTTATCGTTTCCAGATTGGATAAGGGTTGCATTGGCTTCAGGAACGGTTTGAAACATCTGTGCATAAGAAATATTGAGTAAAAAAAATAAAATTAAAACCGCCCGTAACATCATCTGCTTTTCCTTACATGTAAACTTATTTTTTGGTTATTTTTTCTAAGAGTTGAGCATTTTCACAACCGACTTGCAATCCTTTGTCGCATGTGCCTTTAAAAAGCTCTTTAGCTTTTGCGTTATCCACACTTACACCTTTACCTTCTGCGTATAAAATGCCAAGATTATTACAGCCTTGATCATAACCGCTCTTGCAAGCTTTTTCGTATAATTCACTTGATTTTTTATAATCTTGTGCAACCCCTTTTCCTGCAGCGTATAAAAGCCCTAGATTATCGCATCCTACCGCCACATTGCCATCACAGGTTTTTTGGTAGTATTCACTTGCTTTCTTATAATCTTGTGTCACACCTTTTCCACCAGCATACAGGAAGCCTAGGTTATTGCATCCCATCAAATCTTCATTCTTACACGCTTTTGTGTAAAGTTCTGCCGCTTTAGCATAGCTTTGTTTGACACCTGCACCATTGGCATACAAGAGTCCTAAATTGGTACATCCTTCATTTTCAGCGCATGATTTTTCATACAGTTCACTTGCTTTTGTAAAGTCTTGCTTTACACCGTCTGTGCCACCCGCATATAATAGCGCTAGGTTATAACAAGCGGATGCAAAGTTGCCATCGCACGCTTTTTCATAGAGTTTAACCGCTTTTGTAAAATCTTTCGTGACATTGCCAGTACCTTCTGCATAAAGTACCGCAAGGTTATAACACCCTGAAGCTTTGCCTTCATTGCACGCTTTGTCGTAAATCTCGACCAATTTTTGATGGTCGCCACTCTCTTTTGCTTCCATACCCTCTTTGATAAAACCTGCTTGCGCCATCACGGCACAAGCTATTAAGATCAGTAGCTCTTTTTTCATTTTTCTTCCTTTTTTAATTAAACCTAGAGTTCTTGCAGAACTCTAAACACGCTTTTAAAGCAAAGCGCTACAAGCTACGTTAACACTGGGTTCACTTCGGCAGTGAGCCCACACGCACCTTTGGTGCTTAAACGGTTTTCACATCTCTACCTTTATACGCCAACGCACAAAGACTCAGAAGAATGATCAACGTATAATAAACAAAACTTGGAACATCAGGACTTTCACCCGTTGCGGCATACGAGTGCATACCTGTCAGATAAAAATTCACCCCAAAATAGGTCATAATGATGGAAGTATAACCCAAAAGTGACGCGATGGAAAAGACATAGATGGAGTTCAATTTTGGAATAAAACGAAGATGCACGATTATGGCATACACAATGATAGAAACAAATGCCCATGTCTCTTTAGGATCCCAACCCCAGTAACGTCCCCATGACTCATTCGCCCAAATACCCCCAAAGAAGTTTCCAACCGTTAGCATGGAAAGCCCGATGATAAGGCTGATTTCATTGATTGCAGCGATATGCCTGATCTGCTCATTAATGCGTAACGCATTTTTCTTATTTTTAAAGAGCATCAACACTAAAGCCATTAAACCAAGCAGTGCACCCATACCCAAAAAGCCATAACTGGCGGTAATAACAGAGACATGAATCGTCAGCCAGTACGATTTTAAAACAGGAACAAGATTGGTGATTTGTGGATTGACAAAACTCATGTGTGCGACCAGCATCACGATGGCAGCAAGTATGGCAGCCGCGGAGAGGGAGAGAATGGATTTGCGAAAGACCATCACACCTGCGAAACTTGCTGACCAACCGATGTAAACCATCGACTCGTACGAGTCACTCCATGGGGCATGTCCTGAGATATACCATCTCAATGCTAACCCTAATGTATGTACGATAAATCCCGCCATAAAGAAGTATAAAACACCCTTTTCAAGCTTTGGATAACTTTTACATGTAAAGATAGAAAAGACCGCTAAAATGAATGCGCCGATGCCAAGCACAAAGTAAAATCCAACAAGTTTTTGAAACAGCCCCATATGGTTGTAAAGCACTTCAGCCTGTACGCGTGTATCGCTTGGCAAAATATCACCGCTGGTTGTGCGTTGATTTTCTTTGAGCTTCGCAAGTGCTATGTTGGCACTCTCCCAGTGGTTATTTGTCACACCGTCTTGAAGCGCTACAAAGTAGTCATTAAGCATGCTTTTAACATCACTACTAATCATAGGATTGTCAAAAGCGTCATTCGGAGCGATCCATTTATGCGCAGGATCATTTGGAATCGGAATAAATTTAAAAAAGACACCTTTTAAAGTAAGATAAGCGACATTGAGTTTTTCATCAAATTTAATGACATCGGTATCAAAGGTATCCCGTCTTTTTTGCGTTTTTTGATTGGCACTCGCCACCTGTTTTGCCAGTTTATAGTAGCCTTCTGTATCGAACATAGAAGCAAAACTTACATACTCTGTTTCAGGAGGTAGATTGAGCGCTTTTTTAATGTTTGCATTGGAGAGTTTGATGATAGGGAGTTCTTGCCAAAGAACGGCGTTTGAGCTCATCCCTAGAATCACCTGCTCAGGTGTAAGTCCAAAAAGAAAGCTTTTGCCCGCTATTTTATTGACAATTTCAACCGCTTCAGTGCTAATAGGCTTAATGCGCCCCATATAATCTTGCACCAATAAAGCACTAAACGCTCCATTAGCATGATCACGCGAGTTTTTGCGAAACTGCTCAAGGGAATCGGTGGTATCTGCTTTTAAAAAAGTAGATGAACAGAGCAGAAGCGGTAAGAAAAGTGCTAAAGCACTTTTTTGAAGGAATGAACGCAATTTTAAAAATCGGCTCCCTTTGGTAAAAAAATTACCGATAAATCCTATACAAAGCAGCAAATACCCAAAATAAGTTGGCCATTTGCCAGGGTCTTTATTGACTTCCAAAATCGTTCCTTTTTCGTCGGTATCGTAGGAAGATTGAAAAAAGGTATACCCTTTATAGTGTAAAGGATGGTTCATAAAAATACGGTATGGCAAGGTGCGCTCTTCTGCTTTGTCTTGTACTTCAATTTCACTAGCATACGAAGAAGGACTTTGAGAACCGGCATATCGCTCTAATTGAAAATCAACCAGCTTGAGAGTAAAAGGAAGTTCAACGACTTTTGAACCCCAAGCGAGCGCTATTTCAACATTATCAAAATGAAGCAGTATTGGAGGTTCAATCCACCCTGCACCACCTTCTATCTTGGCTGTTTTTGTTTTATTATCATAGGTGACTTCCACCAAGAGCGTACCAAGTTCACCTTTGGCGCCTGCATGATAGCTTTTATAGTTTACATGTAAAGGTTTCCCATCGATTATTTCACGATAGGAAAAGCTGTTATTGCCCATTTGTGCTAAGGCTAGCGGATATTCAAATGATTCTTTTTCGGTCTTAATTTGTAAGTAGGCTTTAACACTGAGCATCTCATTTTCACTGAGTCCCTCTCTGATGTGAATAATGCCCTCATATCCCATGTAACGCGTCAATCCCGCACCTATGAGAATGGCGATGAATGCAAGATGCAAAATAAAAGCACCCGGCTTTTTCCACATTTTATTTTTGTAGATAATCCCTATAAGGGCAAGTGTCAATAAAAGCATCACCGCTTCATACCAGAAAGCATCATAGACTAACACTTTGGCGGTTTGGGTGTCGTAAGCACTCTCAACAAACGTCGCAACACCCGCACCCAAACCTAAGAGAAATAACATGAAGAGGATAAACTTGTACGAAAAAAAGAGTTTCCCTAAAATGGATATGAACTTCATGCTAAACCTTTAAAATTAAATTGATACGTCTTACACGCCAAACGTTTGTCCAGCGTAAATAATAAACATTCTAAGGCATAAAACACCTAGCACATTTGCCATACCAGAGAGGTAAAATGCCATGTGTGTCGAAGCCATTTTTTTGCCTAAAGCAAAGTTAAGAACTAGAGGAAGTCCAAAACCAACTCCCATCACACCGAACCAAAAGAGGTTGGCAAACACACCGCTTTTAAACGCAACGGTGGTCGTTTGTTGAAACTCATTGCCCACCAATAAAGAGACAAACAACATCGCAATCAACATAATCTCAACCGCCATAATAGGCCATTCGATCGTATGGAGTGTTTTAAGATCAGATGAGTGCGTGTCTTCTTTGAACAGATACGAAGCCACCATACCAGCCGACGCCGTTCCAGCGGAAAGCCCCGAAACCACAAAAAGTGCTGGAAGAATCGCTGTATTGAGAATAGGAAAGCGTACCAAAACAGAAATTAAAAAACCAGTATAGGCACAAATAACGACTGCAAAGATAACACTTAACACTTCAATGAAAGGGCGGATTTTAGTCAAAATAGCCATAATCATCGCAAAATAGCTCACCAATTGGCTCTTCTTTGCCAACACCATCGAAATTTCTTTCTCAAACATATAAAGGCACATAATCAATGTGAGTGGAATATAGATCGAAATCGCCATAACACCAATAGACATGACCGATGTGAAATTATAATGAATCAAAATTTTCCAAAAATAAAGTGGTTTTTCAAGATCGCCCACCAAAAAGACCATACCAAACGCAATCGTCACAAAGGAGACTAAAGAAGCTGCTTTGAGCAATGGTGTATCAACCTGTTGTTTTTTATAGAAACGTACCAATAATGCAACAATAAGCGCACCACCTGAGATACCTGCAAGCAGAAGATAAACCGCGATCGGCCAACCCCACTCAACGCCATGTGAAAATCCGTGTGTAAAATTAATAGCTCCATTCATATCACACCCCCACCTTTACAACAGGTATGTATCGCAAGCTCGGTTTTGTTCCATACGTCGGCTTCATGCGAACAGAATCTTTGACCTGTAAGATTTGGTTGATGTACGAATTCTCATCGTTTAAATCACCAAATACCAATGCTTTATATTTACACGCTTCCACACAACCTGGCGCTTGCCCTTTAGCCAAGTTGGTATTAAGACAGAAATTACAATTCTCCGCTGCTTTTGTTTTTTCATTGATAAAACGAACATCATACGGACACGCTACGATGCAGTATTTACAGGCGATACAATCATCTGGATTCATGGTAACAATACCCGTTTTGCCGTCTCGATGACATGCTTTACTAGGGCACACTGCAACACAGGGTGCATCTTCACACTGCTGACACGAAACACGTACATAGCGTTTTTCCATCGGTGTTGCTGGGTCTGTTTTATTTTCAACGTAAAGCCTTACTTGCCCTTCGGGTACAGCATTTACTTTTCGGCACGCTACTTCACAATCCGTACAGCCCACACATTTGTTTTGATCAAAAATCATCCCGTAATGTGGTTTCTTCTCTTTTTTTTCTGTTTCCAATGCGACACTGTAACCCGCAGTGCCCAATGTAACAGAACCCAAACCTATATATTTTAGAAAGGCTCTTCTTTTCCCGTCATTTTCCATCTTCCCCTCCAATTTTGTGTAGCTGAATCACAAGCTCTACAGTTTCTTTTTCTCAACCCCATGAGCTTGTTTCATTTCCTCTTCACTGAGTGGTTTTGCACTGTTAGCAAGTTCACCCGGTTTAAGTACCTTCGTCAACTCTACCTCAAAAATAACCGTTGAGCCTCCAGGAATCTCTTGCATATCTGCATTTCCATACGCAAGTTCACTTGGAATAACCAACTTATATTTAGAGCCCTCATTCATGAGCATCAATCCTTCTTGTAATCCATCCACAATATTAATCATGGAAAGATGCGCTGGCTCTTTACGCGCATAAGTATCATCAAACACTTTACCATCTACTAAATACGCTTTATAATTAATAAGGACAATGCTCTCTTTTTGTGGCTTAGCACCCGCACCAAGCGTGAGCACTTCGTATTGCAATCCTGATTTTGTTGTTTTAACATTTTTATTTTTAGCATTATTGGCTAAATATTTTTTGCCATCAGCAATATTTTTATCTAACGCTTGTTTGAATTTTTCTTGGCTGACTTTGTTTAAGACTTCAGCACGATTATTTAAATTGGTAATAATCTCTTCATCGCTCAATTTTTGTTGCTTTTTGAGTGCATCAACAAAACCGTCAATAACGGCATTGACATCTACTTTTGCACCCATTTCAGATTGTTCAAAAAGTTGATTGGAAATATAGCTTCCGGTGGAAACACCAATACTATATGACTCTTTTTGTACTTGTGTTTTTAGCTCACCAGCAAAACCTTGAGAAACCAAACAAATAAATACAAATAATCCTATAGAAATTTTTTTACTTCTCATCGCAATACCCTTATGTTGTTGATATAAATGGGCTATGAAGCCATAGCCCATTTTCAAAGTCACCCTCTAATGAAGTGTGACACCACTACTTAACATTTTTACCCACAATTCTTTGTGCTTCAGTAATATACTCAACTGCTGCATCAATTCTTTGTTTGGTATATTTAAATCCATGCATACCCCATGAACCATCTTTTTCAAGAAGATCAACGGCCTCTTGCGCTTTTTCAATCAACTCATAGACTCTTGTCTTATCAGATGGAGTGAGTTTTTTGACTTCAAGCATTGCATAAAGACCTTGGATGCCCACTTTGACCTGTGTATATTTGTCTTTGACAGGTGTTTGCCATCCCATAACTTCATCATAGACTTGTTTTTGGTCTTTGAAGTGAAGTGTCTCTTTGAGTTCTGATTGAACGATACTATGGCAACCTTTAGCATCAATTTGTTCTTTATCAGCCCAACTGGTACGTGCACATGACCACATCAAGTCAACAAAATTATGACCTTTATCGTCACGTTCAAAATGCCAATCTTTTGCATCTCTAGGACCGGTAGCTTTTGAACCTGGTACCAAAGTTTTGTGTTTAGGATCAACATCAATTTTCCAGATATGTGATCTTCGTTGTGTATCAAATCCCGCTTGATCTTGGAATTGGATTGCATAGAAGTTTTCACAGCTCATCATATATGGCATGTGACAACTTTGACAACTGTTTTTACTGTGCGTATCAGATTTTGACTGAATATACGCTGCTTCTTTGTGACAATCTGCACAATTCTTTTTGAGTTTTGGCTTCGTGTAAAGTGAACTCAAATAGCCTTGCTCTGAATTGTAGTTAACCGTACCTTTAAGGTCTTTTTCGCCCGTAACAGGTCCTGTAACATCATGAGGATCATGACAGGTTGTACATCTCATACCTTTATCGTAGTGTGCCGTAAAGTAAGATTGCGCACCTTCAGTTCCACATCCAGGTCCCATTGATTTGAATTTGGAACTAAGTGCCAAATCTGGTTTACCCGCGATTGCAGGATTTTTAGCTAAGTCTGGGCTATAGTCAAATCGTTGATGACAACGCTCACAATCAGAATAGAGAAGTCCTGAACTACCCTCTAAGTGACCGCCAGCACCATGACATTCTTCACAAGAAACTCCTTTAGAGATCGTGTGTTTTTGAAGCTCTTTCGCATTACCAAGTGCGCCGTAGAACTCTGCTGAACTTTTGAAATCGAATTTCCATGGATGACATACTTCACAATAGGAAGTAGATGCTTGGAAAGCCATCTCTGTTTTATATTTAGCTGCATACGAAGCAAGACCTCTTACATAACCACCATTTACACCATAGTCTGCTAGTGTTACAGGAAAATCAGGGACATATTTTTTGATTTTTTGTGCAACTTCAGGCGTAAGATTGAGTGCCCATGTTCGTTGGAATTGGTTTGCACCCGCGGTGATTTGACCTGTACCATTTTTAAGAAGACCACCTTCTACATGGTAAGTACCACGAAGCAACCAAGCATCAAAGAAGCCCAGTTTAGTTCGTAAATGCCCAATTGTACAGTAGATAACATCTGGCGTAATACCTTGTGGTAAGATAGATGCTGAATCGCTTGAGAATACAGGGTCATTCAACTTGTTGTTGACCTCTGGATGCTCACCCGGAAAACGTACGGTTGTTGCATGTCGTGATCTGCTCCATGTCTCGTATTGTGCAGGGTGACACTCACCACATTTCTCTGGTCCAATGAACTTATTTGGATAAGAGAGTGTTGATGTTCTTGCTACTCTGTACATCATAGAACTAAGAGCATCTGCGCCACGTTTACTCGCTTTAGACATGTCTTTACCATGACCTTCTGCTAGCCACTCATGTCCACGATCTGCAACAACAAGTTTGCCAACCGTTTTGCCACCGTATTTGGTAAAAATAGGATGGTTTTTAAAGAGCCAGTCATACATAGCCTGCTCTTCTACAATGTAGTCTTGCAACGAGACAACGCCTCTGCTTTCCTTTGTCCCCTTAGGATTAGCAATGACATCCCGCGCTTCCTTAGTCATTTGCATCGTATGCCCGCCCTCGTCAGAAGCAAGTGCCCCTGTAGCGAAGATACTGATACCCATGAACAAACCAAGTAACAACTTGTCCCAATTTTTTCATGTTTCCTCCTTTGAAAAATTGAATCTCAAATCATATAAGCCTATGGAAACAGTCTTTAAACTGACACATACAACTTAAATTCTTTAAAGATCAACCAGCACTAATGCCTTATGGAGAATACTATCAGGAAAAAAGGGGGGAAAAGGGGGAAGTATTAAAATTGTGTTAAATAAGAAAACTAAAAAATAATTGTAAAGATAACGCCATCATTACTATTTTCAACACGAATGGTAGCACTATTTTTTTCGATAATCATCTTACTCATATAAAGCCCTAGCCCACTACTAGACTCTTTTGTCGTAAAATAAGGATCAAAAATTTTATCAATTACCGTTTCGTCAATACACCCTGCATTATTTTGAAGCGTGATTACAGGTACACCATTTTGTAAAAAAGCTGTTATTTCAATTTTTCTCTCTTTGATTTCATGTGTCAAAAATGCCTCTTTTGCATTGTTCATAATATTAATCAGCACTTGCACAATCTCATTGGAATGCCCATACCGTATAAAATTATTTTGAATGTCAGTGCATACCTGAATCGCATACTTTTCTAACGAAGCACTCAGAAGCTTTTGAGCTCTGTAAATAACCTCTTGGGCACTAAACTCTTTTTTCGATGTGCTTGGTGCAAAGAAATTTTTAAAATCGTCTATGGTACTTGACATAAAAGAGAGTTGTTCATTGGCTTCTTTAATCTTTTGCGTTAACTTCTCTTTGGTGAGCTTATCTTTGTCGCTGTGCAGTTCAAGATTGATCAAAATAGAACCCACTTGAGCGAGAGGTTGCCGCCATTGATGCGAAATATTGCCAATCATTTCACCCATGGAAGCTAGCCGGTTTTGACTCATCATCAGCATAGTTGTCTTCTCTTGAAGGCGTTGTTCATTTCTGTAAATTTTATAAATAAACAAGATAAAAATGACAAACACTATAAACATCACCGAGCCGCCGACAACAAACTCTTTGATGTGATAGGTCAAAATACTGTAAACGGGAATTTTAAGAGACAACATTGCAATCACATCGCCTACTTTACTCTCAAAGGTGGGAATATGATGGTACTGCTCCATCATGCCTTTAGGGGCATTCGTCGTCGTATGACACTGCAAGCAAGACTCTTGACTGTTGCGAATCGGGAGTCCTACAAAAAAATACGATTTATTGTTCTCTTGAATGATTTTTGAAAACTCTTTAGCTTTTCCCTCTTTAAGTGTTTCTAAAACCTCATTTTCAAATTCATTGCCCTTATGTTCAGGATTTAGAGGGTCAGTTGCCACCAACTTATAGTCATAATTAATGGTATCTTTTGCAAGCTGTATGTTGTAAATTTCGCGGGTAATATAGGAAGCTGAAAGCAACCGTGGATCAAAAAAGTCTTCCACAAGCATCTTTTTCTCTTTAAGCTCTTCGATCAAAGGGCGTTGTACTGTCGAGATATAGTCACGAATCGCATTCATCGTATCTAAAATAAAAATGCCCTCTTGTCTGGCATCTTTCATCGCCAGTTCGCGGTAAAAATTAAAAAAAAGCAGTGTAATGATCGCATAAAGGACCACAAAGAGCGCTATGATAACCTTAAAACTATATTTCACACAAGTACCCAACGCCGTAAAGGTTTTTGATAAAGTTGTTGTCTATTTTCTTACGCAATTCCTTGACAATAGACTTGAGTGCTTCTTTACTTGGTTGTTCAAACTCCCACATATAATCAAAAAGCTGTTCATACGTTACGGTTTGATTGGGACGTTTTAAAAAGTATTCCAATAGCCTACTCTCACTTTTGGATAAATGGGCTAACTCACCTTCTGTGTGAAAAACAGTTTTTTTACAAAAATCATATTTACATGTAACGGTTATTTGAAACATAGGGGTATGTCCAATGAGTTCCATTGCCACATCTTCTAGCGCTTTAATGAGTGTGTTTTTATCGTAAGGCTTAACCAAATAACGTGTAATTTTAAGCTCAACTGCCCGCCAAAGATAATCTTGCTCTGTGTGGGCGGAGAGAATAATAATGGGAATTTTTTTGTCAAATTCGCGAATCTTCTTCACCACTTCTAATCCATCCATATGAGGAATGGATATGTCGAGCATGAGAACATCATAAAGATTACTTTGGGCTTCGTCTAGTGCTTCAACACCATCTCTGACTCCCACAACTTTGCCAAAAAAAAGCTCCAATGATTCCATGATATTATTCAAAATACAGGCTTCATCTTCGACACATAGCACTTTTTTATTGGATAACACATCTAAAAGATTGCACTCGCTCATAGGATCAACCATATTTTATTATTTTTATTATTTAACATAATTTTAAGAATCTGATTTTGAAGTATGTTAACGCAACAAAGCTTATAAAAAAATTGATGTGGGAGTAATCTCTTTTTTTTCTTGAATGTAAATTTTATTTTTGAAAGATACCATCGTTGAGACACTATCATGCTATATATGTGAGATACACACGGTATCTCACATTGTTCAAAGCTTAATGATGATGTGCATCGAAATAGATAATTTTTTGAGAATAAAACTTCTCTCTTTTTTCCATTAACGTCGCAAAATACTCCTCTGACGTGATCTTTTTCATCTTCACTGCCGCTTTATAGGTTGGCGTTAAAGAGATAGGATCAACACCATTACTGGTGAGCTCATTAGAGTGTCCCTCCCAATAGTGGAATGCCATTTGCATCACATTTTTAGGAACGACTTCAGTGACTTCGACCTTAATGGCAATCGAGCCATACCTGCTTTCTATCGCCACAAAATCGCCTTCTTCCACATCATACTCTGCCGCAGTTGCGGGATTGATTTCTGCTGCTGGACCATGAAGATCTGCTCCACACTCAAGAGCAGGAGACTTTCGTGTCATCGTACCAACCGTATATTGATACACTTTTCGTGTCGTTAAAAGCTCTATTGGGTAGGTGCTATCGGTCTTTTCATCCACAGAACCTGCCATATGTGGATATCCCTCAGGAAGGTTAAGCTTTTCAGCCAATGCTTTTTGCGCAGCTGGAATTTTACTTTTATCGTCCACAAAGACAACCGGTGCAAAACGCGCCTTTTGATCGGGTGTATAGAATTTTTTATCCATATACATCGAAGGCGTACCGGGATGAACCAACGTTGGACACGGCCAATGCAACCCATGCTCTTTCTCCAAACGATCGTAACTCATACCGCCATAGCGTGCAGGATCGGCTTGCCTTACCTCTTCCCAAATCTCTTCAGGATTTTTATAATCAAAGCCTTTCGCACCTAAACGTTTGGCGATTTCACAAATAATTTGCCAATCTTGTTTGACATTACCCACCGCATCAACCGCTTTATGGTTACGTTGAACACGACGTTCTGCATTGGCATAACAGCCATCTTTTTCTGGACCACACACCGCGGGAAGCACAACATCTGCTTTAAGAGCGGTTTCGGTTAAAAAGATATCTTGCACCACGTAAAAATCAAGATGTGCTAACCCTTTTAAGAAGTGATTCGTATTAGGTTCTGAAATTACTGGATTTTCGCCAATGGTATAGAACACTTTCACTTCACCACTCATAATAGCATCAGGCACTTGTGTTTTATGCACACCAATTTTATCATCGAGTTTACACTCCCACATTTTTTCAAAAAATGCACGTGCTTCTGGGTCTGTCACAGGTTTTAGGTTCGGAAAAATGTTAGGAAGTACGGCCATATCGCATGCACCTTGTACATTTTGTTGCCCACGAAGTGGATAATCCCCAGAACCCAGTTCTCCAATATTTCCCGTACATAAAAACAAATTCGATACATCATACACATTACCCACACCATGATTAAAATGGGTTACACCCATACCATGCGTCAGTGCTGCTGGTTTGATAGTCGCATAAAGATGCGCCGCTTTTTCAATTAACGCTTGAGGCACACCTGTCATTTTTGAGACTGACTCAGGACTATACCCTTGAACGGTCTCTTTAACATAATCAAATCCCGTTGTATACTTCGCAATAAAATCATTATCACATAGATCATTGGCAATGATGTAATGAAGTATCGCATTGATAATCGGAATGTTATGCTCAGGTGGCAATTGAATATGCACATCTGCTTTTTGTGCCATTTCGGTTAATATCGGATCAATGACAATCAGTTTAGCGCCTCGGTCTAATGCTCTTTGAATATGCATTGCTGCAATCGGATGACCATTCTCTGGATTTGAGCCTATCATTAAGATACAATTACTGTATAAACCAATTTCTGTAAAGCTGTTGGTTGCTGCACCGTTACCTATTGTTTTAGCCAAACCGGCTACTGTAGGTGCATGTCAAACGCGAGCACAGTGGTCTACATTATTATTTCCTATGGCGACTCTCATCAATTTTTGTGAGACATAATTTTCTTCTAATGTACAGCGCGCTGAAAAGTTACCTGCAATGGAGCGTTTGCCATATTTTTCAATGGATTCTTTAAATTTGGATACAACCAAATCAAGTGCCTCATCCCATGAAGCTTCGACAAATTCTCCGTCTCTGGAAAATTTACCGTCTTTTTTACGAATCAATGGGTTTTTCAACCGATCGTTCGCGCCGACATAATCCCAACCATAAAGTCCTTTAAGACACAATTGTGAGTCATTAACAGGATGGTCTTTGGTACCATTTGCACTCATAATTTTATTGTTTTCTACATGTAAATCAACATTACACCCAGTTCCACAATAAGGACATATAACACGTGATGTACTCATTTTTTCCCTTTCATTCATTTAATTTTTTGACTTATTAGTTCAGGTTTCATTACATCCACGCCTCCTCTTATAAATATGCAAAATTGGCATATTTATGCTCAAAAGTTCATGCACTGTCTGCTATTTAAAAATCTTTACATGTAAAGATCTAGAAGCATGAATTGAGTGCATATTTTTTATTCAATATCTCTATTTTTTGGCGTTTATTTTTATCAACACTGTAGTGATAAAACTTATTGTACGAACCTCTATCTATGTTATGCGTAGAGTAACTTTTAATGCCATCTTCCTTAGCTATTGGGTACATTGCTAAAAGGGAGATAAAAAGAGTCTCACGCATCACATGAGCGTGAACTTTTTGATTTTCTTTGACATAAAGTGCTTGCTCAAACATTGTTATTTCTCACTTTTATATTTTGCTAAAGCCCTCATAAGAGGGCTTTAGCATTAATGATTCATATCTGATTTATGAGACATAAATCCAATTAATCCAACAAAGAAAAGACCGCCACAGATATTGCCTAAGGTGACTGGAAGTAAATTTTTAACAAAAAAGTTTGTTATATTCAGCGCTTCAAGATTAGCAATAGAGGTATGCGTCAAATGAGAAAGTGCTTCCATGTCACCCCCTACCGCGAGAAGATAATGTGCTTTTGCGAAAAGAGCTTCGGAAACAATAAACATGTTAGCAACGCAGTGCTCATATCCAGAAGCAACAAAGGCACCGACAATAAAACAGATAGCAAGGATTTTACCGGCAGTATCTTCAGCTGCAGTAGAGGCCCAAATAGCCATACACACAAAAACATTACAAAAAATACCTCGGATAAAAGCGGCTTCAAAACTAAGCGTCATTTTCCCAGACCCAAGCGCTACAAAATGCTTTAAAATCTCCCCATCATAATTGAGAGGTAAACGAGATTCATAGTACATATAAGCCGTCAAAAGCGCGCCAACAAAGTTAAAAACCCAAACCCAAACCCAATAAGCGGCCATTTTGCCAATCGGTAATTTGCGATCATACGTCGAAACACCTGACATGACAGAACTCGTGAAGAGATGTCCTCCAAAAAAAACAACCATCATCAAACCGACAGAGAAGGCAATACCACCAATAAAATTGGCGATACCAGGACCGGCTGCTTTGGCAACACCGACGGTTGAATGTGCCCAAAAAATGTCACCTAAGGCAATTGAACTTCCCGCCATGATCGATAAAAAAGTAACACTGATTAAAGGCATTAATGCTTTATGGCTAAGTCCACCTGATAAGGACTGTGCTGTTTCTGCTGGTGATAACATATTAAACTCCTTTAGCTAATCATTTGTTCATCGAAAATTGCATCTATTTCAAGCATTTTGATTAAAGCTCTTCGAGCGGTTGCTTGTGCCTCTTCTGAAAGTGAAGGGTTGATTTCGAGTACCTTTTCAATATCTACATTGAGTCCTAAAAAAAGGACAACATCACAAAAGCCCCTTAAATAACTTAAAAGTATAGGCATCGGTAAATTATGCGTTGAGTACATGTAATCACGATCATCGCTGATATCAATGACCTCAACACTGCCTACATTTATCCCTGTCATTGCATCTGCAACCACGATAACATCGGGAGCAAATGCTCGCAAAGTATGAAATTGACTCTCAGGAGTGTCGTCTCCATAAAAGACGTTCCACCCTATTTTTTCTTTTTCTACAAGATGCCCCAGATACGTTGTTACACCATCATCACCGCGTAATGTATTTCCAATGGTTAAAAGTGCTTTCTTCATAAACTTTTCCTTAAAATGACATACCCTTCATGCAGTGTTCCAAAAAGCTCTTTTAAAAAGCACTCTGGCATTTCATGGTACAGCTTCTGTGCATGTTCTGGGAAAACCTCTATTTCAAAATATTGACTCAAATTTCCTAACTTGAATTGTGCATACGCTCCACACTCCTTTAGCATTTGATCATATGCCTCTTCTTCAATCGTTTCAATCGTTTCCACAAAATCAACCGTTCCAATTCCATGCCCAATGCTGAGGGAAAAGATCTTGACCTGTTCTAACTCTCTAGGCATATTTTGAGAAGTAGCATCGGTATGTCTTCTGGTTAATCTGCATACATTAATCATCTTATTTCCTTCATCTCTCTAATTGTTGTTTAAATCCATACGATCGCCATCATCAATCGCTTGAAACTTTCGCATGTGAGAAAGGTAAATTTTATTATGAATCGTTTGCATACACTCCTGATACCTTTTGTCTTCCTCTTCACGCACCAAACGCTCCATTGCTATGCGTGTTTTGACGGTATCTTTAATATCTGGAGACTCTTTGAGTGCTGCAATGTATTTGTCATACAGTTTGCGCCCAAAAAGATAACCCATCAGTAATTTTGCTTCCGCTAGGACATCACGTTCAAATAAAATATCACCCAAGAGAGACATTTGGATTGCAGGCGATTGATTGGAACCATTTGCGTGCATTTTGTATGATAATTTTTGATCCAAAATACCCAAAGCCGTTGCTAATCCATGAATAATGGTTGCGGGATGCGGCGGACAGCCAGGGATATAAACATCCACAGGAATTACTTTATCAATACCACCCCAAACGCTGTACGCATCATGAAATATGCCACCACTGCTCCCACACGCTCCTATAGCAACCACCACTTTCGGATCAGGGGTTGCTTCATAAGCACGTAAAAGTGGATAATACATCTGACGCGTTAAAGGTCCAGTGCACACTAAGATATCCGCATGTCTTGGACTTGGTACAAGCTTAAATCCAAAACGTTCAGGGTCCCACATCGGGGTAATCGCCGCAAAAATTTCGATCTCACACCCATTGCATGAACCGCAATCCACTCTATAAACGCTAAAGCTTCCTTTGATATTTTTAAGATGCTCTAATTTTGCTTCTACTGAATTAGCGAGCGCTATTTCATCGGGCACAATATATGTTTTACTCATTTTTGAGCCTTTCCAAACGATCTATTAGTCTGTTCAACCACAATGTTCTTTTTGCACTCTTGACACGTACGAATGTAGTGCGTTTTTGCATCAAGTGTTTCTTCACTCCACCCTACTCTTTTGAGGCGTTCAAGATCATAAGCAATAAGCTTTTTAGTCGTAAAAGGCTTGTGACAAACCTCACAATTCTGTAGCTCAAGTTCACCTCGTTCCTTCAAGTCCTCTTTGTTAAACTTCACAGCTATTTCAAACTCTTTTGAGAGCATCACGGCATTGGTAGGACAGACTTCGTCACAACGTCCACAAAAAATGCACCTCGCACAATCAAATTCCCAAACCAATTTGTCTTTTTTGGCATTGAGTTTGACATTGATTGCATTGGAAGGACAAGCGACTGCGCATGCGGTACAGCCAATACATTTTTCATAATCATACGAAGGCTTCCCACGGAATCCTTCTGGAACCTCATAGGGTTCCAAGGGATAACCATAGGTTGCGTTACCATATTTTCGTGTCATATCTAATAGTTTCATCACATACTCCTACATGTTTTTTAAAGGAGAATTTTTCAAGGTTTGAGAATAACGTTTCAAATCTTGATGGGTGAGCACTTTTGACTTATGGCTTTTAACATCCACAACCGTGACACGCTCTGTGCAGGAGTAACATGGGTCTAAAGAACAGACAATTAAAGCCGCATCGGCAATGGTATTACCTCTAAATTGGTAACGAAGGGATGGCCAGTTATTATACGTAGCCGCCCGACATCTCCATCTATAGACTTTTTGAGCATTACCGTGCATAATCCAGTGCATATTTTCTCCTCTAGGCGCTTCGTCATTACCAAGCGCATACGCCCCTGGTTTGATCATGGTTTGTGGAGAGATGATCGTTTGACCGCCTGGCATCATTTCAAAACATTGGCGAATAATAGAGATAGACTCTAACAGTTCTCGATAACGAACCATTTCACGGGAAAATACATCGCAACCATGCTCAACAGCCACATTAAATTCAATTTTGTCGAAGAAATCATACGGATGGTCATAGCGAGAATCACGTTTAAATCCACTACCACGAACATTCGGACCAACAGGAGAAAAATCACGTGCAACTTTTGGATCTAAGATACCTACACCTTTCCAACGACCCACTTGTGCGCTATCATCCATAACTGCTTCCCAAACTTCTTTGAGTTGCTTTTCAATGATTTTTAAAAGGTCTAAACTCTTTTTGATCTCCACACCACTCATGTCACGACGAAGTCCTCCCATAACAACGTTGCCATAGGTTTTACGACCACCTGTAACAAATTGTGCGAGCTCCATTGAAAATTCACGAATTCTAAAGATGTGCATAAAGGCATTCACATTACCCGTGACTTCGCATGCAAGACCAATGTTCAAAAGGTGCGAATGCAATCTCTCAATTTCTAAACAGATGACACGCATCGCTTGAGCACGGAGTGGAATCTCTAAGCCAATCGCACGCTCAGCAGCTTCGATGCACGAAATGGCATGGGCATACCCACAAATACCACAAACACGCTCTGCCAAATAGCCCATCTGATCGTAGTTCATTCTATTTTCTGCTAACTTTTCCATACCACGATGTTGATAGAAAAGTCTAAAGTCCGCATCAATAATCGTATCGCCATCGCAGTACAACCTAAAGTGACCTGGCTCATCGCTGGTAATATGCAATGGTCCAAGAGGAACATCCACAACACCACCTGAGCCTTTTGGGTGCATGAACTCATAATCGGGCTCATCTTGATGGGCAACAGGATCAGGTCGATACCTATAATCCATTGCATCTTTGCGTAAAGGATGAAGATTAGCAGGCCAATCATCCGCAAGCACTAAACGTCTTGGATCGGGTAATCCAATGGCACGAAGACCAAAAAGATCGAATGCTTCACGCTCATACCATACCGCTGCTGGAACTTTACATGTAACGGATGGGAAGGTAGGATCTGCCGCTGGAACAAGGGCTCTTACGGTAATCCAACATTTTTCATCTTGAGCAACTTCATCCTCTGCTGTCATCTTTCCACCTTCCATGGAAAGAACATAATAGAGAGCGAAATTACCATTGAGTTGTCGCTCGTCATTAGGAATCATCGTTGAAAGCCAACCACCCATATCGTAATAGAGCATTCGAACCGCTTCAGGCAGATCATTGCGATCCACGGTAATGGTAATTTGATCTTCAGGTTGCCTTTCAACACTTTGAATCGTTATTCTTTGTTTTACTTGATTAATAAAAATTTCACCTTTAAGCATCGTGTTCTCCTTATGCCGCAACGATAATTTTGACTGCGCTGTTAAGCAATGTGACCCATCCCTCAACAGAGAATACGCCAAATATAATGATCAGTGCAGCAAGACCAATGAGTGGTAAATTCGCACTCCAAGCAACTTCTCGTGAGAGAATTTTTGATTGGCTTTCACCAAACGTTGCCAAAAAGAAGTGAGAAAAATCTGCGATAAAGATAATGATCAAACCGATGATAAACAAAATGACAGGGATGTAAAGTGCTGTATTAAATGACTCTTGCACCATCCAAAATTCGCTCACAAAAATTGCAAAACCTGGCACACCCACCAATGAACAGATGGAAATACCAAATAAAATAGCCGTAATAGGCGCGATTTTGATGAGTCCACCCATTTTGGTCATATCTCGTGTTCCATAAATTTGAACCATATTACCAGTGACACAAAAAGCGAGTGCTTTGGTTACAGAGTGTGCTAAAGCATGAAAGAGTGCGGCAAAAAGACCGAAAAATCCACCAACACCTAAACCAAAAGCAATAACACCCATGTGTGCAATAGAGTGGTACGCAAACATTCTTTTAACATCGTGTTGACGCATTAAGAAGAGTGCCGCAATGAAGATGGTCAAAAGACCACTGACGAGCATCACAGTCTGTACGTACTCGAACCCAACCATTGAGTTCCCCACAATCGCGTAATAACGAATAAGTCCTAAGATCGCACATTTAAGCAAAATACCAGAAAGCATTGCAGACGCAGGTGCTGGTCCTTCGGAGTGAACATCAGGTAACCATGTGTGCGTAGGGGCAAGTCCTGCTTTGGTTCCAAAACCAATGAGGGCAAAGACAAAGATGAGTTTTAAGATGTCAGGATTGATCTCCTTCGCATGCGCCATCAAGGTACTCCAAAGCATCATGCTATGACTGTCTTTGATAACGGCGAATCCTGCACTGTAAAGCAATACCGTTGCGTAAAGCGCAAAGGCTAAACCAATACTACAAATAACAATATATTTCCAACCACTTTCTGTTGATTTTTTGCCTTTATGCAAGGCAACCATAAAAACAGAAGATAAAGTTGTCGCCTCAATCGCAACCCACATCAACACAATGTTATTTGCAAGGACGGAGAACGTCATTGTGAAGACAAAAAGATGCGAAAGGGCAAAAAAGAGTTTGGCATCTTTGGTGGTAATTTCGCCTTTTTCAACTTCCCACTGCATATATTTGACAGAATATAAATTGACTAATAATCCCGTCACACCAATGAGCGACAAAAAGACGCCACCAAGAGCATCAATGAAAAGCATATCGTGAAAAGCAAAAAATATTTTGCCATTCATGACTTTCATAACTGCGCTTAAAGCAAGCGCTGAACTCGCCATTGAAGCGATTACATGTAAAGTGCTTAGAAGCTTAAATTGAGTAGGCGCAAACCAGATAATAAGCGATGCCAAGACAGGTACCGCTAAAAGTAATGTAAAGAGTTGTTGCATGTCCATGTTTCTTCCCTAACCTTTCAATTCAGTGGCTTTAGAGACATCTAAAGAACCAAAATAATGATGAAATCTTTGAGCGAGCACTGACATGATAATGACGGCAAAGATAGCATCGGTTAAGATTCCAAGCTCCGCAATTTCAGGTAAGTTATACGCCATTAACGCTAAAGAGAGATGAATGCCATTTTCAAACATGCAGTACGCCAAAATCTGTTTAATGACTGAATTTCGTAAAATGAAACCAAAAATTCCAATCATAAAAATCGTAATGGAGGCAATCAGTGGAATGCTCTCATGAATTAACGAAAATTTCATGTAAATAGGATAAACCGACATGGCAATCGCAAGTGAAAAACTGATAGCAATAATGGGGCTTACGAAAAAGCCACCCACGGGTTCATCTTCACTGACCACCCCCAATTTTTTGACCAAACGAAGCAAAATAAAAGGGATAAAAAGCACTTTAGTAAAAAGTGCAATGAATGCCCATGTACACAATTGCTCCGCCAAATGGGTTGTTGATAAAAGCAGAAAAATAGAGACTAAGAGTGCTGTTTGCAATCCATACGTCAAAATCGCTGCCTTATAATTTCTGAGTCCAAAAACAATCAATGATGTCAAAATCATTGCTATGGATAAAAGACTTAATAGATCAATCATATTATGCTCCTACAACATACAAGACAAGCGCTACAAACGATACACCAAGCGCTGCTATTGCATTTGATCTAAAGCTTGTAAGAAGCTTGTGTCGTGGTCCAAAGTTATCAATAAAACAGCAGCTATATAAAAAAATACCTGCTTTTAAAACAAAGACAATCAAGGCTAAAAATGGATTTTCAAAACTCCATGGTTCAAAAATAGTTAAAAACATACCAATCATGGCAAACTGTTTTAGAATCAAACCAGCATGTGCAATGCTAAAATCAGCACCACAATACTCACTTAAGACGCCCTCTTGGAGCTCTTGTTCGGCCTCTGCTAAGTCGTAAGGATTTCTGCCACTTTCAACATACATTGCCCATAAGAAAGAGATGGAAGCAACGGCAAATGCTGGAATTTGGTATCCAATGACACCACTTCTCACCATCTCTTGAATCTCGCCCAAATTACTCGTATGCGCTAGTAGCATCACGACTAAAAGGCTTGTCATCATGACAGGTTCTACAAATACAGCAAGCATCTGCTCACGACTACCACCCACACCTGCAAAAGGATTACCTGAGTCAATAGATGCTGCTCCGAAGATGAAACGTAACATCGCCGCAATATAGAGTACGACAAACACATCCGAACATGAAGCTGCTAAAGTATGTGAACCATAACTAATAGGCATGACCGCTAAAAGAGCAGCGCCAGCTCCAAACAGTGTATAAGGTCCATAACGAAATACCCAGTGTGAACAATGAGGAACCGTACGACTTCGTTTAAAATATTTGATAATATCTCGATAGGTTTGGAAAAAATCTGGCGCACCACGGCGTGATTGTAATCTCGCCCTTAAAACTCTTGCGACACCATCAAAAAATGGTGCAACAAGGATAATAACGACGACTTGTAAAATCATAAAAAATAGACTACTCATGGGTTCACCTTTCTATATGAGATGGCTTATGGCTAAGAAAAGACATAAACCTCCCAAAATATAAGCAGCATAAGCACCTGTGCTACCATTTTGCATGACTGCAATTTTTTCAACGGCATATGTCACAGCATTGATGACAGGTTGATAAAAAATATTCCACCAAATATCTTTAGGATGATCAGTGTAAATAACGGGTTTAAAATAACCTTGGTCTTCTACCGTTGGCTTACTTTGAAATAACCACTCCATCAAACGTCTAAGATCACCCGTAAAAGGTCCTGCTGTAATTTGCATACGATTACTGTATTTGAAACCACATGCCCAAGGATCCGTTTCTCGAGGTTTCGTTCTGTTGGCTTTCATAATGACAATAATTAAGAATGGCAAGGACATTGCACCTGAAATGATCATCGCAATGAGAGGAAGCGAGATGGTTGATCCAATCGGAGAAGCAATGTATCCGCCCGCTGGTGCTGCTTGATACACACCACTAAAAGAGGTAACCACTGTCATAATATTATCGGTCACAATGTTAGCCCCAATACCAAAGGCAAAACAACCAAGGACAAGGAACATCATGCCTAAGACCATACTAATAGGTGCTTCTTTGGCTTGATCAAAAATGTCTTTGTGGCGTGGTGTTCCTGCAAAAATAACCGCATAGAGTTTTAAGTGGATGACAACCAAAACACCCGTTAAAGCAAGCGCTACAACAGAGAATGTAAAGATAAATCGAGGAAGAATTCCTTCTCCAAGGGCTCCTTGCATCATACCTTGGTAGGTAAACCATTCACTGACAAAGCCATTTAAAGGTGGCAATGCAGCAATACCCATAACACCAATAAACATCGCAAAAGCAGTGTATGGCATCTTTTTAGCCAAACCACCGAGTGCTTCAATTTCTCTGGTGTGTGTTGCATGTAAAACACTACCTGCGCCTAAAAAGAGTAACCCTTTAAAGATGGCATGGTTAACAGTATGGTAAAGCCCCGCCAAGAAACCTACGGTTGCCA
Source organism: Sulfurospirillum diekertiae (assembly GCF_002162315.1). Taxonomy (NCBI): domain Bacteria; kingdom Pseudomonadati; phylum Campylobacterota; class Epsilonproteobacteria; order Campylobacterales; family Sulfurospirillaceae; genus Sulfurospirillum; species Sulfurospirillum diekertiae. The sequence continues at coordinate 1,031,036 of NZ_CP021416.1, read as the reverse complement.
AAGTAGGTGAATTGATCGCAATACCATAAACACCTGTTCCAAGACCTAATAAAATAATGCCAATGTTTTCAACAGAGTGATACGCCAAAAGCGCTTTATAATCGTGTTGAATGAGTGCGTATAAAACACCTAAGAGAGACGAAAGTGCCCCAATGATAATAATCAAAAGCCCCCACCATGGCATCACAGGAAGCCAGAGACAAAACTTGATAATTCCAAAAAGTGCCACTTTAATCATGACACCACTCATCAAAGCAGATACATTCGTAGGTGCTGCAGGGTGAGCTTTGGGAAGCCAAACATGAAAAGGAAACATGCCTGCTTTTGAGCCAAAGCCAATGAATGCAAGTAAAAACGTAATACTTGCAAGCCATGGTGACATTTTGATAGAGGCAAAAGAGCTAAACTCCAGTGATCCTGATTGATGTGCTAAAAGAAGGAAAGCAGATAAAATACACATACCACCAAGGTGTGCGATTCCTAAATAAACCATAATTGCTTTCATCGAAGACTTTGAGTCATTAAAGCAAATCAAGAATGCTGAGATAATTGTCATTAATTCCCAACAAATCATAAACCAAAAGACATCGGATGCAGAAACAACCATCAGCATACTCAGTACAAACAGGTTAAATAAGGATGCCATAACCCCCAGACTTCCCTTGTTTGCATACCCTTGCGAATACTGAATCGCATACATGGATGATGCAAACGCAATCAGTGTTATGACAAAGAAAAAAAAGTTTCCAACAGGGTCAATCGAGAATGTTGGATTATAAAGAAGGGCTATATTGGTTGTGAACTGCGCTTTTTCGCCAATATGCATAAAAAAATAATACGCACCGTATCCAGAGGCGATGGTGGAGATACCAAAGCCTATTTTAGACGCAAGTGCGTTAAATTTATACAGTAAAAGGGAAACAACGCTTCCTAGTACGTATAAGAGATATACATCTGTCATCACATATCCTTCATTAAGTATATTTAATCATATGCTGAACGAATGCTTCAACACTACCATTTGCTTTTTCACTAATAACTTTATTTTCAAAGTTTCTAGCGTCAATAAACATTAATGCACCTGTTGGACAAACTTCAACACACGAAGGACCTTCCACTCTGCCATTACACAAATCACACTTAATGGCGATGCTTTTTGCCCCTATTTCTGATTCTAAGCCTAAATTGTATTTTGGCTCCATCGTGTAATTAATGGAAGGCATAATCTCAGCCCCCGCACGAATAGCGCCAAAAGGACAGGCAAGTGTACACATCTTACAGCCGATACAAATCTCTTCATGCAATTCGATGCTGTTTTCCCCAAAACGTAATGCCCCAACAGGACAGACATTTGCACAAGGGGCATCATCACATTGTCGGCATTGGTTTGGCATCGTACCACTAAGGGTTCGTGTTACAATCAAGCGAGGAACTGCCAACTTTCCACGCTTATAAGACGACTCATAACATGCAGCCATACATGTAGCACATCCTATACATACCTTAGGATTGGCAATAACAAATTTATTGACTCTTAACTCATTCATGATTTATCTCCTTACCGTACGATACTGCTCGGACGGGTGCATGTGCATATCTGTCTGATTACGAACCATTAAATACTCTTCTTCAGAAATTTTTCGAATTGCCGCTATCGTCATTTTGAGAGGATTCATACCAGAGAGGGGGTCTTTATCTTCAGCATTTGCGAGTTCATTTCCATCCGCTTCTGCATAATGAAATGTCGTAAAAATCGTGCCATGACGAAGGTCTCGATTTATTTTCACTTTCGCAGCAATTTTCCCACGTTTATTTTCAACAAGGGCATAACAATCTTCTTGTAAATCTCTCGCCTCTGCAATATCTAAACTCACTTCTATCGCAGCACCCATAAAATCAGCACCCATTTCCAATGGTTTACATTCCCTCGTCATCGTACCCGTATGATAGTGGTATACTTTACGTCCGGTCGTAAAGAGGCACGGATAAAGCGCATTCACTTTTTCACTGAGAGCACCAGAACCGACTGGATAGTCACTTGGAATATTGAGTTTTGCAATAAGTTCATTTTCAAGTTCTACCCGTTTGGTTTTATCATCAGTATAGATAACAGGTGTTAATCTAAATTTGCCATCTGGTAACATTGATTTTTTATCTTCATACAAAACAGGTGTCCCTGGATGTGTCTCATGCGGACATGGCCAACTAATACCATTCTCTTTTTTAAGGCGAGGATACGTCGCACCGCCAAAGAAGTGTGGGTTCAGTGCTTGAACCTCTTCCCATAGCTCTTCTGGTTTATAAAAATCAAAACCTTCTAAACCAATTCTTTGTGCAATATGACAAATGACTTTCCAATCTGGCTCAATGCCCTCACTAGGTTCAATGGCTTTTGCCACCATTTGAATGCGACGAGAAGTATTAATGAATGTTCCCTCTTTTTCACCCCAAGAAGCAGCAGGCAAGACAACATCTGCTTTTTGTGCAGTTTCAGTGAGGAATATATCTTGGACTACCATTGTTTCAAGATGCGCAACCGCCTCAACGAAATGCTCTGTCCAAGGATCACTCATGACAGGATTTTCGCCAAAGACATAAAGGAATTTAATGTCACCCTCTTCTATTTTGTGCGGTACTTCGGTAAGTTTATAACCAATATTGGGACTGATGTCGTATCCCCAAATTTCTTTTACATGTAAACGTACGGCTTCACTGGTCACCATGCCATTAGGCACCCAGTTTGGAAGAGCACCCATATCGCAGGCACCTTGTACATTGTTTTGTCCACGAAGGGGGTTAACACCTGCACCTTTTTTACCTAGATTTCCTGTGAGAATGGCAAGATTGGAGAGAGAGAATATATTGGACGTTCCATCAATAAATTGTGTCATACCCATGGTATAACAAATAGCTGCTGCACCTGCACGAGCATACATTTCAGCTGCCTCTATCACAAGACTTGCCGCGATACCTGTCTCTTGTTCAACACGTTCAGGTGTAAAATCTTTGACTGCATATTTCACATAATCAAAACCAACTGCATAGTTTTCAACAAATTCTTTATCAAACAGATTATTTTCAATAATATGATGAATCATTGCATTGAGAAGTGGAATGTTATAACCCACAGGGATTTGAAGAAATATGTCCGCTTTTTTGGCCATATCCGTCTCTTTGGGATCGATGACAATCATTTTAGCTCCACGCTCTAATCCTCGCAACATTTGCATGGCGATAATTGGGTGGCATTCGCTTGTATTGGTTCCAATTAAAAAAAGAACGTCTGTATCGGTAGCAAACTCTGTAAGATCGTTTGTCATGGTGCCATTACCTAATGTTTTAGTCAAACCGACTACTGTAGGGCCATGTCAAAGACGAGCGCAGTGATCTATATTATTGGTTCCTTGTACTCTAAAGAGTTTTTGAAAAGCATAATTGTCTTCATTGGTGCATCTAGCAGAAGAAAATCCCATGATGCTATTGGGGCCATATTCTTCAACAGAAGCTTTCATGCGAGAAGCCACAAAATCGTATGCCTCTTCAAAGCTTACCTCAACCAATTCACCCTGTTTTGAAAAAACACCGTCTTTTTTTCGTATCAATGGTTTGGTAAGTCTCCTTGGAGAATGAACATATTCCCAACCATAAAGTCCTTTCAAGCACAATTCACCATCATTCACATGATGATGTTTTGTGGGCTCTGCCTTGACGATTTTATTATTTTCAACTAATAAATCTATATTACAGCCAGTGCCACAATATGGACATGTCGTCTGAAACTTTTTCATATCAATCCTTTCCTAAAATATTCACTTTCAAATTCAAAGATATACCTATATTTTCATATTATAAATTTAATATTAAAAAATATATTTACTTTTAAATTTTATGGAAAAATAGTAGCACAACTCGAAAATAAATACTGTCAGCTATATGACACTTTTTATAGAATTATCTAAATGCCTATTTTATGGATTTTATATACAATGCTATGAAGCATACTTATTTATATGTCTTTCAGAAATCATAGGATATGCTACGCTAATTCTTATCAAAAAGGTTAAAAATGGAGTCTAGTAGAATAAGAATAGATTCAATTAATCTTTCATCTATTCTTTCAAATGATGAATTTAAATCTATTCCGATTAAGAAATTTCATAAGGGAAATCTTGCTTATGACAATAAATCGCTGGTACTTTATGTATTTAAAAGTGGAAAAGCTAAAGCTATTATTTATGAAAATGACGAAGAATTTATCTTATATTATCTAATTAAAGACAATATCATTATCCCTGAAGAGTCATGTGTCATCGAATTTTTAGAGGAGAGTGAAGTCTATCTTATTGACGCAGAAAAATTCTCTCATTTTTTTAGAAATGAAAAATTCTCAACAGCTGTTATTGCTTCTTTGAAACAACGTGCCGTGATGGAAAGACGTATTATTAAAAACCTTGTTTTTAAAAGTTGTAAAAATAAATTAGCCTCTTTTTTACTGGAGGTTGCAGCGGCTCAAAATGGTAATAATATTGAAAATAACTCAAGCATTACACTAAAACTCTCTGTTAAAGAATTATCTGCATTTATTGGATCCAAAAGACAAACCACATCAACGATTTTTAATGAATTTCTGAAAAAAAAATATATTAGAAAAGAAAAATAGTACCTGCTACATTATCAAAAATCTACCAAAACTAAAAGAATGGACAACCGTATCATCGTAACAATATAAAACTAAATTGTTTATCAAATACTTCCATATTGGATTAGGTAAGCTGACAGTTTTATGCATATCAAATTCTTTTATTATCGACGTATTTAATAATAAATTTTTAAAAATACATCCCTATTTCTTTGCTTCACAAATAACAACTAACCATATGATATGAAATTGAGCTATATCTCTTTTTTTTTAGTTTTATCTTCCAAAAAATGGATTTCCTTTCACTTTTTATAACGACTAACAAGATATTTATGAGTCAATGAAGGAATAAAATTTGCACAGTTATCGTTATATATATTATAATATAACGTTTGAAGGGAGACGCCATGAAACATCTTACATGTAAACTTATTTTAGGAGCTATTTTTTCAATGTCTCTACATGCCACTACAATCACCGATATGGCGGGAAGAGAAGTCACACTGCCTGAATCCATCCATAAAATCTACGCCACCTCTCCTTATGGGAGTTATATTTTATATGCGATGGATCCTTCGATTATGGCGGGATGGGTCATTGCGGTACAAGAGAAGAACAAGCCTTTTCTTGCCCCCAGTAGCAGAGACTTACCCGTTGTAGGTTCTATGAGTGGAGGGGCGCAAACCTCCAACATCGAAACACTCTTTGTGCAAAAGCCCGATCTACTGCTTATGTGGTCTACTTCGTCACTGAGCCCCATCGGTAATATCAACCAAAAACTAGAGCAGTTTAATATACCCTATGTTTATGCGGTGGCTGAATCCATGGAAGATTATCCCAAAGTTTTTCAATTTTTAGGACGTCTTTTACATCAAGAAAAACGCGGAGATATGCTTTCAAAACGTACTCAAAGTATTTTAGAGGATGTCAAAAAGGTTGTCAGTGATATCCCCCAAGAGAAGCGTCCCAAAGTCTATTACGCAGAAGGCACTGATGGACTCAGTACCGAATGCGATGACTCCATTCACGTTGAGATTTTAAAACTATTAGGCGATGTCAATGTCCATCGCTGTCATACATCCAATCACAAAGGGTTTGAAAAACTTACGATGGAGCAAGTGATTCTTTACAACCCTGATGTGATCATTACCCAAGAAGAGAATTTTTTAAATACTGTTAAATCACACCCCATGTGGAAAAACATCAAAGCGGTTCAAGAAAATCGCATCTATCTTATTCCTACAATACCGTTTAACTGGTTTGACAGACCACCCTCTTTTATGCGCTTTTTAGGGCTTCAATGGTTAGCAAATCTTTTGTATCCCGCTGAGTATCCCATCGACATCCGTGAAGAAACTAAAAATTTTTACGCTCTTTTTATGGGTGTAACATTGGATGAAAAAGCTTTACATGTAATCTTAGCACCACAATCTTTCATTACAAAGGAGTAATATGTCTTCGTCCCAGAAATGGCTTGGCACTCTCAGCCTCGTCACAGCATCTCTCGTCTTTCCATTATCGCTCATTGGAGCTGATACCGTTTATGAACTTGATCCCATTAGCGCTACGGGCAATAACAACAATGGATCATCGCATGTTGTACGTGAGGATTTGAATCCTACCAGCATACTCAATCCTCACAAAGTAGAAAGCAGCTCTCAAGCGGGCGTTGAAATCTTTACACAAGAAGATATTAAAGACCTTGCGCCTAAAGATATGTTCGATCTTCTTGGTCATGCTACGGGTGTTGATGTCACGTATCAAGGTCGGAAAAGTCCCTATTTTGTCAATGTCAGGGGTGGCGGATCGCTCACCTACATTATTGATGGTGCTATTTTACCGTCTACCGCCAACAAAATTCTCCAAAAGCTTCCACTCAATGCGATTGAAGAGATTCAAATAGTGAGAGGTTCTTCATCCTTGACCTTAGGACCATCGATTAACATCGGCTCATCCACATCGGGTTCAGGATTGAATGTGGGTTATATCATTATCAAAACGAAACAACCCGAAAAAACGGAAGCGATTTTGTCAGGTACACTTGAAAAAACAGAAGGTATTCCTGGAACCAATAAAGAAAATCTTTATGTAGGGTCGCGTGTTGCAAACGATGATTCAAGCGCCTTTGTCGGAGGTATGTGGTCAGGACTTAATCAACGAACCAATGATACATGGTTTGATAAACAGACCGCCGATGTTAAAATGGCCAATACAGGATTTACCTATAAAAATTTGAGCGCAAAACTCTTAGCCTATAAAGATACGGGAACGTTTGATATGCAAAGAGGTGTCACAGTTTTAGGCACTTTAGATAATTCAAAATGGTATTATGATCCTATCACGACACAGATTATCAGTGGTGATGCAACCCTACAATGGAGTGAAAATCACGCAACACTGGCTTCGATGTTTGGTACACGCTACGAGCATACCGAGTACAGTAATGAATCCTTTGGGGGAACAACACCCGCAACAACTATAGGAAATCCAAAACCTTATTGGGAAAAAACAGACGGTTTTAGTTTGCGCCACAATATGCGTTATGGTGACACAACCGTTATGTTGGGAGTGCAATCTACCGATAGTTCAGGATATGGTGCCAACAATAGTGCTAGTTATAACCGCTTTGATGTCAATGTTTTAGGTTGGGCAGGAACGGTTGAACAAAAATTGTTTGATGGGCAAGTCATTCTTGATGGCGGTTATCGACAAGATCAAAAACATATCGACTACTCAAGTACCAGTGCGACTAAAAATAGTACCAATAACGATACCGATATGGCGCCTGCAAAGATTTATGCCTTAGGTGCAAAATGGCAAATGACCCCAATTTATAACATCAGTACACGATATTATCACGGTGATGAAGGAACGATGGGCGATTTTGATGTTAAATCCAAAACAGGTACTCTTCATGCTGAAACACAAGAACGTTTCGAGACCAGTCTGGAAGCCAATTACGATAAAGCCTTTAACCCGATGGTAACGTGGTTTAGCGTCAAAACAGACAATGAAAAAGCGCAAGATACTTCCGCAACCAATACGTACGTGCTAAATGGTCAAACCTACTATTACTATACCGAATCTGATACAAAACGAAATGGCCTTGAGCTTCTTCTCAAAGGACAGTTTTCAACAGGTACAAGCTACAAAGCAAGCTGGACACATCTTTTGCAGTATGACGCTATCGCCAGTAGTGGCGTTACAACCGATAATGTGGGGAACAGCAACCCAGAGGATTTGTACACTTTGTTGATTACGCAAGAGTGGGACAAATACCGAGCCAACCTTTCCATCCAAAAAGAGAGTGGCTGGCATACCTCAACCTCGGCAATGGGAACAGCGTATAATGTTGATCTAGGTGATTTTACGCGCGTTGATACCAATATTATGCGGGACTTTAAAGCAGGCAATACCACAACAACGGTTACGCTATATGTCAGAAACCTCACCGATGAGCATTATGCAACACGTTATACAACGGGGTATTACTATGATCGTGGTCGTGTTTTTGGTCTTGATCTAACACTCAAATATTAACTATTGTAAGCGCTCAAAAAACTGAGCGCTTTTTTACATGTAAGGATTAACGATGGATGTTGAACACTACGATGAACAGTCACGAACAGTAAAACGCCCTTTGTATGAATACTATGCCAACAAGATAAAAACATATACAAATGTCACGGAGGGAAAGTGTCTGGATATTGGCTCGTGTGGAGGGTATTTGGGGCTTGAACTTGCAAAAATAACCCGTTTACATGTAACGTTTTTTGATCTCTCCCAAGAGGCACTGGATAAAGCTGCTTTACACCTCATTGAAGATGACTTAGAAGAGCGAGGCGCTATTCTTTTGGGGGATGTGCATGCCATTCCTCTGGAAAATGAGACAATGGATTTAATGATATCCAGAGGTTCGCTTCCTTTTTGGGAAGAGCCTGCATTAGCTTTCAAAGAGATTTACCGCGTACTTAAAAAAGGTGGGACCACGTTTGTGGGCGGAGGCAAAGGCACGCCTGAAATCAAAGAGCAGATTGAAGAAAATATGCGCCAAAGAGGTCAAGAAATCGATCGAGAAGCGATGAATAAAATGCATGGAGATGGCATGAAGCGTGACTATGATGCCCTTTTAAAAAGTGTGGGAATTGTGGATTATGTGATTCATCGCGCCGATGATGGCATTTGGATACAGATGCACAAATAACCTCATGTTTGAAAGAGCTGTTAAGTGAAATAAAAAAGCGAGCATGTCTCTAAAAATACATGCTCGTACGTTATGTTAACCATCATCTATAACTTCATCTATTTTTCAAAAATAGAATTTGTAATCTGTACGGTTGAGATAGAATTCTTGGGTGAACCATCAATGAGTTTATCAGAATACGTTAAATAAATCAGCGTATTGCGTTTTACATCATAAAATCGAACCACCTGCATATGTTTAAATAACAGCGATGTAGATTCTCTAAAAACACGTTCTCCATCACTCTTTTTGGATTGAATCTCTTGCGGTAATGTAATAATGCCTGTTTGTCGGCATGCAATAGAAGCATCAGAAGTATCTTCAGCGATACCAAAAGTACCTTTTACTCCTCCCGTCTTTGCACGAGAAAGATGACAGGAAACACCAGGCACCTTAGGGTCATCAAATGCTTCAATCACAATCTTATGATTTGCCCCTAAAAAAACAAAAGCTGTATCAACCGATCCAATCTCTTCTGCGAATGCCGCCACTGAAACTAAACATCCTAAAGCGATTGCTAAGCGATACAACTTTTTTCGTACTATCAAGCATAATCTACTCCTTTGAGATAACAATTTTCCATAGCTTGATTATAGCTTTTGTTGTTTAATAGATCATTTTTTATGCTCGACAAAACGTCATTTTAGTTATTGAATACATATTATTCATTTTAAAGAGCAGTATTAAACGCTGATAGTGAAACATTTAATTCTTCAGACAATTTAGCAAGATGTTCTGCAGCAGAAGCAATTTCTTCCACATTTCTCGCATTGGTATTTGAGATATGACTGATATTTCGGATACGCTCTATAACATTCATCGTTTTTTCTCGACCTAGCTTAGCTTCTTGTGCATTATCCAAAGCGATCTCTTTAGCCGTATTGATATTAATAACGGTACTGCGCATTAATTTTTGCGTTGTTTCTGCTCGTTCCCCAAGACTTTTTATTTCTTGCGAACTAACCCTCATCATCTCTGTAGCCGTATAAACGGATTGGACTATGATTGTTACGGTAGCATTACTTTCGACTAAACTCTTTTGCGTACGTTCTGCAAGTTTTCTAACTTCATCTGCGACAACAGCGAAACCGCGACCATGTTCACCCGCACGAGCGGCTTCAATGGCAGCATTAAGGGCTAAAAGATTCGTTTGTTCTGCTATATCTGCAATCACAGAAAGAATTTGTTGAACTTGCCCAACTTCTTGATCGAGATGTTCCAATCGTGAAGAAAGATCTGTTTGGCTCACAACAACGCCTTGAAGATTACTTGAAACAGACAGAACTTCCTCCGCCGCATGATGCAATTCGGCAGTAACATTGGCAATAACACTCCCTGATTGTGTCGAACTTTTCTCGCTTGATTCTAAAATAGAGACAACTGCCTCTGTTTCATTGGTTGTTTCGTTTACTTCTTTCGCAGCATTTTCTGTACAAATACCTATTTGCATAGAGGTACTGGCCAATTCTTCTGCCACAGCGGCATTTTCATGTGCTGTATTTTTAGCATTATCTAATGCTTTTGAAAGCGCCAATAGAAGTTGATTGACGGTTTTCATCATTTGTGATATTTCGTCATGACTACCAGTTTCTATGGTGTAGCAAAGATCTTTATGTGTGGAAATATAATCACACCCCTTCACGGCCATACGAATAGAAGAACGAATTTTACGGATGGTAATCCAAAAAAGAAGTGTTACGATAAAGGCAATAAGAATAGCTATACATAGCCCTATTATTTTGGCATTTTCGAGTATCTTAAATCCATCTTCTTGTATTGACTTGTTAATATCTTCAATAATAACCTTCATTGCTCGATGATGATCTCTTATTTGTAAAACGATATCCTTAAATTGTTTTTCTTCATGAGTATTGACAAATTCTTTTGTATGTAATGTATGCTGATATTGGTCGATTATTTTAAATCTTTCTTGCGTTAGGTTATTATAAAGTGTTAACTCTTCAATCGCTTTATCTAAAACTGAAAGTATTTTCTGCTCTTCATGCATTTGAACTTTCAATTGATTGATATAGTCTCGAAATTCCTTTAAAGCACCATTATAAAAATTTAAATTCTCTTTATCGTAACTTATCTGATAGCTTAAAACAAATACTGGCAACATCGCATTGGCCATCCTTAAATTACCAATCATTTCAATTTTCTTTGCAACGTGTTCTGCATTGTGTGTATTGGAAATAAGTAAAAATGTGAGCCCACTTAAGCCTAATAGAAAAATAACTAACAAAAATACTAATTTTCCACGAATCGTTTGTAACATACGATACTCCATTCATCAAATAAACTACTAAACTTATAATTTCAGCATTGAAATTGCTTGATTAAGCAAATAAGAGACAGCAGTTGATAACCACTGTCTCATGAAGATATTCAAAACGCAATGACTTAGAATTTGTAATTTGCTTTAAACCAGAAGTCATGTCCATTGGCATCTTTTCCCCAATCTTGATACATGATATCTGTCGATAATCCTTTGAGGGTGTCAAACGAACTGCTAAACTGGTCAGTAGAAAATGTAATTTGAGAGTTGCATTTTTATTTAAAACCTTAAAGAACCAAGTTAAATTGGTTAAACTCCATTTTCAAATTTTTGGAAAGGAGTTGAGTGTTAAAAAAAAGGTGAAATTAAAATGATAAAGAAGTTTTTAGCTGAAGGTTTTAGTAAAAGTGCCATTGCTAGAAAGTTAGGTATTTCAAGAGAAACTGTAAGGCGCTATGCCAATCTTCCAGATGATTATATTCCCCATATCAATAGACCTCCTGTGATTAACAGTGTTGATCCTTATTTGCCACATATTGCCAAGATGTTAGAGACGGCAGAGCAGCAGAAAAGTGAAATACCATTAACTGTTATTTACGAAGAGATTAAGAAGCTAGGATACGATGGAAGTCTGAGGTGGCTTCAACAAGTCATACTAAGATATGAGCTTAGAGCTCGAGCCAAATTAGATGAGCCTATTATACGCTTTGAAACCAAACCAGCCCAGCAAATGCAGGTCGACTGGGTAGAGTTTCCCAAGGATAATTTATCCGCCTTTGTGGCGACGATGGGTTACTCTAGGGCATCTTATGTGGAATACGTTAATAATGAGAAGATTGAGACCTTAATAGGGTGCCATATGAACGCTTTTGCCTACTTTGGCGGTGTTTCTAGGAACTGTCTCTATGACAATATGAAAACGGTTATATTGTCGCGCAATGACTATAGCAAAGGTGATCATAGATTCAATCCCTTGTTTGCTGACTTTGCTAAACATTGTGGATTCAGTATCAAAGTATGCAAACCCTATCGTGCTAAGACCAAAGGAAAAGTTGAGAGATTTAACCATTATCTGCGGTATAACTTTCACAATGGATTACGGGTGCGACTCTCTATGAAACATTACACATTAACGCTTGATAATGCAAATGCGGAAGTTCTAAAATGGTTGGACAATACCGCCAATAAACGCATCCACCAAACGACATTACAGATGCCATTTGAGTTGTTAGCACAGGAGCAGTTACAGCTACTTCCTGTGCCTAAAGCCTATCAAGGAATCCACCCTAAAGCTTTGATTGAAAGTGTAGCTAAAAAATATTCCCCAATCAATTCTCACAAAGACTTGGAAAAATTATATATCCCCAATAGAGACATTCAATGTTACGATGAGTTTATACCCATGGTTGCAAACATCATCCTTCCTGTTGGATTTTATGGTGGTGCATTATGGAGTTAGATACCTCTATCGATGAGTTATGTAAAGAACTCAAGCTCTCTATCATAGGCGAAAAAATATCATGATATTGCCAGTATGGCAGCTAAAGAGAATTGGCAATATACACAGTTCTTGGAGGAGGTATTACGAGTGGAAGTAGATAATAGACTAGGAAGGTCTAAAAATATGTTGACCAAACTCGCAGGATTCCCAGTTATTAAGACATTAGAGCAGTTTGATTACACTTTCTCCGTTGGCGTGAACCGTAAACAGATTGAAGAACTCTCAAGCCTAATATTTGTTAAAAAGTATGAGAACATCATCCTCTTAGGTGAAAGTGGTGTGGGTAAAACACATCTTGCTATTGCGCTAGCACTCAAAGCGGTGCAACATCGCTATAAAGTAAGATTTACCACCATAAGTGAGCTTTTAAGTAATGCAAATAGAGCCAAAAAAGAGAAAAAATATGATAGCTTCTTGAAATCTATCGCCTCTCCATCGGTACTTGTCATTGATGAGATTGGATATTTCAATATGAGCAAAGAAGAAGCCAATCACTTTTTTCAAATTATTTCTAAACGCTATGAAAAAAGCTCTACCATTTTTACTTCAAATCTTGTATTTAGTAAATGGGTTCAAGTCTTTGCAGGAGATAAAATCGTTACAACCGCTATATTAGATCGAGTGTTACATCACTCACATATCATCAATATTCAAGGAGATAGCTACCGACTTAAAGAGAAGAAACAAACAGGAGTTTTACACTCAGAAATCTATAAGTTTGAAGCTAAATCTTCAAACATAGAAGGTCAAAATCAAGAGGTGGTTTAAGTTTCAATTCGCAACTTTTTTACACTAAAAACTGACCAGTTCTGCGCTTCGCTTGACACCATCTCCATATTCTGTATTCCAAATGAGATGCTCTTGTCCAAGACGTAGTTTATTAGTGACAAATCCATTCAAGATTTCATTAAAATGGTAAATAAAGATTCCCTTTACAATTCGTGTCTCTTCCCAAAAAATTGAATGAATAAAAAAATAATCATGAGATTTCTCAAACAATTTAGCCTTTAAAATTTTGCCCGAATCACTAATAGATATGGGGACTACTCTATTCTCTGGAACTTCAATCCTATCGGCAACCAGATAGAGCTTCTGTATAAGAGGAATAACAACTAACTGCATATAAACTCCTTGTGATGATAAAAATGGCTGTAAAACAAAATGTCTTACAGCTACTATTCGTTTTTCAATGATGGACTTTTAAAAAATACTGTTTTCTTGTAAAGAAATTGCCTTAAGATCTTCAACCTTTTGTTTTATTTTTGGATAGATTTTGCAGATGTACGTTCTGTCAACTTTTAATTTTTTTGATTTTGCGAGATGGAGACAGATCTGAGAATAACTTTGTCCCTTTTCCTCTTTTAACTGATAAATAAGAGGAGCATACTGATTAAGCAGTTTGGAGCGTTTTTTGGGAATTCTTTTTTTGGAAGTATCAAACATTTTAAGTTGCAGTTTGGTTTTTTCATTCAGGCTATCAAGTTCTTTAGAGTTCTTTTTAAGTGAACCAATCGTTAACGTATCATAATAGTTTTCAAGAACAAACAGCAATGCTTGATGGTAAAGCATTGAACGATTAAGACCTTCAGTGTTTCTACTTTTCAGGGTGTAAAAACGTTCAAATGTTTTTTCTAGCGCTTCCTGCTGGAGAGGCTCTGGCATTCTGGCAAGCAGATGCAACAATTGTTTGGAAGAAACGTGTTTCATAGCAGTATCCTTTTAAAATTGAGATACTACTATTCGTTTTTTATTGAAACCAAAATGAAAAACGTTGAAAAATTGTTGAATTTAACCGTTGAATTTCATTTTTTAATTCAATGCGCACTGTTTTTAAGAAGTTCGATAGCATGGTACTTTTCGGCACTTAAAACTGCTCTTTTCTCTTCATACCAAAACGGGTAAAAATGCAAGAGCATCTTTGTTTAGTGCTATACTTTCACCATCTTCTAATATAAAGATTCTTGTTATATAGCTGCTTAGCTATGGGTTGTAATGCGTAGAGTATGCACCCACTTTTTATGCACATGAGCTGCATGAAGCGCCTACCTTCATTTAAGGTCGATATGTGGGAAACTCACTATCAAAGCACGATGCAATGCTTTAACCATGCAGATTATATTCAACGAAATACTTGGTCACTACAACCGGAAGTGTAGTAAATATTATAATTTAAGGGGAGTCACACAAAATATATTTTTATGCCCCTATCTCCTTCATGGCAACTTTTTGTAAAAAAGCTGAGCGTGTAAGATGCAAAGGCGCAATAAAATCATCAATCTTTTTTACCAATCGTTCTGGCATAGAGATGTTAATACGAAGGCTTTTGTCCGCTTCATTAGGTTCAGCGATACTTTCTTTACTCTCAAGCATAACCGTTACAAAAGCTTTAAATGCTTCTTGGGCAGATTGTAATGCCTCATCAGCACTTTCACCATCACCCATAACGCCTTTAAAGTCTTTATAGTAAGCAAACCAGCCAGCACCGTCTTCTGGTTTAACTTTTTTAACAATAATCTCATAATCTAAGTTCATATAATAATCAAGGTTCTTTTTCATTTTAGTTCTCCTAATATCTCTAAAACATGTTTGACGTAAATAGCTTTTATAGGCTTATGATAAGGGATCACAATATGTTCACAAAACTCTTTACGAAACACATAATGACTACCACCACTATTCTGACAGGTGTAGCCATAACCTTCTAAAAGCTTCTTAATATCCTCAAATGGGATATCTTTTGGGTTGTTTTTCATCGCTTGCAAAAGCTTATCTTTTTTACTCATCCACGCCCTTTCAATACACAATCTTACACAACATTTATTTAAAAGAAATTAAAAAAATCTTTTATGAAAAATTTCACATACTTTAAAGCCTTGCGTTTGCATTTTCCAACGCTTTATCCAACTCCTGATTGGAGTATTTTAGATAAATCAAATACAAATTGAATTTCAATGCAGTATTTTTACTAATTTAATGACCATTATATTATATCTATATATTTTATATTAATACTTGGATATAATAGTATTATACTTTATAAAATAATTGTTTAAATACTATTTCATAGTAAAAAAGGATTTTTGATGGTTTTAGGCTATATTAGGGTGAGTACAGAGTCACAATCAGTTCTTAATCAAAAACATAAAATTTTAGAATTTGCCCAACAAAAGAAAATTATTGTAGATGAATTTATCGAAATTGAAATCTCTTCCAAAAAATCACAAAAAGCAAGATTGCTCGATGATTTATTTATCAAGATGCAAGAGGGAGATATTTTAATTTGCACAGAACTGTCTCGCCTTGGACGGAATATGTTGGAGATTTTAAACCTCATAGAAAAATTCAATTCTCATGGTATCAAACTCATATTTACTAATCAGCCAGAACTCTCTACTAACCAAAATGAATCACTTTCAAAATTACTTTTAGCTATCTATGGGTATTTTGCTCAAACAGAGCGAGAAATTATAAGCGAACGTACAAAACAAGGACTAAGTGCAGCAAAAGCGCAAGGGAAAATACTAGGAAGACCGAAAGGAGCTAAGAATAAAGAAAGAATCTTGGATCCATACAAAGACGAGATTAAAAAATATTTGGAGATGTATTTAAGCCAAACTAGTATTTTAAAGATTATCAATTCGCAACTTGAAAAGCCTATTTCAATGACATCACTGAGATATTTTATGGAAAATGACAAAGTTTTGAGCAAATTAAGTTAAAGGACATGTTATCAAACAAAGTAAAGAATCATATATTTTTAAAGATATCTGCTCTTTTTTTAAGCTTATAAGAGAATTTTATGGCTAGAGTGGTGCTTTGTCTGGAACCAATCAGTTATTTGTGAGAGAAATCTCGTAGTCACTTCTAAATGACTGGTGATTATATTACTGTTTTTATAACAGTATAATAGCGTTAATAAAATACTATTTTTCCAACTTTGCCATTCTCCGTGTCAAAGGAAGTGAAGAACTAGGCATATGTTTTTTAAAACTATCCCCTTTGTTTAGGCTTTTAACAAAATCATACATGCAAAAAATTGCACTTCGTCTGACACATTACCCATGATT
Source organism: Sulfurospirillum diekertiae (assembly GCF_002162315.1). Classification (NCBI taxonomy): domain Bacteria; kingdom Pseudomonadati; phylum Campylobacterota; class Epsilonproteobacteria; order Campylobacterales; family Sulfurospirillaceae; genus Sulfurospirillum; species Sulfurospirillum diekertiae. Next base: position 1,014,308 of record NZ_CP021416.1, on the reverse strand, counting down.
ATTATGTTTTATAAACGAAATAGCACCTTAAATAGTTAATAATCTCATTAATAATGTTTCAAATCTATTTTACGCTTGCCTCAGTGAAAAAGCCTGTGATCATTTTTAAGGTTCATAAACAAAGAGCAATATTAACACTTCATTCACACTTTACATGTAAGATTACATAAACAATATATCGACATATATTAATATGTTTATTTATACTAATTATACTAGGAAAATAAAAGGATTCATCATGTTTTTACTTTCAAAAAAGCTCTTCTTCTACGTATTATTGGCTTTTTCTTCATCATTTGTCTCTGCAAATGAAATGCAGAAATCAACGTCTGTTGATATTTTCAAGGTAGGTGCTCCCCAAGAAGAGGCCATTACCTTAAATTATCCAGCTAAAACACTGAGTTCTCAGACGACAACGCTAAAGGCTAGAGCCAATGGCCTTTTACTTGAAAAAAAATTTATGGAAGGTGACTTCGTTAAGAAAGGCGATGTGCTTTATAAAATAGAGCCTGAGAGCTATATCGCTGCACAGAAGCTAGCTAAAGCCAATGTTGCTTCTCTTGACATTCAGGTACAAAAAACGAGTAAAGAGTGGAGTCGTGTCAAATCTCTTTTTGACAAAGGAGCCTCCAGCGAACAAGATAGAGATACCGCTTATTGGGCATATGAGAGTGCCAAGAGCGCATTAGAAAGCGCTAAAGCTTCGTTGGATATTGCAGTTATTAATTTGGATAGAACAACGATTAAAGCTCCTATGAGTGGGATTACTGGAGCAAAACTCATTGATGTAAGTGCTCTTGTAAGTGAGGGAACTGCGTTAGTAGAAATTACGCAAATTGATCCTTTACATGTAGAATTTTCCATCCCCAATATTGATCTCATTAAAGAAAAATACAATATCAAAAATGGCAAATGGTCAAACCCAACCGATGGCAAACTCAAAGCTACTTTAACGGTAGGGAAACTAAACTACAAAGAGATAGGTGTGGTTGATTTTATCGATAACACTATCAACGCCAAAACGGGTTCACTAAGAGCGAGAGCGACTTTTAAAAATAGTACGAAAGAACTTTTACCCAATCAATTTGTCACAATTTCACTCACAGGATTAGTACGCAACAATGTAGTACAAATCCCCCAAAAAGCATTAGTGCAAAATCCTTTAGGAACCAATGTTTATATTATAGAAGATGATAAAGCAGTACTTAAAAATGTGGTAGTCGGAGAGATAAGCAATGGCAATGCCATCATCGAATCAGGGCTTAAGGAAGGTGATAAACTCATTGTCAACAATCTCTTAAAAATCAAACAAAATGCGCCTGTAAAAATTGACAAAATCATCAATCAAGAGGGCAAATAAATGTTTTCAAAATTCTTTATTGAAAGACCGATTTTTGCATCGGTTATTTCTCTTATCATCCTGATTGCAGGGATTGTCGCCATTAAGACACTTCCTGTACAAGAGTATCCCAATGTTGTTCCTCCTCAAATTATTCTCTCTACAACCTACCCAGGGGCTGATGCTAAAACACTCGAAGAGACCGTTGCAGCACCGCTTGAACAACAACTCAATGGGCTAGAAAATATGATTTATATGGTCTCCACCACATCACCTAGTGGAGCCTTTAATATCTATCTCTTTTTTGAAGTAGGGACGGATATTGCCCAAGCAAAGATAGATGTCAATAACCGTGTTCAAATGGCGTCTAACAAACTCCCTGATCCTGTGAAAAAACAAGGAGTAGATGTTACCGAAAAATCGCCTGATGTGCTTCGTGTTATCGCACTCACGTCAAAAGAGGGTGTCCACGATACCACCTATATCGCAAACTATGCTATTAACAATATCATTGAAGAGTTTAAGCGTATTCCTGGTGTTGCTGATGCGAGTATTATTGGCAATAAAGACTACTCCATTCGCGTATGGCTTGACCCTCAAAAGCTCTCTTTTTACCAAGTTACCACGGCAGAAGTTCTCAGTGCCATTCGAAATCAAAATGAAAAATACCCCTCTGGGCAAATAGCACAAGAACCCATCAGCCAATCAGCTGCATTTACCTATACCATAGCATCAAAAGGCAGACTTCAAAAACCAGAAGAGTTTAAAGAGATTATACTCAAATCCAATCCCGATGGCTCTGCTTTAACGGTGGGCGATGTTGCGACGGTGGAACTAGGGTCTGAAAGCTACTTCTTCGCAGGTCTTTTTAATGGTGAACCTATGTCTGCTATTAGAATTTTTTTAACCTCACAAGCCAATGCACTGGATGTTTCCAAACAGTTAGATGAAAAGATAGCCGAACTCTCCAAAACTTTTCCAAGTGATTTAAAGCTTGATGCAGCGTATGATCCTACCACATTTGTCCAAGCTTCCATCAAAGAAGTCATTATGACTTTACTAGAAGCGGTGGTGTTGGTTGTATTGGTCGTTTATCTTTTTTTGGGCAATATCAGAGCAACCATTATTCCACTCTTAGCCATTCCTGTCTCCATCGTTGGAACGTTTGCAGGCTTTTATGCTATGGGCTTTTCCATCAATCTTTTAACGCTTTTTGGACTCACGCTTGCCATTGGGCTGGTGGTCGATGATGCAATTATTGTCATTGAAAATGTAGAGCGTATTTTAAGAGAAGAGGCTCTTAGCGTCAAGGATGCAACCATTAAAGCCATGCAAGAGATCACAGGTCCTGTTATTGCCATAGTGCTTGTGATTTGCGCCGTTTTTATACCCTCAGCTTTCTCCAACAGTATGAGTGGCGTTATGTCCAGACAATTTGCTATCACTATTGTTATTTCAGTCTCTATCTCAGGACTGGTTGCACTCACTTTAACCCCTGCATTGTGCGCTTTAATTTTAAAACACGAGACACAAGAACCGTTTTGGCCGATTCAAAAATTTAATCGCTTCTTTGACGCATTAACAGAAGGTTTCGGGACAATCGTTGGACGCGCGATTCGTTTAAGTTTTATCAGTGTTCTTCTCTTTGGAATTATGATGGGTGCTACGTATATCATTTTGCAGAAAATCCCCACAGGACTTATTCCCAAAGAAGACAAAGGTACATTTTTTGCGGTTAGCACACTTCCCCCAGGCTCTGCACTGAGTCGAACATTGAGCGTGAATCAAGACATTGCTTCCATTGCACTTAAAAATCCTCTTGTGACTAAAGTGGGCGGTTTTTCAGGCACTGATTTTAGCTCAAAAGCCTATAAAACAGATGCAGGGTACAGTTATGTGCGATTGGCTGATTGGAGTCAGCGAAAAGATGCCAACCAAAGTTTGGATGTGATTGCTAAAGATTTGACGGCTAAATTTTCAAAAAATAAAGAAGCGCGTATTGTTGCCGTAACACCACCGCCGATTATGGGACTAAGCGTCACAGGTGGATTTGAAATGTATGTACAAGACCGTACAGGCTCTGGTTATATTGTCTTGAACAATTATGTCAAAGAGATCGTCCAAAAAGCCTCCGAAAGAGAGGAGCTTAAAGCGGTTCGAACAACGCTCAATACCAATGTACCTCAATACGCCATCTCCGTTGATACAAAAAAGGCAAAAGCTTATAATGTCGAAATATCCGATATTTACACAACCCTTCAAGCTACATTTGGCAATGTCTATGTCAATGACTTTAATCTTTTTGGTCGTACGTACAAAGTCAATGTTCAATCAACAAGATTATTTCGAGAAGGTGCCGATAATTACAGTGATGTATTTGTACGCTCAAGCGATGGCAATCTCATCCCTGTGAGTGATTTGGCAACATTAACCCCTATGGTAAGTCCTAGTGTCACCCAACGCTTCAATATGTTCCCATCAGCCCAAGTTTTAGGCGAACCTGCAATGGGATATACCACAGGGCAAGCCATGCAAATCATCCAAAGTATCGCGCAAGAAATTTTACCAAGCGGCTACACTTTAGCATGGGGTGGGGCTTCATTTCAAGAAAAACGCCTTGAAAAAGAGGGAAACGATGCCTTGCTTTATGCTATTGTTTTTGTCTTTTTGATTCTAGCAGCTCTATATGAAAGCTGGACAATTCCCTTTGCTGTTTTGTTTGCAATCCCTTTTGCTCTCTTTGGTTCTGCTTTGTTTACCTTAACGCGAGGTTTGCAAAACGATATTTATTTCCAAATTGGACTTGTAACCCTCATAGGTCTTTCGGCTAAAAATGCCATTTTAATGGTCGAATTTGCTATGCAACGCATTAAAAATGGCACGCCTTTGTTAGAAGCGACGATTGAAGGGGCAAAAATTCGTTTTCGACCTATCGTTATGACCTCTTTGGCGTTTATCGCAGGAACATTACCTTTAGCCCTAAGCTCTGGTGCGGGAGCCAATAGTCGCCATGTTTTGGGCACAACGATTGTGGGAGGGATGGTCACACTTACCGTAATTGGTATTGTTTTTGTACCACTCTTTTTTTATCTGATTATGCGCATGAAAGAGAAATTTTATGGCAAAGGAGCTTCCCATGAAGCGTAATTTCATCAACATATCCTTACTTACAACGCTTATCTTATCAGGATGTTCACTGGCTCCTACCTTACAAGTGCCTACAATTGAGCAACCTACAAAACAGGAGAGTGTTTTACATGTAAAAGAAAAATGGTGGGAAATTTTTGGCGATACAACGCTTAATAGCCTTATTGAAGAGGCTTTAATTCATAACGATGATCTCAAACTCTCTGCACTTCGCATTCTTAAAGCCAAACAAACATATGGGCTCAGTGATGCCAATCTTTACCCGACACTCAATGCCACAGGATCTTTTAGCAAACAACAAACCAGCGGGGAAACCTATCAAAAGAAAGAAAATGCCTATACAGAGTATTCCTTAGGTCTCTCGTTACAATATGAGATAGACTTTTGGGGAAAACTAAGCAACCAAGCCGAGTCCAATTGGTCTTTATATCTTGGAAGTGAAATGGCACGCCAAACGGTGACCAATACCCTCATCAATGATATTATTCAAGCGTATTTAAATCTTGCCTCATTGGAAGAGCGTATCAAAATTCTTAATGAAACCATTGAAAATTATCGTCAAAGCTATGAATTTAGAAGTAAACAACACCAAGCAGGAAGTATCAATGAACTGCTTGCAACCCAATCTTTAGCACAATACAACAATGCCAGTGCAACCAAAGGAGTGTTGCTTGAAACCAAAATAGCTCAACAAAGTGCCTTAGCACTGCTTCTAGGAAAATCTCCTAAAGAGCTTTTTGAGGGAGAAAAACCGTTGATAACCCACCTGCCTTCCCCTATTGTTGTACCCAATGGCGTTTCCTCCGATTTGCTTGAAAATAGACCCGATGTCCAAGAAGCACTGATGAGTTTAAAAAGTAAAAATGCCCTCATCGGGGTGGAGCGTTCTGCTTATTTCCCCAGCATTAGCCTCACAGGAAGCTACGGACAACAAAGTGAAAACTCAGGCAACCTTTTTCAATCAACTGCCACTAAATGGGGTTTTGGACCTACATTTACTTTGCCTATTTTTGATTTTGGGAAAATCAATACCAAAGTTGAGATGTCAAAAACGGATTTACAAAGTGCGTTGATCAGCTATGAGCAAACGGTAAAAAAAGCGTATAAAGAGGTTTATGATGCGCTCTCTAAACAAGTGCTAATTCAAAATCGACTCTCGTTTAACGAAAATGAGATAAAGTCTTATCAAAAAATGCTTTACATTACGACAACGCGTTTTGAAGATGGTGCTGCAAACTGGTTAGAAGTGCTTGACTCTCAAAAAAGCCTCTTAAACGCATCTCTCACTCATGTCACAACTAAACAAACACTTCTCTCTTCACAAGCAGAACTTTTTAAAGCTTTAGGTGGAGGATGGAATCAGACTTTAAAGTAAGTAAAAGAGGGAATTTCCCTCTTTTACTTACTTAGCACTTACCTCCGCAACCGCATCCACCTTGTTTAGGAGTATCTGATCCACCACCTTCCAAAAGGGCAACCACATCTTCAACACTCAGCGCTTTGCCACTGCTTACAACCTTACCATCTACCACCAAAGCAGGTGTTGATGTCACACCGTACTCCATGATTTTCATAATGTCTTCTACTTTCACAATCTCTGCAAAAATTCCTTTTTGAGCCACCGCTTTTTTAGTCGCTTCTGTTAATGCTTGGCATTTTGAGCATCCTGTTCCTAAGACTTCAATCTTCATTTTGTATCCTTTAAAAATAGATTTTTTAATTCATTTTCTTTTGTTTTTGTTATCGTTATTGGTTCTTTCGTAAAAGGCTTTTTATCCATTCCTTTATGACATTCGATACATCCTTGAATCACTTCATGCTGAGGCATAGCAACTAGTTTATCGGTTGAATGACACACAAAACAATCGGTTCCACATCCCGTGCCCATCGGAGTATCTTTTAAACTCTCTGGTGGATGACACTCTAGGCATGTTTGAAGGGGCTGATGCCTTACATCACTTACAATATTTAATGTTGGATGGCAAGAAGTACAATCAGACGTGCAGGCCCAAGCAATCCCTATTAACACTGCTATTAAACCTATAAAGCGCAACATAAATATCCCATTTAATCCCTTATTTTAGATTCTTTTTGTACTCTTCTAGAAATTCTTTAGCATTATCGCCACGCAAAAAGTCTGCTGTTTTAAGCAGCCCATCATTCAGGTATTTTGCATTGTAACCATTCAATGTTAAATAAATTCTAGCCATACTAGAGCGGTCATAATGTGGACATGCTGTGATGATGAGCTTATCTTTAGGAAGCTCTCCTAAGCGTTTTGGTAATTCATTTAACGGAATATTTATGGCAAAATTCATATGCCATACTTCAAATTCTTCACGAAATCGAATGTCCAACAAAATAGCTTTCCCCTCTTCAACAAGGGCTAACATATCGGGCGTTTTGATTTTCATATTTTCGCGCTCTTTATAATCAAATTTTGAAAGATACTCATCAAAACTCACTTTTTTAAGCTCCGCCGCTTGAATGAGTCCTGCAAGTACCAACAGGATACACATCACTTTTTTCATTTTTTCTCCTTTTATAAAATCGCGTTAAACAGATACCCTATACCCATAATACCTACCGCCACGATGCCAAAAAAAAGTCGCAATCAGCTTTACATGTAAAATGCGTTTGAGAATAAGTGCTTCAGGCAAACTAAGGGCTGTGATTGCCATCATAAAGCTCAGTGCTGTTCCAAGAAGCATTCCTTTAGAGGTCAAAACCTCGATCAACGGCATGACGCCTGCGGCGTTAGAGTACATCGGAACGCCCAAAATTACCGCTAAAGGCACGCTGTACCATGCATCGCTTCCGGCATATTTCACGATAAATTCGGTTGGGATGTAGCCATGAATAAACGCTCCAATGCCCACACCAATCATCACATAAAGATAAATCTTCTGCAAAATATCCATCGTGTATGCCCACGACTCTTTCACTCTTTTTTTCATCGTAAGTTTAATCTCGACATCTTCCAAATCACCACTCATCGGTACGACTGGAATCAGCACGTATTTTTCCATGCCCAGACGACCTACTACAAAACCACCAATGATGGCGACCAAAAGCCCAAAGCCGATGTAAAGAGCGGTCACTTTCCAGCCAAAAAGTCCAAACAAAAGTGCAATGGCAATCTCGTTATTCATAGGACTAGAGATCAGAAAACTAAAGGTAATACCAAGCGGAATCCGCGCTTGCATAAATCCTAAAAACAGAGGAATCGCAGAGCAACTGCAAAATGGCGTGATAATGCCAAAAAGAGCCGCTAAGATATTGCCTGTAAATTCACTTTTACCTTGCAGATAAACCCTAACTTTTTCAGTGTTAAAGTACGTTCTTAAAAAACTCACCGCAAAAATTATCAGTACCAACAACATATATATTTTGATGGTATCATAGATAAAGAAGTGAATGGCACCTCCTGCTTGAGATGCTTTATCCATTCCAAATACATCCGCTACCAAAGCATCAACGATTCTTTCCCACCAATCAAACATGACAGCATCCTTTATTGTAAATTAATTCTTTAAGATCAGCACTCTCAAACTCCGCTTGCAACGTCACATGAGAAATACCAAAATGCTCTTCTAATTCCTTTTCGATACTAGCAATAACACATGTCGCCTCAGACAAAGGCAAATTCTCTTTAAAGTCCACATGTGCTTCAAAATGAATCTCTTTGTCATTAAGTCTCCAAAGATGTAAATGGTGGAGATTTTCAACTCCCTCAAACGCTAAAACAGATTTTTCTATATCTTTTACATGTAAACCTTTTGGACTAAATTGCATCAAAATCGCCATCGTCTCTTTGATGAGTGAAAATGAGGTAAGAATGAGATAAAATGCAATCGCAATGGTAATCAGCGGGTCTATCCAATACGCACCATAGTATTTCATACCAAGACCTCCGATAAGAACTGCGACCGAGGTCATTGTGTCACTGAGAAGGTGCAGGTATGCTGCTTTCATATTGAGGTTCTCTTTGGCATCTTTTTGAAGAAGAAGAACACTGACAAAGTTAAAGACAATACCAAGAATTGCTAAGTAAATAACAATATCCGAGTCAATCACATGAGGATGCATCAACTTTGCCACCCCCTCAACGATTAAATAAACACCAATACCCACCAATACCGAAGCATTAAACAATGCCGCGACGATTTCAGCTCTTTTATAACCAAAGGTTTTCTCTTCACTGCTCTCTTTTGAAGAGACTTTATTTGCCCACCATGCGATAAACAGTGCCATAACATCTGAAAAATTATGAAGCGCATCACTTAAAAGCGCTAAAGAACCCGATACCACGCCTCCAATAACCTGTGCTGTGGTGATAAAAACATTAAGCACGATGGTCAAGAAAAGATTTTTCCCTGTTACTTTGTGATCGTGATGATGTTCTTCCATTTTAACGCTCCTTTTTATTTCTATCGGTACTATAAGCAAGAAGTGGTACATAAATCAGTGTTAATATCGTTCCTACCAACAACCCTCCAATAGCAACATCCGCCAAAGGAGAGAGTCTCTCCAATCCAACTGCCCACTCAAAGGCAATAGGAAGCATTCCCGCAATCGTACCAAATGCCGTCATCATAACGGGACGAAAGCGTACCTTCATCGACTCAAGTGCACTTTCAAATGGCGGATGTGTTTGACGCTTTGTTCTATAAAAATCCATCAATAAAATGGAATTTTTAATGATAATGCCAAAAAGCAATAAAATACCAAGCATAGATGGCATACAACTAGGCTTATCAAATATAAGCATTCCCCAAGCAGCACCAATTAAAGACAAAGGAAGAACCAATATCATGACCAAAGACATCACAGCAGAGCCATAAATTGCCATCAAAGAGACAAATAAAAGTGCCGTTCCAATACCAATGGCACGAAGCATGCGAGCAGAAGAGTCGTTAAGTTGCACAATGTCACCTTGTTGCGTGATGGTGATATCTCCAAGTTGTAAAGATTTTAATGCACTATCTGCATCGTCGGTAATATGGCTAATGGCTCTTTTTGATCGATAACCATTGACATCAAGACTATAGAGCAAACCATCTCTCTCGATTTTAGAGGGCGTAAAATTCCCTTTAAGCTCAGCCACAGCACCTAAAGGAATTAGACCACCATTGGACATGATAGGCAAATTTTGAAGCGAGACAAGATGCTCTTGAAAACTACCTGAAAGATAAAGTCGCACAGGCTGATTATTCATGGAAGCTAAATTTCCACTAACGGCTACAATTTCACCACGAATAGGAATTTGAGAGACTATTCCCATCGGGCTTAGTCCATAGGAAAGTGCTTTATTTTGATCAATTACGACTTCGACTTCAAAAAGATCGTCTAACCAACTGGGTGTGACGCTTGTCAAACCCCTTACATGTAAAAGAGTTTTAGTGACTTTTTTGCTATTTTCATACAACGCATCAGGAACACTAGCCGTCATTCGCACATCAAGTGCTGCTTTAATAGACGAGTTTGCCGTTGCACCAAAGTCGTAGACATCGACAGATTTTACACCATCTAGTGCATTTAGTTTAGCGCGTATTGCATCTTCTATTTGCCAAATCGTTTGATCTCTCTCAAATCGATTTTTACATAAAATCGTCATTGAAACTTCAGTTGGCAAATTACCGCTTCCAATCGATAAAACACCCGCTTCACCACCAAAAGCAGTTGAACTTGTTTTAACAAAATTTTGCCCATTAAGCCACACAAAAAAAGGCTTCATTTTGGCTTGCACTTCTTCCACTTTACTGTTCACGCTAAAAGCAACTTTGGCTTTAATGATACCCGTATCCATCGGAGGCATCGCATCTTTTCCAATAAGAGGCATAACGCCTTTAACACTAAAAATAAGCAGAAGAATCACCCCTAGAAAGAGTACTATTTTTCGTAAAATCGTTCTACCTGTATTTGAAAATTTTAAAACGGACTCATATGGGATAATAGCTCTACCTAAACTGTTTTCATAGATCTTTTCAAACATCACTTCAAAACGATTTTTATTGACCCCGTTGCGGTAAAGATAGGCTGAAAATTTTGGGACCAGCGTGATAGATAAAACATATGAAATAATCAGTGCAATAATCAACGTTGAAATAAGAGGACGATAAATCGTTTGCGGAAAATCACCCACAAACATTAAGGGTGCTATCATGACAATGGTTGCAATAGTCCCGGCAAAAACAGGCATAACAACCTCTTGTGTGCCCTTAAACACAGATTGTTCTAGATTCTCATGCAGTTCAACTAAGTGTCTCTCGATATTTTCCAAAACAACAACGGCATCATCGACAAGCATACCAAGCGCTAAAATAACAGCTGTATAAATAACGATGTTTAGTTCACCACCACCCAACCAAATCACGCCAATAGTCCCTAAGAAAACAAGCGGTATTGAAATGGCCGCTGCCGCAATCGCTTTTAGGTTGCCTAAAAAGAAAAGTAAAACAAAAAGTGTGAAGATAATCGCATCCCTTAACGCTTCTAACATGTTCGTATTGGCAGTTTCTATCAAGTCTCTTTGGGTATCAACAATCTCAAAAGAGAGTTTGGGGTACTCTTTTTGTAAAAGCTCGATCTGCCCTCTGGTGGCTTTGCTCGTCTCAAGAACACTACCTCCAGGAGAACGCTGCACAGACAGAGCAATGCCTTCTTTACCATTGCCTAAAAAAACACTCATATTTTCAACTTCACTCCACGCAACGGTTGCGATATCACCCAAAGTTACATTGGGAGCAATTTTGAGCCCATTTAAACTCTTGACACTACTTTTTTCCCCATAGTAGGTAAATGTCGTCACGCCATCTTGATTTTTGATAAAGCCCATAGGCATATCTTTATCAATGGAAGCAATCGTTTTAGCCAATGTGCCCATATCAAGTCCATTATTGACCACTTTGATGCTATCTACTTTGATCGTAAGTGCACTTTGATGCCCGCCAAAAACTTCCACATTACCAACGCCCTTAGTTGAGAGCAACTTTGGCTTGATAAAACTATCGGCAATTTTACGAACATCCACCAAAGAGAGTGTTTCATCTTTTGGGCTAATAGAGATAACTTCAACAGGTGCTGTGAAGGATCCCGTCACATAAACCGTTGGATTTACCCCTTCAGGAAGTTTTGATTTTGCCGTTGCTATAGCATTACTCACATCTACCGCAGCGCCATCAAGACTTTTGGCGTACTCAAATTCTGCTTTGACAATCGAAAAGTTGGCAAGATTGATAGAACTTACCGTTCTAATCTTTCCCAGTCTTGCCACCTCTTCTTCGATAGGTTTAGAAACACTACTCGCCGCCACTTTTGCGGTCATTCCAGGGGATTGCGTGATCACAACAACTGTAGGTCTCTCCGCATCAGGAAAAAGGTTTTTAGGCAGTGTTGAAAGCCCCACAATACCTGTAAAGGACATCAATAAAACCATGGCCACTATAAAATAGGGGCGCTTATAGAAAAATTCAAACATCCCTTACTCTTTAATGATAATAGAAGTTGATCCAAGCAACTTCAATAAAATATCAGGCTTGGCTACAATAATTTTCGCCTCAGGCATATCATTGACAACAAAGCCCTCATCCCCTTGAGCAATGATATTCACTTCTTTAGGAACCGCTTTCGTGCCCTCTGCACTAAAATAAAATGATTGATTATCTTTTTGTAATATCGCTTCTTTGGGCAACAAAATACCTTCCCCATCAAAAGAAACTAACTTAGCCTCAACACGCGCACCGCTCGGTAAATTAAGTGACATATTGGCTCTATATTCATTGAGCCCATTGCTATTTTGTAAAAAAACCAAAGGTGCTTTTGTGCCACCATATATCAAACTGTTTGCCTTTGTTTCCAAAGGTGCTTTTACCCACAGGTAAGAACCCGAATTGGCTTTGAGTGCCAAAAGTGGTTTTCCTAGCGTTGCCATCTCTCCTTGTGTGGTTAAAACCTGACCTACAATGCCATCAATAGGGGATTTTAGCTTGGCATAACCGATTAAAATATCCGTTTGTTCAAGATCGCTTTTAATCTGTTGTTGTTTTGATGCAACACCGCTTAAATCTGCTTTGAGTAGTTCAATTTTACTGATTTCAGCATCGGATTGTTCAATGGAAGCTGCCTTTACATGTAAAAGCTCTAGCGTTCTTTGATGAGACTCCTCTTCATGCATTAAGCCAATTTTTTTAGCTCTCTCTTCTTCTTTCGCAGCGATTAAAGCTGTTTGAAGAGCAATTTTCTTAGCCAAAAGATCTCTTGCATCAAGTTCTACGAGCATATCTCCTTTTTTAACAACCGTTCCGACTGGAACAATTTTTTCAACATTGGCGGCAAATTTTGAACTCAGCGTGATGTCATTATCGTTTTTTACCATCGCTAAAATCGGCGTTGTAAGCACTACAGAGCTTTTGTGAGGTGTCATAGTTTGTACAACCATACCAAAATTTTGAGCGGGAGGGATTTGCGCATTTTGCATTGCTTTCTTTTTAAGCAACAATCCTGCGCCTACAATAAGCACAAGTGCGATGATAATGGAGATGATTTTTTTCATTGTACAATCCTTTTAAAATCTTTTCCTAACAGAGCAGCGTGGGTTGCAAGATTTTCCCACAGTTGCATTTGTGTCGCGTATAAACTCGCTTTCGCACTTACCAGCGCCTCTTCATAACGCAAGTACTCTTCTTGTGTCATGCGTTGATTGAGATACGAAACCTTAGAAGCATTGAGTAAAGCCTCATAATTATCAACACTTTTTTGTGCCAATACTTTGGACTTTTGAAGCATGCCATATTCATTAGTGAGCGCATTTAGCGTCGCATTAATGGTATTTTCGGTCTGTTTTAGAAGCTCACTGGCTTGCATCTGTTTAACCCTACTTTGTTCAATCGCAACATAGCTTTCTTTATCATAGAGCGGTATTGTAAGGCTCAAAGAGACACCACTATAATCTCTGTTAAAATTTTCCCCATTGTTATAAGATTCGCCATATTTCCGTTGCCAAAAAGCATTGGCATTTACGGTTGGATATAAATTCTCTTTGGCGGCTTGTGCACTAAGCTTGGCAACCAAAAGATCTTCTTTTTGTAATTGGACATCTAAAGGATCTTGATTTTGAGGCAAATCATCGCTCATCAATGTCAGAGGAACAGAATGCTCAATAGGAATTTCTAAGATAGAAGTGAGTAATTTTTGAATTTGTGATTTAGCAATAGCATTCTCTTCTTGTTTAAGAGCAATTTGATTGATCTGCTCATCAATGCGTATGAGTTCCACTTCTGGCAATCGTCCATTATGAACCTTGATAAGGACCGATTCTCTCGTATTTTGAAGTGATGCGAGCTTCGCCTTGAGAGCTAAATCTAAATTTTCAATATAGATTAGTTTAGCATCTCCTGCAATAATTGTCGCCTCTTTTTGTGCAGTACTGATATGATGCTTTATTCTTTGTGTTTGCGCACTTTGTTGTGCTATATCCACTTGTGTCATTAATGACTTGACAAAAACAGGCATAGAGACTTTGGCACCATAGCCTTCAAGTGTTTTACTAAAAGGAAAGCCGCCATTCTCTTTCGTGATTTGTGCACTCTCTGTTGGAGGGACGGGCTGAGCGTTGGTAGGAGAATTGTATGTCTCGACCGTGCCTATTAACGCAATTTTTGGATAAAACTTGGCAAGGGCTGCCTCTTCTTTAAGGTTGCTGTCTTTGAGTGTGAGGTCTATCACTTTTTGCATCGAAGCTTGTTTGGCAGCTTCGAGCCAATCACCAATCGTCATCTCCTTAGCAAAAGCAAATGAGGCTAAACACACTATTCCCCAAAAAATACAACCATGCTTATTTTTTTTCATAAGATTAAACTCCAAATCATTTTAATGCCAATCAAATAAAGCGATAGAGCAATAAACTTTCGCGTCTGTTCCACACTGAGTTTAAAAATCATAATGTGATTGCCAAGCACACCACCAAGGGCTGCCGCAACGGCAACCACGCCTAAGAGAATCCAATCAATTTCTATCAAATAAACATAGGTCAAGAAAGCGGAAAGGGTCGAAAAAGGAATCATAAAACTAACGGTTATCGCCGTCTGTTTAGCATCATATCCCAAATAAATAAGCAAAGGGATAATAATCGCTCCCCCACCAATTCCCAAAAGCCCCGCTAAAAATCCAACAATGCCGCCCATGACTAGCATCACCCATGCTTTCTTATACGTAACAGCACCTTTTTTCTTTTGCTTTAGCATCATCGTAGCACTAAAAATAAAAAAAAGTGCAAAAGCACATTTGACATAATACGTATCCATTTGTGTTGCACTGTAAGCACCCAAAGGCGCACAGGCAACCGACATAAAGACAAACGGTAAGACCTGCTTGACATCAATGCTTTTACGCAATACATTCATAACCGATGCACCTAGCGTAGAAGCCGTGTTGGCAAACAGACCAACCGCTTTGGCGATATCAAATCCTACACCTAAAAAACTAAGCATAGGAATGAGTGCCACAGAAGAGCCTACCCCTCCGATGGAAAAGAGAGTTGAGACCACCAATGTGATCCCAAAATAGAGTAAATACTCCACGTCTAAGCTTCCAAATGAAGGTCTTTGGCTTTGCCACCTTTAAGACGCTCCATCAATGTAAGCATTCCACAGGTAAGGATTTTAGCATTGAATCCTTTGAGTGAAAGATACTGTTTGGCAATATTAGAACGACATGATTCTGGGCAAGCACACACAATGATTTTATCGTTTGGAAGTTCACCTAAACGATCAGGAAGTTCATTGAGAGGAATGTTACATGTAAAAGGAAGTCCCCATACTTTATGCTCAAAGCCATAACGCACATCCAGCAAAATCGCCTCGCCTTTGTTGTACATTTCTATAAAGCTATCCGCTTCCACTTTTGCACTCACAATAGCCTTCATATCGAGGCTACGAATATAGTTATCCATTGTCTTCTCCTTAGAAAATAATTTTTTGCTCTTTAAGTTTAGCAATGAGTAATTCATAATTGACCGCACCAATGTGTCTTTCAGACTCAGAGCCTTTAGCATCGAGATAAATTTGTGTTGGAATCATCTGTATTCTATAATCACGCGTCGCTTGTTGGTCATTGTAAACCTCGACAAAATAGATCGCACTTTGCGGATACTCTTGCTTCGCGCGGTACAGCAATTTTCCCATCTCCACACACGAAGCACAACTGGTCGAGCCAAACTCTAAAAGCATCGGTTTTGTACCTATCTGCGTGGCTATCTGTGCATAAGGCGTCGCTTCTAAAACCCCTTGTGAAACCTTTTTTGTCTGTGTTAAAGGAGAAGCTATAGGCTTTTTATCTTCTACCTTTGCCTCACCACAACCGACTAAAAGAAGCGTTAATACGGCTAAAATAATCTTTTTTTTTCATCTTTTTTCCTAAAATACAAGATACGTTTGGTAGAGAAAATAAACGCCAATCCCCACCAAGACCACAATAAAAAAGCTATTGATAAAGCGGCTAAGTGTGCTTATTTTTTTACTGGAAACCACACTTTGCGTAAATCCAAGCGAAGTTCCTGCCACCAAGAGCAACATGCCATGTCCCAATGCAAACGCCAAAACCAACACATACGAATAAACCCAACCGCTTTGAGAGGCGATAGTGATAATGGCTACCAAAGGTGCAGACGCACAGGGTGTACTCACCAGTCCAAAAATCAGCCCAATGATGACGGCTCCAAAAAGTTTAAATCGTAAAAATTTTCGTGCCACTTTGTCTTTATCAAAGCCTTGAATCCATCCAAGCGCATACGCCACCACCGTAAATGTCGCAAGTGCCGCGAGCAAATACGCCCAAAAGGGGGCAAGGGAGAGCATCATGCCCATTTTCGAGACAAGAAGCATCAACAGTGAAAAACTGATGACCAACCCCAAAACAAACAGGAGAGAGTATTGGTAAATAAAGATTTTTTTCTGCTTTGAACTGAGATCGCCTGAAAGTCCCAAAGCACTACCAGCAAGCAGAGGCAAGGTGATGATGGAACATGGAGCCAGCGAGGTTAAAAGACCAATACCAAACGAGGCAACAATCGCCCATGCCCCAAACTGCGAGGTCATTTCAATGAGCATCTGCTCCAAATTCATGAGAGTTTTTCTTTGATAATCGGCAATAACTCAGCTTCAATCGCCTTATAAGTGAGAACGAATGCCCCATAATCTTTACCATCAGGATCAGCAAATCCCACATGAATTTTAGGAATGGGTTTAGGAAACATTGGGCACGTTTCGTTGGCATGATCGCACACGGTAACCACTAAGTCGAAGTCAAGATTGATGACTTCATCCAATGCTTTAGAGTGATATTCTTCTTTCCAAATGCCCTCTTCTTCTAAAACTTGTTTCGCATAAGCATTCACTTTACCACTCGCACGTACACCCGCACTGTAAGCTTCAATGCCTTCTAATCGAGCATTGACCAAAGCTTCAGCAATGATGCTTCGACAACTGTTTCCTGTGCATAAAATTAGTACTTTTTTCATTTTTCACCTTTACATGTAAGATTAATATTCTCGATAGATGCGTTTTCAAGCCATGGTAATGCTACAACATTCCCTTGACTAATATTCTTTACTTTTTCAAGCCATTGATACTCAGCAACAGCTCTTGCTATCAACATGGGGTTTTGAGTATTGGTCATGGATAAACACTGATTAACGACCCACCATTTATTGTGAATACCTGCTCTGGTTAAGTCTTCACGTAACCTCTGCGCTTCAAAAACAGGTGTTGCTTCAGGCAATGTCACAATAATCACCTCGGTTTGCGCCACATCACGAAGTCGTGGCAAGAGTCTTTGCACACTAAGCGGTGTTTCCCCTTTGGTACGTTGAACCTCTTTATGGTAACTTTGCGTCGAATCAAGCAGTAAAAGTGTATGTCCAGTGGGTGCGGTATCGATGATGACCACTTCATTTTGTGCTTTATCAACTATCTCGGCAAAGGCTCTAAACACAGCGATCTCTTGGGTACAAGGAGAGCGTAAATCTTCTTCAACATACGCAACATCTTCTTCACTCATGCTCTCTCTGGCTTTGCTTAGGACTTCGTTTTGATAGTTTAACAACTCTTGTTTTTCATCTATCTTGCTCAATGTTATTAAAGGTGCACCTTCGATACTGTACTTAAGATGATTGGCTGGGTCAGTGGAGGTCAGATGCACTTTAACGCCTTTTTGCGAAAGCGCTAAAGCAATACTTGCGGCAATGGTCGTTTTACCCACGCCCCCTTTTCCCATCGTAAAGATAACTTTTTTACCTGTTGTGTAAATATCGTCAATCAGAACGTCTAAGCCTTGCAATCCAACAGGTTTAGCATAGGAAGCTGCTTTGGCATAATCATCACGTTTAAAAAAAGCTCGGATATTTTCAAGCCCTAAAATATTGTAAGAACGCAGTGGAATCAAGAAAATTCCTAGTTTTTTCAACCCCTCAGGCATTTTTGCAAGAGCATTTTGGTGTTTATCTAATAATTGTTGCGATACTTCATCACTGGCTTCACCAAGCACTCCATTGATAATTAAAATCTGGTTATTGATCCCTAACTCACTAAGCTCAAGGCTGGAACGCTCCGCTTCAAGTAAAGGAGTTTCTTCAGGTCTTGAAACCAAAATGAGTGTTGTTTTGGTTTTATCTGCAAGATTTAAAACAGCCTCTTTATAGATATTTTTTTTATCTTCAAGCCCTGATAATTGTCCTAAACACGATGCACCATGGGTACTTTCACTGATGAAATTACTCCATGCTGAAGGCAACTGCAACATACGAAGCGTATGCCCAGTTGGCGCCGTATCAAAGATGATATGGTCATACAACTGCTCTGTTTTTTCATCGGTTATAAAGTTAGAAAATTGATCAAAGGCTGCAATTTCAACCGTACAAGAACCTGATAACTGCTCTTCCATATTTTCAATCACGCTTTGTGGCAACTTTCCACGGTAAGGTGCGACAACCGATTCTCGGTACTGCCTTGCGGCTTCTTCTGGATTGAGATTTGCCACCATCAACCCTGTTACACCTGCAATTGCTACCCCTTTGCCGTCAAGTTCTGTATTAAAAACATCTTGCAAATTAGATGCAGGATCGGTGCTAATTAGGAGAACTTTTTTACCACTATCTGCTAAAGAAACCGCTACGGCACACGCGGTGGAGGTTTTGCCAACACCACCTTTTCCTGTGAAAAACAGGTATTTGGTAAGAAGTAGCTTTTCTAGCCCAAATGTTTCATAAATAATGGGTTTCATCTTAACAACATCCTTTCGGTCCGCAACATGAACTGTTTGATTTCCATGGTGATTCGCTTGCTATTTTTACTTCCAACCATTGTGATAACTCTTCATTGGTAGGATACGTTTTTGTTTTCACCACTTCACCATCTAAAAGCGTGACAGGTAAAATATCCACTCCCTCTTTTTGGAGAAGTGCATTCATGGTTTTATTGCTCACAAAATCTTGTGGCTCCGTAGAGAGACCATGTCGTTTAATCACAATGCGTTTTTCTTTAAGTGAATTAATCGTTGTTGATATTCTCATCAATTCGGAATCAATAGAAGGTCCACATACGCCTGTTGAGCAACACATCGCCGGATCAAATATCTCTAATCGTTTCATCATTTTCTCCTTGTTAATTTTAATACTATCAATCTTTACATGTAACGATAGTGAAAGTGTAGCATAAATTTATCTTTATATCAAGATATATTGATATGTATTTCTACTATAAACATGAAAATTCAATTCTCATGTTTATAGTTTATCTGTGTTTATCTTTATAAACTGAGCAATACCAAAAGCAATATGGGAGGTGTGACTAAAAGTCCAAACTTTGAGTATTCCCAAAAAGCGATTTTCACCCCTTTTTGTGCCAAAACATGTAACCACAAAAGCGTCGCCAAAGAGCCAAATGGTGTCATTTTAGGTCCTAGGTTGCACCCAATGATATTGGCGTAGGCTAAAGCGGTATTAGGAATATCTTGTAGTGCAATATCCATAATCATAACCGTAGGCATATTGTTCATCACTGCACTCAGAGCAGCGGCGATAAAGCCTGTCCCGACAATGGCGATGGTATCGCCTCTTGTATTTAAGTCTTTGAGAATGAATGTGAGATACTCGGTTAATCCTGCATTTTTCAGCCCATACACTACGATATAAAGCCCTATACTAAACCACACTACTTGCCATGGAGCCGTAGTGATAATTTTTTTAGGATGCACAACTTTAAATGCGTTGGCAATAACCAAGAATAAAAGACCGCCCCCAAGCGCAAATACAGAAATTGGAAGATGATATAAATCACCCACAAAATAACTTGCCAAAAGAAGTGCTAAAAATAACCATGCAATGTAAAAAAGTGGCTTACTCTTGAGAGCATCATCAGGATTTTTCAGTAAAGAGATATCCACTTGCGCAACAATGTCTTTTCGCAGAAAAAACCATAGAACAATAATCGAAATAAGAGTACTTGCAATATATGGTACAAACATTACACTTAGGTACTTTGTAAATCCGATATGAAAATAATTAGCGGTTACGATGTTTGTGAGATTTGAAAAGACAAAAGGAAGTGAAGCCGAATCGCTAATAAATCCACCTGCGAGTAAAAACGCGATAATCGCTTTAGCACCCAGTTTTAAAATTCGCATTTGTGCCAATAAAATAGGTGTTAATATAAGTGCGGCACCATCATTTGCAAACAGTGCTGAGATGAAAGATCCTAAAAGAATGGAATAGACAAACATCAAATGTCCATTACCACCAGAAAGTTTTGCCATTTGTATCGCACACCACTCAAAAAAGCCGATCTCATCAAGTACCATGGAGAGAATAATAATCCCAATAAATGCTAACGTTGCATCCCAAACAATGCCTGTAACGATCAGCACGTCTGAAAAACTAACGACACCTACAAGAAGTGCACAAAGTGCTCCGATGACAGCAGTTGTGCCAATTTGCAATCCTCTTGGTTGCCAAATGACAAACACCAATGTGATTAAAAAAATAAGAGACGCTAAAATCATGATACACCTTTACATGTAGAACTATTTTGAGGCAGGTTTAATTCAAGGTAGCTTATCTCCTCTAAACATGCCAAACGAAAACGATCCAGAGGTGAGCGAATAGCGTAATACGCCCATTTCCCTCGCCTATCTACCTTTAAAAACCCTGCATCTTTGAGAATTTTCAAGTGTCTTGAGATGCGTGATTGAATCATATTAAACGAACTTTCGATGTCGCATACGCATACCTCGCCCTTATGTGCAATAAACGCTAAAATTTGAACGCGTGTCTCATCGTTGAGCGCTCCAACGGTCTTTAAAAAAACATCCATGATGTCACCTTCATTATTATTACGATATATTATAAATCATTACAAAGAGTGTAACACAATATCTCTTTTATATCAAGATATATTGATTTAAAATAATTGAATAGTTTCTAAATTAAAAACGCATCTTTGTTGTATGCGTTTAGTTTTTATGTCAATCATCTCAATAAACGCTAAAACCGCTTCTTTAATCTCCTCTTTCACTGCTCTAGTTTGCGCTAAATTTTCTTCATACGTTCCTGTAAAACTACTAGGGTCTTTAAAACTCCAATGAATACGACTTGTTTGACCTGGGAAAATTGGACATCTCTGGCTATTCCCTTCATCACATACTGTAACAACATAGTTAAACAATTTTCCTTCTTTAAAAATATCAAACACTGATTGCGTTTGTTTACCTGTTATATCAATACCTTCTTCTTTAAGTACTTCAACCGCTAAAGGATTTAAAATACCAGGTTCCAAGCCTGCACTTTGGACACCAAAGTTCTCTCCACCGTATTTTTTGAGCAGCTCTTCTGCTATTTGACTACGTGCACTATTGTGAATACATACAAATAAAACCTTGATCATCATTTCTCCTGTTTATTTTTTTTGCAAGTGCTCAAAGCGTACACAATAAAATTTACAAAATGGTTACAAGCCTTTTTAATGTGTAAAAATGTAACTAAAATGTTACACACAAATTGACGAAAAAATTTATATTATTTTTATTTATCTAAATATAAAAACGAACTACCAGTATCGTAACACATGCCTCTTCTATTTTAAAGCTTTAAATAAGTTTGATTATAACAAATATTTATAGTTTAAGTTTTGCTTTTTAGATTTTCTTTATAAAAATCGCTATAGCCTAAAAAGGACAACACACTAAGGAGAAACACATGGTGAGTATAGAAGAGAAAAAAAGCAGAAGAGGATTTTTAAAATTCTCTGCTTTGGGACTTAGCGCAGTAGTGGCTGCCCCCGCACTCATTGCAGGTGATGCACACCCTACAATGTCTGTGTATGGAGGTTACACAAAAAATAGAGTTGGCTCCTTGGCGCAACTCAAAAAAGAAGGTGAGCTTGATTTTTCTTATCCTGATGGAAACGCTTTGTGTAAAGCTGTCTATGTTAATAATGAAGTCAAAGCGTACAGCATTATCTGCACACATAAAGGCTGTCCAACCGTTTACAATCAAGAGAAAGCAATGTTTGAGTGCCCTTGTCACTTTACAAAGTATGACGCAAAAAAAGATGGACAAATGGTCATCGGTCATGCGACAGGCGGACTGCCACGTGTGCTTTTAGAGATCAATGGCGATGACATCTTTGCCATTGGCGTCGATGGTCTTATTTTTGGCCGCATCAACAACAACGTAGGTTAAGGAGAAAAACATGGCACTAACTTTAAACGATAGACTACCCATTCCTCATAAAAATGCTGAAGTTAAAAATGTTACCTGTGAGTTTTGTATTGTCGGTTGTGGCTACAAATCTTACAAATGGCCTCTTGGCACGGAGGGAACGTACAAAGAAAACGCTCTGAGCCTCGATCTTTCGCAGCAACAGCCTACCTATGGCGACTGGTGTAGTGAACGGATGTACAACACCGTGCAAGATAGAGATGGCAAAAAATACAACCTGATGGTTATTCCTGATAAAGAGTGTATGGTCAACATTGGTCAAAACTCTGTTCGTGGTGGTATGATGGGTGTTTCAACCTTCAATGCGGCAAGCCCGACCAAAGACAGACTCAAAGAGCCTCAAATTTTTCGTGGTGGCATGCTCATGGAAACCTCATAGGAAGAAGCAACAACCATCATCGCAAAAGTGTACAAAAAAATCATCGATAACGATGGCGCAGATGAAATTTCGCATAAAACCTTTGACCACGGTGGCGGTGGCGGTGGCTTTGAAAACACATGGGGTACAGGCAAGCTCTTTCACACGGCTATTGGCACCGCATCGGCTTCGATTCACAATCGCCCTGCGTATAACTCTGAAGTGCATTCAAGCCGTGAAATGGGCGTTGGTGAGCTTAATAGCAGTTATTATGACACGAGCATCTCCGATACGATGGTGGTCATTGGGTGTAATCCTTATGAGTGTCAAACCAACCTGTTCAACATTCATATGCAAGCCAATCTCGATGGCAGTAGCTTAGCGAACAAGAAAAAAGAGTATGACAAAGGCGAGAGCGCATCTAATGGCAAAATTATCTTCATTGATCCAAGACGCCAAGCTTCCATTACCAACGCTATTGCGATTGCAGGTAAAGAGAATGTACTTCATCTTCAAATCAAACCTGGTCAAGATATTACGCTCATGAACGCACTTGTAACGTACATCATAGAGCAAGGCTGGGAAGCTAAAGAATTCATCAAAAACCATACGGAAAACTTTGATGCGATGTATAAAGTCAATAAAGTTTCCCTAGAGTATGCCTCTTCTATCACAAACATTAGTGTCGCTGACATCAAAAAAGCGGCGGAATGGATCGCTAAACCAAAGCCAAGCGGTCACCGTCCTCGCAATGCAATTTACTATGAAAAAGGCATTATTTGGGGAATTAAAAACTACGAAGGTGTTGCGTCTATCGTCAACCTAGCCCTTTTAACCCAAAGCGTGGGTCGTGTTGGAACAGGTGTGTGTCGCGCAGGTGGTCACCAAGAAGGCTACACAAGACCTGAGTATACTGGCCCAAGCCGTCAAAATCTTGCGGTCATAGACACTGACATCATTGAGGGTAAATACCTTGTCTATTCTATTTGGGGAACCAATCCGTTTGGGCAGTCTATTGCGACACAACGCCTCCGAAATGCGGTGACAAAGAGAAGTCAAATTGTCAAAGATGCGATTAACGGTTATCATGGAAACAACCTTGATGAGCTCTCCGATATTATCTACAACGCGTGTAAATCAGGCGGTCTCTTCGTGGTCGATATAGACATCTACCCAACGCAATCGAGTGAGCGAGCGCACATTGTATTACCATCGGCTACAACGATGGAGATGAACCTCACGTCTATGAGTGGTGAGCGAAGAATGCGTCTGTCTGAAAAAGTTATGGATGCCCCTGGCAGTGCCAAGCCAGACTGTTTAATCGCAGCAGATATTGCCAATGCGCTTAAAGCTGAGTATCTTAAAGCTGGCAATAAAACCATGGCAAAACGCTTTGAAGGCTTTGAGTGGAAAAATGAAGAAGATTCATTTAAAGATGGTTTCGCAGGTCAAGGCTCTAAAATGGCAAGTCAAGGCGGACCAACAGGAACGCTTGCTACCTATAAACTCTTACGTGATGCGGGCAATAACGGCGTTCAACTTCCTATCGTTAAAGTCGAAAATGGCAAGCTTATTGGCACGCGTCTCAATTACGCTGATGGTAAGTTTGGTACGAAATCGGGTCGTGCGACGTTCTTACCAACACCACAACCCGCCATGCCAAAACAGGTCGCAAAACAGGTCAAACGCTACAAATACTGGGTCAATTCAGGACGTATCAATGAAGTATGGCAGTCAAACTACCACACAGGTCGCCTTGAATTTACCGCAAAACGATGGCCGATGGCTCCACTTGAAATTCACCCCAATGATGCTAAAGAGCTTGGCGTTACTAGTGGCGATATTGTTCAGCTGAATAACGATTATGGCTCCACACGAGCGATCGCGATTGTGACGGATGCGGTGCGTAAAGGCGAAGTTTTTGGTGCTTTTGGTTTCCAAAACTCTATCATCAACGACCTCTGTACAGACTATGTCGATCCTGATACCAAAATTCCTTTCTACAAAGGAACGGCGGCAAACATCGTTAAAGTTGGCCGAAGCGAAGGGCTTATCAAAGATATGACCTTCTTGGAACGTGCGTAAAAATAGGAGGTAGCTTACGCTACCTCTTTACTAGGCTTATGTATTATTTTTCAATTTTTATTGTAAGAATTTTTCTAAAAAAAAATAAAATTACTGCCAATGAAATTGCCCCTATCGCAACACCTTGGAAGAGAACTTGGGCATCGTAATGATCCCAAATATAACCTGCCATTGCCAAAGAAATAAATGTTGCAATACCTACACAACCATAATAGATACCATACGCTGAAGCCTTGAGTGCTTTTGGCGTTGTATCGGAGATAATCGCTTTTGCCAAAGCATTAAACCCAGCGGCAAACACACCATAGGATCCAAAAGCTATCCAAGCACTCATTGGAGTCTGCCATGTCATTATCCACGCAGATAAACCAAAGATAGTGTATATAAGACTTAGCATCAAAGGTTTTCCCACACGATCAGCTATTTTCCCAATAGGAATAGCAAAAAATGATTGCGTTGCATTGTAAAGTGTATAAGCTAAGGGGATCATCATTAAAGCAAGTCCATTGTCACCAGACTTTAAAACCATAAACGAATAATTCATTGCAACTAAACTAAATGCCACTTGGAAGGCAACAAGCATATAAAATTCTTTAGATAGTGCAAAAGGTCTAAAAGAGCGAAAAGGAATAGGTTCAGCTCTAACGTCTGAAACAAATACGATTAGTATCAATACGGCTAAGACGCCAGGAACAAAACTCAGCGCAAAAACAAATCGAAATGTGGTTTCACTTTCTCCATAAAATTGTAAACATAAAAATGCAGTTAAAGAACCAGCAATGGCTCCTGCACTGTCCATCATTTTATGAAAACCAAACACAAAACCACTTCTGTGTGATGGAGTAAATGCAGAAATCAAGGCATCTCTTGGTGCAGTTCTTACACCTTTACCAAAACGATCTCCCACCCGTACCATACCAACCATCAGTGCACTACTTGCAAAATATGCCAAAGGCTTAATTAGATTTGAAAACCCATAGCCTATAATCGTTAGCATTTTTCGATGCCCCAATTTGTCGGACAAAAATCCTGAAAAAGCAATGAGCATCGCTACCCCAAGTTCCGCGAACCCTTCAATCATTCCAATATCAGATTTTGTGGCATGTAAGAATCGTTCTAAAAAAAGCGGTAAGAGAGGGAGAATCATTTCTGTTGCAAAATCAGTGAAGAAGCTATTTACACCTAAGGCTACAATATTTTTATTAATATCTTCCATTAGATTACACCATATTCAATCGCACATTTGGTGTAAAAAATCTGCTGGTTTTGCTCTTTTAAAAATGTAAAGAGTGCTTCGCACTGAGCTTCTGTAACATTTATAATCAACTCAATGGGTTGTTCTGCTAACTCAAAAAAAAGAGGCAGAGTGCCATTTACCATCTCGTCCAATTCCTTTACTAGCATTCACAACCGTAATTCCTTGAATGCCCAAAGATTGGGCACTTTTTTCAAACCATTCAATCAAATTCTCCCCACTGTGGTGTTGTCGATTTTGGAGGGTGGAAAAGACAAGTTGATACCCTTTCATGCAATTCCTTTGTGTGTGAGTAATGAAAATGTTGCCAAGCCTAAAAGCGTCATGATAAGTGAACCGCCTACATGTAAAGCTAAGCCTATAAAAAGTGTTGTGAGTTTTTGTTCCTGGATAAGCACAACCATCTCTGCACTAAAGGTGCTAAACGTTGTTAAGCCTCCTAAAAAGCCTGTAATGATTAAAAGTCTCCATTCAGGAGAAAGTGATGTATTGTTACTAAAAAAAGCAATGGCTAATCCTATCATGTAGCCACCTAATAAATTAGCCCCTAATGTTCCTAATGGAAGTGAAGGATAGAAACTATTGAGTTTCATGCCTAAAAACCAACGAAGTAGTGCTCCAAAACCAGCACCTGTAAAAATTGCTATAAGTGAGTACATCATTTAAAACCTATCACAATAAGGAATAGAAAATTATAACTCTTTTAGGATGATTTTTTACTGTGAGAGAATACTTTAATTGCAGATAGCATTAAAATAATGCCCAAAATCCATACAAGCCATTGGGAGTGAATAAACTGAAGAACGTATGCGCCTATGAGTGAGCCTACAAAAGAACCTATGACCATAAATAGAATAAATTTCTTGTGCTCTTTCAACTGAGAAAAAACCTGATTACGAGAATAACGAATAAATGCAACTATCATAGTGGGCAAAGAGATACAAAGCGATAAAGTACCTGCAATTTTCATATCAAACCCATACAGTAACATCAGGGTAGGAATTAAAAACTCACCTCCTGCAACACCTAAAATAGCTGCTATAACTCCAATAAAAATCCCAGCTATAAATCCAATACATTGTAAGCTTACTCCTGTCAATACAGCTGTCGGATAGAGTTCAATAACATACAGATGCGAGCTTATCATACTAAGGGATAAAATGACTAAAATAAAAGCAATGAGCTTATTTAAAAAGCGTTCGTGAAGTAAACAGGCATAATGTGCGCCAAGCCATGCTCCTATCATTGAACCTATTAATAGAACAATGACGGTGCTCATATTGGCGTAAAGATCGATAGCTCCTGTATAATAAACGCGAAATATTAATGAGAAAAGAACCGTTGCAAGGGAAGTGAGCTTATTAATCATAATGGCTAACAAGGTACTAAATCCAAAGTACCCCACTAAAAGAGGTAACCGAAATTCTGCACCACCAAGACCTATTAAACCTCCCAAGGTTGAAACAGATAACCCGCCTAAGAAAGATTTAAAAGGTACGTGTGTGTGCAAGGATTCTTTTTTCATTACATGATTTTTACAATAGGTGCAAATGCTTTTGTGCTTACACTCACACTTGTTCCAATGTTTAAGTTAATAGCCTCACTTTCATCTAAAACAACTTCGACGATTGTGTTACCAATGCCGATGGTTGCAACATAAATGCTATCACGCTTTTCACAATCTAAAACCTCTCCCTCAAAGGCAAATTTACTGGTACTGTGTTGAGAAAGAAATACTTTTCTAGGCGAACCTTGACTAAAAATCTTTCCCTCTTTAATCCATAAAACTTGATTGGAAAGTTTGAAGACTTCACTACGGTCATGGGAAACCATCAGCGTAGTCAATTTAAAAATATCGTGTGTATTTTTAAGTTCATCTTGCAGACGTGAACGCGTCAATGCATCCAGTGAGGAGAGAGGTTCATCTAAGAGTAATACTTTAGGCTCTTGAGCAATAGATCTTGCCAATGCGACACGTTGTCGTTGTCCTCCTGAAAGGGTTGAAGGTAAACGAGTTTTAAGTGCTTCTAATCCCATTACATGTAAGATTTCTTCCGCTTTTTTAACATCTTTGTGTGGTTGGGAAAACAGAAGGTTCTCCAATACATTCATATGTTCAAACAAGGCATAGTTTTGAAAGACAAATCCCACACGGCGTTTTTGAGGGGTAAGGTTAATCCCTTTAGTGCTATCAAACCACACTTCATCATCCATCACAATGGTTCCTCTGTCGGGTGTTTCAAGTCCCGCTATCATTCGAAGAAATGTTGTTTTACCAATACCTGATTCTCCAAAAATAGTCCAAAACACTCCTTTTTCAAAGTGACACTCCACCTCAAAATCAATGACTCCCGTTGCTCCTTGAAGCTTTTTAGAAAGATCTACTTTAAGCATGAAAACTCGCTTTTACTTCATTGTTCAATTTGGTATAAACTAGCCATAAAATAGCAAAAGAAAAGGCAAATAAGATAAGTGAGTAACTATGTGCCATCGTATAATTCAGTGCTTCCACTTCATTGTAAATAGCAATGGAAGCTACTTTCGTTTGTCCATTAATATTGCCTCCGATCATCAATACCACACCAAATTCACCCACTGTATGTGCAAAGGAAATGACGCCACCTGTGGCAAGAGAAGATTTCATTGCAGGTAAAATAACCCTAAAAAGTGTTTGTATTTGGCTTTTACCCATTGTATGGGCTGCTTCAATACTAAAACGATCCACTGATTTGAACCCACTTAAGAGTGGATGAACCATAAAAGGAAGACTAAAAATAATAGAACCTACAACCAATCCATCAAAATGAAATGCTAATTGATGCCCAAAAAGCTCTTTCCAAATAGCGCCTAAGAAGCCATTTTGGCTAAACATAAGAAGGAAATAAAAACCGAGCACCGAAGGAGGTAAAACCAAAGGCATCGCAATGACAGCTTCCAGTATGGCTTTGAAACGTATTTTAGAAAAAGCTAAATAATAAGCAAGTGGAATACCTACAAGATATAAAAAAATCGTTGTAATCAATGCCAATTCTAGGGTTAGCCCAAAAGGTTCCCAAAATGCAGGACTCAAGATTTCATTCATACCATCTCCTCAAGCGATAATTCAGTTGCTTTAACGAAAAAGTTTATTGAATCATTCACCTGTAAATTCAAACGTTCTATAGCTGCGGTTGTAATAATTGAGCCTAATGTATGAGAATGATGTGTTGCTCTAATGGTAGAGAGTATCACTCCTTTGTTTAATGCTTCAATGTGGCACTCAAAGATATTTGAGAAACTGATATTGTCGCATGAACCTTTAGCAACACCTACTTCTGTCTCCTTAAAACAGATATACACTTCACTTCCCTCTTTTGCAAAAGAGGGAAGTTCTAAGATAATTGCTGTGAGCATTTGTTCATGATAGTTTAAAAGAATGCGTGATATCCCTTCATAGGTTTGGATATGACTGATTCGTGCACGCAAACGATTCATAGTTCACCTGGAAGGACAAAGCCATATCTTTTAAAGATTGCACGTGCCTGTGGTGTTCCTACAAAAGCTTCAAATTTTTGTGCTGTAGGATTGTTCTCACCATTTTTAAGAAGTGCATAGCCTTGTATGATTTCGTTGTGCCACTCTGATGGTAAAAGGAAAAAATCACCTTGTGCTTTTAACGTATCAGAAATACCCAATGATAAAGGGATAATGCCAACTTCTGCCGCTCCTGTTTGAATAAACTGAGCAGCTTGTGAGACATTTTCACCCAAAACTAAACGATCTTGAATTTTGTCATAATAATTTTGACTTTTCAGCGCATTGACTGCGGCTACACCATAAGGTGCATGAGAGGGATCAGCAATAGCAATCTTTTTTACTTTTGGATCCAATAAAAGCTCCAAACCTCTTTTAACATCCATATTATTTGTTTTAGGAGCCCAAAGTCCAATACGTCCATAGGCATATGGTTTAGGTTCATGACTAATGAGTCCAGCATCTTTTAGCTTTTGGACATATCCCATATCTGCTGCAAAATACATGTCATAAGGGGCACCATTGACAATTTGTGTATATGCTTTCCCCGTTGAACCAAAAGCGATATGTGCTTTTTCCCCAGGATAAGCTTTTTCAAATTCAACTTGCATCTCTTTAAACGCATAGACCAAATCTGCTGCCGCGGTTATTTGAACTTCTCCTGCCCATAATGATAGGGAAAGACACGCCATTCCTAGTATTTTCTTTAACATAAATGCTCCTTGTATCAAATGTTATTTTCCGATTAGAATACTGCTTGATTTAATAATGGCACACA
Source organism: Sulfurospirillum diekertiae (assembly GCF_002162315.1). Lineage (NCBI taxonomy): Bacteria > Pseudomonadati > Campylobacterota > Epsilonproteobacteria > Campylobacterales > Sulfurospirillaceae > Sulfurospirillum > Sulfurospirillum diekertiae. The sequence continues at coordinate 984,063 of NZ_CP021416.1, read as the reverse complement.
CAGATGAACCGATTTCTAAACCTAAACTTTTTGCAGATTCAGATGTAATGGTTGCCACAATCATTTCATTTTCACCTATGTCAATACTGACTTGGGCATTCACTTCACCAAGAATAATGCCACTTATTTTGCCTAGAATTTTGTTGCGAGCACTGGTTGCGATATGAGTGTCATTGGATATAAGAACAGAGGATGCTTTGATAATCCCAATGACTTCATCCCCAATATGTAACCCCATTTCTTCAACAGCGCTGTTTGTAATAGTTGAAACAAGAATAACCCCACTTTTTAAGACCATGCTTACTTCGGCATTGACTTTTGCTTGTTTAATGTCACCAATTTTTCCCATAAACTGATTACGTGCACTAATTTGCATAGCTATCCTTTGTAAGTTTTTAATGTGATCCATATTAAATTCAGCCATAGAAGAGAGTGTTTTTAAAAAACGTTCATACTCATGTTTCAGTACATCATAGTTCTTGACAATTTCTTCTCCATAAGGAGTTAATGAGGTTCCTCCTCCACCATTTCCACCAGTAACTCTTACAACTAAAGGCATAGTGGAGAGGTTATTCATCGTATCAATGGCTCCCCATGCTGTCTTATAACTAATACCAACTTGTTTAGCTGCTGTTGTAATTGAACCACTCTCTTTGATAGCTTGAAGTAAATGAATACGTTTTTCCAATAGGACTGGTTTATCAAAACATATTAGTCCACTTGATAAATCTTTACTCATATATTTCCTTATGTAATATATTTATACAACGATTATTTGGAAGTATAGCAATATAACCTTAAGACATATAACGCTCTTATGCTTAATTTTTAAACATGTAATTTTTGCATATTATAATTAATAATATTTGTATCAGAATAACGTATTTATGGGTTTAATATGCAAATAATACATATATATTATTCAAGTATTTTTCCAATAAAATATAAATTAAATTATAAGTTTTAAATATATTAAATCAAACATTTCTTTAAACAATATGTATAATTAGCATATTTAAAAAATAATTAAATAAAATGACTACTTATATTGTGCGTAGCATTTATCTGTTATGTAAAAAAATGATTTGGAGTTAATGGAAGTAGTAATTACTCTATCATCAACGACCTCTGCACAGACTATGTCGATCCCGATACCAAAATTCCTTTCTACAAAGGAACGGCGGCAAACATCGTTAAAGTTGGGCGAAGTGAGGGACTTATCAAAGATATGACTTTCTTGGAACGCGCTTAAGCTACTCCGTAATTTAAAAATACCAATACAGCTTTGTCCATAACGTATCTTGAACCAGTTTAGAGCCGTATTCGGAGCCTATTTGACCATCGTTCATATTGTATGAAATATCTAAAAGCATATTGTTTTTAAAGCTGTACGTTGCGCCAAAAGAGTTTTGCATCGACTTATCTTCGAGGTTGTAGATATTTTTATAGTAAAGAGACCCATACAGCCAATTAAAGGGCTCTTTTTGTGAAAACTTATTCATAAAATACTGATGATCAAAAAAAGGCTCGGACTTGCTGCTCTGATTTTTTTGGTAAAAATACTCGCTGGTAATACTGAGCTCAAATGCCGTTAAATACTTTAACCCCACCAAATACGCATAATCATCCGCGCCCAGTGTTTTAGCAAACTCTCCATGTACTTCAATGTTCGTTTGAATATTTTTAGAAAAATCCAGCCCTATTTTATCGCTCTGCTCACTTCGATGATAATAGATAAGATCAATATCCGTATCATACGCTAGAAAATAGGCTTTAACCCCTACATTATTTTCATCTTTTTGGCTAAAATCACTGTTTATATGGTCATTGTTTTGCATCACAATGAGATCCAACGAGACATTTCTCACATCCCCATCGTAGCTTTTGTTATACCGATAATTCGCCATCACATACCCTTCACGCGAAGCATCAGGGTCATTTGGGTCTTTCTTTCGATCAAAAAAAGCGATGGGATTGACGAAGTAGCCTTTGCCCCATTTAGGCGCTTTTTTACCGACCTCAATAAGATTATTTTGATCAAACTTGTACTGCACGAAGAGTTGTGCAATAGTGTAAGCATCACTGTACTCTCTATCGACATCGTTGTAATTCACCATCACTTCAGAGTCAAGTTTAATGGCATCTTGAAAGTAAGCAAATTTTAAATCACCTTCACTGCCATAGCTCTTCATGCTCTCTTTGTTTTTGGTATGAAACAGAGGTGAGTCTTCATTTAAGCCTTGCAGTTTATTTTCACCTTTAAGGTAACCACTCAATGTATAGGGTTTGACCTCGATGGCATCAAGGTCAAAATCGTAATCTCCTGCATTTCCCAAAACTGCTGCAAAAAGAATTACATGTAAAGATTTCATCTATTTTCGAAACTCTTGAACTTTGCCAATGTTTTCGATGGTAAACATCTCATCGGCAAACTCACGCGCTGTTATTTTTCCATACACCATGATGGACTTGTAGCCTTTATACAGTGGCGAATCCGTCTCAATCACCGCAGGTCTTACGATGCCACCACCAAAGTCTTTCATATCTTTGTAGTAGAGCGTTTTTATGAGCATCCCCGTAGAAGTATAACAGGCGATTTTTGTCGGTGTCACTGTTTTTTTATCCACTTCCATCAACAATTTATCGTATGCAACCGTCTCATTTTTAGCTTTCAAATCTAAAACAATCGTAGCACCCTCATCTGTTTGGCTTTTGATGTCATATTCAGCCGAGAAATCGAGTTGCATAATATCACTGTTATTAAACACACCGCCCACAACACTTTGCATAGACGTAATGCGAATGGGCTTGCCCACATCGGGCAAATAAAGCCACATATTTTCATCCAATCTCAGTGTACTCCTGCCTTTTTCACTGTCAGGCTGTAAGAACAACGAGACAATTTTATCTTTACCTTTTTTGATCTGATAAAGCAAAAACTCTTTTTTGCTCCCATCAGGCTCGATGTTAATGAGTTTTTTATAGCTATCCGCAGAACTTGGACTGAGCTTTTTATCCACTTGTTCTAAAATGCTCTCCGCACCAAAGAGTGCTAGCGTTGTGAGTAAAAAAAGTATGATCTTCTTCATGGTGTGCTCCTAATAGGTACGTAAAGCTTCAACAGGATCAAGTCTTGAAGCTTTGATGGCGGGAGATATGGACGCAACGAGTGAGATAAAAATAACGATGATACTTACACTAAGTATCTCATTTATTCCTAAGCTCGGTGTTAAAATAAGACCACTTTGTTGCCCGATGCTATAGGTAATTTTGACAATATTGAGAAGATAAACAATCCCCAAAGACAAGATGCTTCCCACAACCGCCCCAAACACGCCTAGCATCAAGCCTTCACATAAAAAAAGTTTGACGATGGTCAAAGGCGGTGTGCCCATAGCCGCAATGGTTCCTATTTCTCGGACACGCTCAAACACACTCATGATCATCACATTGAGGATGGAGATAAGGACAATAGAGATAAGGATGATTTGAATCGAAATATTCATAACATCAATCATCTTAATGATGTTGTAAAAAGGAGAGAGTTGCTGCCATGTATGAATTTCCAAAACAGGCTTTCCCTCTTTATTGAGTTTTTCCAAGAGTGGCTGAAGTGATTTTTCTGCAACTCTCAGTTTTTCTACGTCTCTTAGGCGAAGGACGATTTCACTGATCTCAAGTTCATTGTTCATTCGCAGTGCCTTTTTGGCATCTTCGATGTGAATGTACCCATCACGTCCTCCAGGTCCCATGACTTGCCCCACGATACCTGCAACTTTAAGGTTAATGCCATTGACGGAGCCATTTTTGTTATTGGCAACCAAGACGATGGTATCGCCTATTTTGACATCCATCCCTTTGATAAGCAGTTCAGGAACAATGATTTCGCCTGATTTAAAAGTACCATTCATATCAGAAATTCGACTTTCAAGGAGTGGCAACGTTGGAAATTCATCTTTAGGATTAATCGCGTTAAGTCTGATGTTGGTCGTACTGGTAAAGTTAGAAAACATTGCACCAAACTTGATGCGATAGCTGTAACTCTCTATAAAAGGATTGGACTCTAGCTTCGATTCGATAAACTCTAACATTTTTGCATTAAGATTTTTATCCAAAGGAAGATTGTCGACAGAAGCCACATACCCTTTTTTGTGTATCTGAATATGCCCCATTAAAGAATCAGTAATCTGCCCAACCGTATAACTTTTAAAGCTCCCTGACATCGCCGTGTAGATCAGCACAAAAATGACCCCTATCGTAATAAGGGAAGCCGTTAGAAGCGTTCTTCGATAGTTTCGTTTGAGATTTCGATAGGATATTTTAAGGATATTGTTCATTTGTTCATCCTTTGATCTGCTACAATTTCACCATCGACAAGGGTGATAAGTCTGTCCACATTGGAGACTATTTTTTCATCATGTGTTGCAAACACAAACGTCGTTTGATGCTCTCTTTGAATTTTTTTCATCAGCTCAATAATCATATGCGCTGTTTTGGTATCAAGATTCGCTGTAGGTTCATCTGCAAAGACAATTTTAGGATTGGTCACGAGTGCTCTTGCTATGGCAACACGTTGCATCTGACCGCCTGAGATTTTATCAGGGGTTTTATCTTTATGATCCAACATCCCAACCTCCTCAAGTAACGTAAGTACCCGTGATTTTCGCTCCTCTTCGGGAAGGTTTTGGATCATAATCAGAGGATACTCAACATTTTCATACACACTCAAAACTGGAATAAGATTGAAACTTTGGAAAATAAAACCAATGTTTTCACCTCTAAAGTTAGCCCTTTGCGTTCGATTCATGGTCGTGGTGGAAGTATTGTTGATAACAATCTCGCCATTGGTTGGGGTATCAAGACAGCCAAGCATGTTTAGTACAGTGCTTTTTCCACTTCCACTAGGCCCAACTAAAGAGATAAATTCTCCCTCGCTAATCTCTAAAGACAAATCTTTGATAACTTCTTGACGTATCTCGCCTGTCTGATAGACTTTTTTGAGATGATGTGCTGTGATCATATCCTTTCCCCTTTTATGTCATTTGTGAAAGTATAAGGCGACTATGTTAATGCGATGTTAATCACTATCATCTTGGTAAAGATTAAATTCCTTCAGCTGTTTCTTGAGTGTATTGCGAGAAATATCGAGTATGGTAGAAAGCTGTGTGATGTTGGGGCAAAGCGAAAAGCTTACATGTAAAAGAGATCTTTGCATCATTTGCTCCAGTTCATGCGCTTTTTCAACACCTTCTTTTTCTAAAAAATCGCGACAAAATTGCTCTAGTGTCTGCTTTTCACACGGCGATGCGTCTTCAAACTCTTTAATGTCATCCGCTTTGATCATCGCATCGCTAGCGTTTAAGCACGCGCTGTAAATCGTATTGCGCAGCTCCCTAATATTGCCTCGCCAATGATGGCGTGCAAGTTTAACCAACGCCTCTTCGGAAATTGACGTTATGGTCATTTTAAGATCACGATTGGCTTTAGCGATAAAATGTTCGCACAAGATAGGAATATCTTGAATCCGCTCTTTCAGTGTTGGCATCGTAATCGTAAGCATAGAGAGGCGAAAGTAAAGGTCTTCACGAAAACTTTTTTGCTGACTTTGTGCTTTAAGATTGGCATTGGTCGCACTGATAATGCGTCCTTCAAAATTAAGCTCTTTAGAGCCTCCTACACGCCTGAACTTTTTTGTCTCTAAAAAACGCAATAGTTTGCTTTGAAGCTCAATATCAAGCTCTCCAATCTCGTCTAAAAAGAGCGTTCCTTCACCTGTTTGCTCAGCATACCCGATGTGCTGTTTATCGGCACTGGTAAACGAGCCCTTTTCATGCCCGAAAAGCTGACTTTCAAAAAGCTCTTTAGGAATAGACGCACAGTTAACCGCAACAAAAGGGTGCTCCCCATGCGTAGAGTTGGTATGAATGAGATTGGCGATCAGCTCTTTTCCCGTTCCTGTTTCGCCGTAAATGAGCACAGCAAGATCATTATTGGCGGCGATGCCAATTTTTTTATAGATCTCTTTCATCGTCTCATAAGAACCTACAAACGCCTCTTCACCTTGCTTGATCGGTTTTTTAGCACTCTTCTCTTTGCTTGAAGTGTGCATGTATTTTCCCACCAACTCTAAAAGTTGCGCTTCATCAAAGGGCTTTTGCAAAATGTCTTTAATGCCAATTTTGGACGCTTCGATCATATTCGTAGGTGTCGTATACGCCGTCATCAAGATAATGGGAAGGTTAAGTCCTACTTTTTTAAACTGCTTGATCAAATCAATGCCTGTAAGATTTTCGCCAAGCATGACATCGACGATTAAAAGCTCAACCCCTTGCTCTTCGATGATTAAAGAGAGTTCAAACTCTTCACCATTAAACTGTAACGGTATATGCTGATTGCGCTGTAAAATTTTAGCAACTGAGTAGCGAATCTCTTGTTGGTCATCAATAATGGCAATTTTCATAAAACCTCTTCGCATGGGAAATATAAACAAAATGTTGTCTGATTGTTCTGACTTTCAAACTCGATATAACCATTGGAGAGATAGACAATTTTATAGATGCTAAAAAGCCCCAAGCCAGAACCCTCTTTTTTTGTGGTAAAAAAGGGTTTAAACAGATTGGCTTTGGTTTTTTCATCCATGGTTTCACCACTGTTTTTCACACACAAGATGGAAAATCCTGCTTGCTCTGCCCTCTTCCATGTAATCTCAATACTACTCAGTTGAAACGCTGCATCGATGGCGTTATTGAGTAAATTTATCAAAATAATTTCAATCGCATTCGCTCCCATTTTAACGTATAAATCCTCTTCAACGATGTTCTGAATCGTTAAATGTTTTTTATTCAAAGAAGAACGCAATAATGCGATAGACTCTTCAACCAATGGCTTTACATGTAAAGGTTTTTCGTACTTGAAGTCAGCGGGTTTGGCAAGGGCTAAAAAATCCACAACCTGATGATCGATGCGCGCTAATGCTCCATGAATGATGGGCATATCTTCTTTGTCGGGCAGTTGGGCAGGAGAAAGCAACAACTTTAAAGGCTGTAGTAGATTTTTAACTTCATGCGCAAAAGAGGAACCAATTTCTCCCAAGATAATAAGTGAGTGCGAAATGCGAGCGTTCTTCTCCTCTTTTTCGATAGAGTCTCGCAGCTCATGCATTAATTGCGTTGTTTTTTCAATAATACGTGTGATTTCATCGTTCTCTTTGCCTTGATAAATCGTAATGTCATCCCAACGCTTTTCGATAATTGCTTGTGCATTATTGGAGAGTAGATGAAGTCGTCCTAAAAGCCTTCCCATAAAAATATTGGCAATCACTAATGAAAGAAGTGCCACCATAAGAAGAAGTACAAACTGTGCTAAAAAGGTATCTTGTAACATGCTAAAAAGCGTTTGATTTTTGACCTTAAGCACAAAAGAGCCAAAAGTCACCCCATCTTGTTCAAAAGGAACAACATTGTAAGTGTCAAACTCTTTAAACGTATCACCAAGACGATAATGTTCCGTATCGGTATGCGCCACAATGACATTATGAGTGTCAATAAATCCTGAGCTTTCAATCATACTGCTGGAACTCAATGTTTTGAGAAATTTGTAAAGCTCCCATTGATTATGGGTAAGGATAAACTCGCTGACAAAGGCTTTGTTAGAGTTAATGTTGGTCTTAATAAGCTCATCAATGATCTGATTGGTATGGTTTTTATGAATGTCGATATTAATAACAATAGAAACCGAAGAGATGGCAAAAACAACCCAAAAAATGAGTGTGGCAAGTTTAACTTGAACAGAGAGTGCTAAAAGATAGTCAATGAGTTTTTTCATTGTCTCTGTTCAATGACTTCAAGCATTTTGGCCACGTTGGAAAAATCTTGACCAGAGGGGAGATCAAAGCGATCTAAGGAAAGTTTTTCCAAAATGCTTTTTCCATAAGGGTCTAAATGCATTGTTGCAAAGGCATGTTGTAACATATCAAACTGCTTTTTAGGCAATGAACTTCTCGCTACAATAGGAGAATTGGTATAAGGTCCTAAGACCTGAATAATTTTAAGTTGCTCAATCTGCTCTGGACACTTTTGTGTAAAACGGGTATAAACTATACTATCTACACTTGCACCATCCACAAAACCATCAATCACAGCTTTAATCGACTCGCCATGCTCATACGTATAGATGTAAGATTTGAAAAATGTTTTAGGATCCATGTTATGGTTTATCATATAGTAGCTTGGAGCTGTTGCTCCTGAATTACTCTCAGGATCGGTAAAGGCAAAAATAGCATCTTTGAAGTCTGATAAGGACGTAAATCGGCTACTTTTTTTGGCGATTATATAAGAGTAATACTGATCACTTCCATCAAAAATGGGGATTGCTAAAATTTTACCTGTGCCATCTTTGTCGAGTTTTGTATAACTGGAGTTACAAATATAAGCAACGTCGACTTTATTCTCTTTGATGAGTGTATTCATCTCCGCATACGTTTTGGTAAAACGTATTTGTATATCAAAATCACTATTTTTACTCTCCAAATATTTTTCCCAATCCATAAAATTTTTAAGATCATCTTTTAAGACAGTTCCTGTTAACCCTAAAACAATTTTTTCTTTGGCATAGAGTGAAAAAGGCAACAATAGTAGTAAAAAAAGCATGGTAAATTTTTGAAAGGCACTGGTCAAAACTTGATCGTTTTTCATCTCTTTAAAGCTCCTTTTTTCTCTTGAAGTCCCTATTCTAGGGATTTTAAAAGTTGGCACATTAATTGCAGTTAGCACATTGTACTTGAAGAAAAGTTCAAAAAACTTTAAAGGAGTCCATGATGCATTTGTTGTGGGATATACGGGTCTCGCTCGATCTGTTTTTAGGTGGTTTAGGTGTAGGTGCCTTCCTCGTGGGGGTTATACTTTACTATGTGGATGCAAAAGTTTACGATGGTTTCGTCAAAAAATCATTTGTTGTTGCACCGCTTTTGGTGATAGCAGGATTACTGCTACTACTTACAGAACTTGGACGTCCATTGAACGTTATTAAAACGATCTATGCGGTTAATCCAACCTCATTTATGTCAATCGGTATCTTTTTACAAAGTGCGTTTGTAGCAGTTGCGCTATTTATCGCCTTTAAAGTATTGACAAGTGGTGTTTCATCACTTAGCTCAAAAATCGTTTACGCTGGTGCAGTTCTTGCAGGTCTCGTTGGTTTGTATCATGGATTTTTGCTCTCTGGCATCGCAAAAGAACCTTGGAACAACGCTATTCCTGTGATTTTCTTTGTTTCGTCTATTCTTTCAGGTGCATCGCTCATGGTACTTTTCAATCTGAGAAGCTTAGAAAACCTTGTGGCACGCTTTAAACTCCCCCTCATCATCAACATGGTTTTAACCCTTGAGTTAGCCGCTGTTTTTGCATGGGTTTACAACTTAGCGTTAACAACCGCATCTTCAAAACATGCCTATGATGTTCTCATCAGTAACTTTAGCATGGAGTTTTGGGCACTAAGCATCTTAATGGGGTTAATCGCACCTTTAGCCATTTTTACATTGGTTATTCTAAACAAACTATCCCTCAAAGCAGTAGCGATTCCAACATTCGCAATCATAGTTGCGGGAAGCTTTTTCCTCAAAAACTTAGTTGTCTATCTCGGTCAAGCAGTATAAGGAGTCAATGATGAGTATTAACAGAAGAGATTTTCTCAAAACAACAGCTGGAACAGCAGCGGTAGCTTCAACCATATCTATTTTTCCAGAAGAAGTCGAAGCAAAAACAGGTGAACTGGGTTACGAGGGTGAAGCAGGCAAATGGGTAGCTTCAACCTGTCAAGGATGTACAAGTTGGTGTAGCATTCAAGGACTTGTGGTTGATGGCAAAGTCATTAAAGTCAGAGGCAATCCCAACTCACCAAGTGGTGGACGCATTTGTCCACGTCCACATTTAGCATTGCAACAAGTGTACGATCCTGATCGTGTTAAAACACCACTAAAACGAACCAATCCTAAAAAAGGAAGAGGTATTGATCCTAAATTTGTACCTATTTCATGGGATGAAGCGATCAATACCATCGCCGATAAAATTATGGAACTTATTAATGCAGGCGAAACACACAAATTCCTTTTAACCCGTGGTCGTTACACTGGTATGAATGAAATCATGTATGGAACATTTCCAAAACTCATTGGTAGCCCAAATAACATTTCACACAGTGCTTTATGTGCTGATGCCGAAGAGTTTGGACGCGAACAATCTGAGGGCTATCCGGCGTATGCTGACTTTGATCTTCAAAACACTCGTTATATTTTGGGTTGGAGTTCAGATATGGTTGCATCAAATCGTCAAACACCGTGGTTTATCAACCAATTTGGAAATGTTAAAGATAGAGCTAAAATCACGACGATTGATCCTCGTCTATCCGCTACGGGAGCTAAATCACATCGTTGGTTACCTATTATTCCAGGAACCGATGGAGCACTCGCTATTGCCATTGCACATGTTATTCTTTCTGAGGGCAAATGGAACAGAGATTTTGTAGGTGATTTTGCCGATAAAGTCAACTATTTTGTTGTAGGACAAGAAGTTCCAACAGAAATTATTGTCGAAGATAAAAAGATTCCTGTAGTCTTTAATGAAATTCATACCAATGGTGTTGTTGCATGGTGGAATTTAGAGCTGAAAGATCGTACTCCTGAGTGGGCGGAGCCAATTACGGGTATTAGCGCCAAAGAGATTCGTGAAGTAGCTCGTGAATTTGCGGAAGCTGGCAATAGAGCCATTTCATGGACAAGTCCAGGCGCTTCTATGCAAATAAGAGGAGGCATCTCTTCCTTTGCATGCCATGCTCTTAATGGACTTGTAGGCTCCGTTGATTCCGTTGGCGGTATCTTGCAACAAGGTTCAGCACCAACTGCTAAAACACCTGATGTGAAGCCTTACATTGATCCTCGTTTTGCTGACAGTTTGAAAAAACCAAAAATCGATCAGCGAGGAACCAAAGGGTTTCCTGCACTTGAGCACATGAAATCGGGTGGATTTGTGTGTACCTCAAGGGTTGCACAAGCCATGCTTGATCAAGATCCGTATGACATCAAAATGGCAATTGGTTATTGGAACAACTGGGTCTTCTCTTCTATGGGAACAAAACAATGGGAAGAAGCAATGTCAAAATTACCATTCTTTGCCCATATTACAACCAATATTGCAGAGATGACAATGTTTGCAGACATCGTATTACCAGCAAAGATGCACATGCTTGAGCGTTATGGATTTGCTAAAAATAAACAAAACTTGACAGCCTACCTCTCTGTTCATCAACCGCTTATCAAGCCTTACGGGGAGGCCAAAACAGATGAAACAGAAGTGCCATTTATGCTCGCTCAAGCACTCGCAAAAAAAGGTTTTGATTTACCTCTGAAATATTATCAAGAGAATTTCAAAGACCCAGAAACTGGCAAAACACCTGAAACCGCTGAGGAATTTGATTTTTTTGCAACAAAATTCTTCACTAAACCTTGTTGGGATGGTAGCAGTAATAGCAAAGGTGATACGATAAATAGCTGGGCTGAGTTACTTGAAAAAGGCATTTGGAAAACAAAACGCTACAAAATTGGCGAAAAAATCGGTCATTTCCATACAGCAACCCATAAATTTGAGTTTTTCAGTGAAACGCTTAAAGCGGGAATGCAAAACCATGCTGATAAGCATAAAATGACGCTTGATGAAGCCATTGAAGCTGCAAATTATACGGTTAAAGGTGAGCAATTCTTTGTACCACACTATGAACCAGCGGTACGCTATGGGGATGAAACAACGTATCCATTCATTTTTATCGACCACCGTTCACGCCTTAATCGTGAAGGAAGAAGTCAAAATACTCCTTGGTATTACAGTACAAAAAGTGTTGATCCAGGTGATGAAAATGAAAAAGATGTCACAAAACTCAATCCGCTTGATGGTAAAAAATTAGGACTTAAAAACGGCGATAAAGTTCGTGTTATCTCCATGTTTGGAACCATTGAAAGTGAGATCAAACTCTGGGAAGGTATCCGTCCTGGAACTGTCGCTAAATGTTACGGACAAGGTCACTGGGCATATGGTCGCGTAGGGTCAGAAATCTTTGGATCAAAACCTCGTGGTGGTAATAACAACGATTTATATTGTTATGACTGGGAGCGCCTTAGTGGCTCAAACCCACGACATGGTGGACATACTCGTGTAAAAATCGAAAAGATATAGGTGAAGGATAAACAATGGCAAAAAAATATGGAATGATTATTGACCTACATCGTTGCGTGGGATGCGGTGCATGTGATCTTGCATGTAAAAGTGAAAACAATACGCCAGATGGTATTGACTGGGCAAGTCATAAAATCGAAACGTATGGTGTATTCCCAAAAGTTACTTATACCCATACGCCAACTCTTTGTAACCACTGTGAAGATGCTCCCTGTGTGCGAGTCTGTCCAACGCAGGCGATGCATAAAACAGAAGAGGGATTTGTGGTGCATGATCCAAGCCTTTGCATCGGATGTAAAAGCTGTATGTTGGCTGATCCTTATGGTGTTATCTTCTTCAATAAAGAGCACGCTTTCTTGGATTATGTAACCGATGATAGTAGTATCGTCAAAGGTGGAACGTTCTCGAAAAAAGAGCTTAGCGATAAATCAAAAGCACCCTTCCCTAACTTTAATGCGGCACGAGGTGCTGGTGGCTATGAAGCAGTAAGGCGTAAAGGTGCGGTTGAAAAGTGTACCTTCTGTAACCACAGAGTCGCGCAAGGACTTGCGCCTGCATGTGTCGTAGCCTGTCCAGCAGATGCACGTATATTTGGCGATCTCAATGATGAGAAAAGTCAAATTGCAACAACATTGAAAGCAAATAAACCAACGGTATTGCTCCCTGAAAAAGGCACAAAACCTAAAGTCTTTTACATCAGAAGCTACAATTAAATCAAAGACCCTCATTGGAGGGTCTTCTCCACTCTTTAGTAAACCTTTTTATTTAATATAGGCGAGACACTTATGCGTCTAATTTTCTTATTAAATAGTATATAACTTTCTTATGTAGCATCATCGACGCTTGGGAAGACTATTGTGCTAAAATTTGCAAAAGAGTTCTCAAAAAATTTATGGATATACATTTTCGCGTATTGAAAATCCAGGTTCTGGGCAAGGTATTGATGCACTTTTAAAAGATAAAATAGAACTTGTGAGGGAGAACAAAGTTTTCAACTCTACAACGGAGAGGTATTTGATGTCATCTTCAGCACAGTTCAGATAAAAGTGGTCAGTAGATAATTTTCTGCTGGCCTTGAAATAAATCTATTTTTCTACATCTTCGAGGATACGATTAATGGCATCCAAAAGAGGTTTGATATCATTTTGGCAAACATCATAAACTGCTTCTGCATCTAAATCAAAATAGTGATGCGTAATAATATCTCTCATCCCTTTGACGGCCTTCCAATCAATCTCAGGATAATTTTTAAGAAGTGAATTGTTGGTGAGTTTATCAATATGTTTTAAACTCTCACCAATGGCAATAAGCTGCATACAAAACGCATCTAGTTTTTCAAGTCCTTCATCATTTTTTAGAAAATAATCCAAACTTGGAACTTTCGAGAAGCGTAGTAAGATTCTCTCTGCTGCATTTGCAATTTGTTTTAATGTCTCTAACACTAAGATATTAGACATAAATTGCTTCTTGTGTAATTTGCTGTTTCAGAAAAGGGTTCATTGTCTCTCTAAGGCGAATGACATCTACAGGTGTTTTAAAGCTCTCTTGCAATTCTTGGCGAATCGCTGAGAGGGTTAAAAGATTTGGTTTATCAAGCTGAACAATGACATCCACATCGCTCTCATTGGTTGCTGTGCCTTTTGCATAACTACCAAACAAACCAATTCTAGTGACAGAATATTTCTGATAAAGTTCATCTTTATGTGTTTGTAGAAAAGATAGAATATCTTCACGACTCATACCTGCCTCCTTTAAATTGATTAGCTATATTATAACACATTCAGGGCTAGTCACTTAATTGTTAGAAAACTGCTTCAAAGTTATAAAATATTTATAGTATATATAAAAATTTTATAACAGTATAATAGCGTTACTAAAATACTATTTTTCTATCTTTGCCATTCTAAGTGCTGCCATTTTAATAAACTTGCCAACGGTCATACCATAGCTATTAGCAGCCGATTCTACAAGTGCTAGTTCACTTGGGCTAAAGTAAGTAGCGAAGCGATTTTCTTTGGCATGTTCACTCTCAGGCTTTTTAGGTCGTCCACCTTTTTTACGCTCACTTTCTGCAAAAGTTGATGTGACAGATGATTTTGCTTTTCCTAAAATTGAATCAATCGATTTTTTCTCTGCCATAATGCTATTCTCCTTTAAAGAGATCAAGAATAGATTTGTATTGTTGGTAAACTGTTTTATAAGCACATTTGGAAAGAGGTGTCTCGTTATAAAGCTCTGTTAAGCTAAGACCTGTTTCAATAGTATTTTTAAAGGCTTTAGAAAGTCGAAGTTCAAAAAACTCCAAATTATCAAAATGCTGACTAATCGCATTTTTTACTGTCTCAAAATCACTCTCTTTTTCTGTCTTTGTAACAAGAATAAAAAGATTCTCATTTAAAGGTTGAATCTCTTCAATGGTTTCTACAGTACGAAGGATTGAGTTATAATCATTGGATGTTGGAATTAAAATAGCGGAGCTTGCTTTTAGAATAGGAAGGACACCTGATGAAACAAATCCTCCAAAATCATATACGCAGTTATCAATGATCTCTGGACTTGATGATATTTTTGCCATATCAGGATAAATGGATTCAATCACTGAATTATCATTAGACTGTAAGTAATAACCAAGATCTTTCGCTAGGGAAAATGAGATAGGTGTTTTACCGACACCACCTTTTTTATTGATAACAGAAATAATCATATATAACCTTTTAATAGCGTTATTTAACTGTTATATTATAGTTAAATATGATTTATTTATCAACTATTTTTGGGTTATATACCATATCTATTGAGTGAGAGTCTGAGTAAAATAAAGTATTCATTGAGATTTTCAAAGTAAAAAAACGCTCGAACCGGGCAATTCGAGCGTTGGTTATAAAAAAGTGTTAGATTATTCACAAAAAGGAAGTTTTTGTCTTGGTAATGAAAGTATAGACAAATAGATTAAATGGTTATCAAACTCTTTGTTAATCAACAGTAAATTTCAAACATCTTTTGTCATCAACTTCCTAAACTCTTCAACCGCACTGTTTAAAATAGCTTTGCGTTTATCATCATCTTCATGATACGTTGTATAACTAAAACCTGGATGCATCTCTTGATAAAGCTTCCTGGCAATCTCTTTTGCCAGCAGATGATTCAGCGCTGCTTCATAGCGTCTATTGATAGGGTTAAGTAAAAACAGATAGAGTGTAAAAGCCACCATAATGGAAATAACCATAGGTAAGCAAGGGAGTATTTCAAACATACCATCTCCTTTTTCATTGAATCTTTAAAATAACACCTAAGGAAAGAAATATTTCCTCAGATATCTTTGATTGTTGCATCACCATAGATCCTCTCCCTAAACTTCTCAAAGTCCACCATAGGATGAGGATCTCCTTTATCTCTGTTCTTAATACGCTCCTCAATAATTCTTGCAATCTCCCTATCCTCTAAATGCTCTTCAATCGCCTTAAGTCTTAAAAACTCCTCTACCGGAAAGAGAACAATTATGGGTTCCTTTTCTTTTAACATCACACCCAAGGATCCTGCTTCGACCTTATTCAGTAAGCTAAGAAGTCGTGTGCTTAACTGCTTCTCTTCCTTATGCACACAAAGATAGTTCTGCCCACACACTTCCATCACCTCAAAGCTTTTTTCTGTGGCACTTTTGGTATCTTGACTGAGTCTATAGACCCAAATAGCCAGAGCTGTGGCTAAGGTGAGTTTGAACAGTGATTCCCATGTTACGATTTCCATGATTTTCTCCTTTTTATAGATTGTTTACGCAATGCTCTTGTTCTAGCATGATTTTTGAGATAATGCGTTAGGGCTTTTAGCATCAAGGTGCTTCTGCTAAGACCCAAGGTTTTTGCTTGATGGGTAACTGCTCGTTTTTCATCAAGGCTGAGTGTCACTATGAGTCTTTTCATACTTTATCCTTGTAAAGACGGTACATAGTACGAGCAAGTTCTGCAACCACCTCTTTGGGGAGTTTAAGCTCAACGGAGAGCTCCTCTAAAAGCGCTTTGGCTTTAGGACTTAAGGTGCTTTCATCTAATTTTGAATTCTTTTTAAAAAACGTGTGTTTATCTGTCTCTTTCATCTCGATTCCTTTGAACATACAGACGTAATGCTTTAAAAAAAGCATTCGCAGTGGTAAACGATACTCCTGTCGCATAATGCGAAGACTCTTAGTGTGTATGACTACAATATCCATCTGCTATCCTTAAAAAACACGATCAAGCCATGCCTTAAAAGCAGGCGCATCGCAATACGCCACCATAAAGCCAACAGCACTGAGGAGGAGCAGGAATACAAGAAAGAGCAGACGCTCTTTCTGACTATCTGGCTGATACAGCAGATAAGCTCCTAGGAGTAATGATAAAGGATATGAATACTTCATCTTTTCTCCTTAGTGCATCAATGCTTCATAGAGCATCACAAAAAAGATCAACATGACCAAGCCATACCCAAAGACTCTAACGAGCATGGAAAGCGTAAAGCTCTTGTTGGAGAAGTACAGAGGAATCATTAACAGCAGTATCATGGCAAGTAGCGCAATGAGTGCCTGCGAATAGTGACTTGTTTGATTCATTGGTGATCCTTTCTTACCTCTTCTGCTTGCTCTTTTAATACTGCTTCATCGTTTATAAGATGACGCTTCGCTTTTAATCTTAGACGAATAGCATCTAAAGCCTTTTCTAACAACCGGAATGCAATATCAAAAAGAAAAAGCAGTAAAAGTAAGCTCATAAAATCACTGCTCATCCAGGTGGAGGGATTAAAGAAGGATGAATGAGCATGATTCGATTCATCTTTTAGGGTGCTTTGCTGCAAAGAAGCACCATTTGTCAAACGAAGTGCAGTTTTAGTCACCTTACAATTGAATTGAAAGTTAGAATGCAAGCTTCAATTTAAATACCTCTACATAATTCTGCACTTCACCTAAGAGCAAGGCTTTTTTGTCAGTCAAAGCTTCATTAAACTAAGTGTAGAAATAGGAATGTATTTTAAAAACATACCACTTAAAAAGCCCGATGTCATTTTCTGCCCTAATTGCGTAGTAACCTATACTATTATGTTTATATATAGTACATTGATTTTTCATAGAAAAACCTCTTATCGCTATTTGGGTATTACTCAAGGTGAGTTTTTTGATTTTTGGCTTGTTTCTTATCGCTAAAATTGCCCTTGTAAAGACTATTGCATTTTATATTGCAATTATGGATGAGACAAGTGGAAAGAAAAAAGATATACACAAATAAATGAAGTGTAATAAGAGTTTAAAGATTTAGGCACAATGTGTCTAACTTTGTGCCTAAATCTTGTCAAAAACTTGTCATTATGACAGTATAGAGCAAAAGAAAACCGCTATTAATGATGTTAAATAAAATACTATAAAGCTCTATTTTAAGGGATTTTTCGAAGTTTTAGGAGTGGTGTCAAGAGAGGGACTCGAACCCTCGACCTCCGGCTTATGAGGAAAGCTCGAAAATTGACAATATCGTATTTATGGGGATTTTAGCACTGACAAATAACGCCAATACCCACTAATTTGCTTATTTTTGGTGACACTTTAGGTGACCATCTTGCTTCCATTATTAATAACTTGTGCGATATTTAATTTTGTTCATTCTCTCAATGATGGACGAAGTTTAAAAAATATATGCCTATTTTTTTACTTCGTCTGACAACATGTAAGTCTTTAGAAATTTCATCTAGCTTTAGTTCTTTATTCACTCCAATGCCAAGACTTAACAATTGTTTATCAAATGCTTCTTCGATAAGTGTGCATATAAGATTTACATGATCGGTGAGTTTCATTTAATGCCTTTTTAGTCGTTTGTATATACTTTTTTCAGTGTTGTTAAGAGCTCTACTTTATCGATCATTAATGGATCTGTGATAGATTTGAATGCTTTTGCATCGATTTTTGTTTCTACATGTTCGATAAACGCATTAAAATCTTCTTTCATCTTCCCTGTCAGTGAAATCTTTTCTTCACCTGTTAGCAATAGAGAAAGTTTAAAGATATCACGACGATGTTTTTTATACTTATCATCTTCTCTCTCTTTTAAATCTCTAAATGCAGACATCTTAAGCATAATCGTTGCTTGTGTATTGGTGCATGGAGCAATTGTACTTTTCTCAACATTTTGTTTTATCATCTCAAAATATTCAGGATCAAGCATGATGGCAGAAAGCGAATACAGCCCTTCTTCTGGGTCTATTGGAATTATTCTTTGATCTGCATCCAATTCTAAATCATTTTCATTAGAGGCAAAAAGCTCTATCTCCTTTGCAAATCCTTCAATTTTTGGCTTGATAAAACGATAATAGATGTACTGGTCTCGCGCACCTTTTTGAATTTCGTATAAACCTTCTTTGATGTATTCTTTGATCTTTTGCGTGATATGAATATTTTTAGAGGTCAGGAGTACTAAATCAATGTCAAATGTTGCTTTACCATGCCCTTCGAGCTCACGATCTAAAAGCATTAAAGTAGCGAATCCTCCAATGACAACATAATCATCTTCAAAGTCTTGGAGATAATCTCTTAAATGACTTAAGCCTGCATAATCGGTTTGCTTCATAAATTTCCTTTGTATATGGCTTTGATATTTTTGAGTGCTTCTTGGGTGCGTTCATCTTCATTGTGTCTAAAATATCTTAGTAAATATAACGGGTGTATCGCTTGATTTTTGGAAAAAATTGCTGGATTTCTATCCCAAACTTCTATCATATACTGTGCATCATCCCTATCACACGCTATCTCGTCTAATTGAGTAGACTTATTAGGTAAAGGAGCAACTGCAATCGTCTTCAAAGAGTCGTCCATCAAAGATGAATAATGTGCTAGTGCAGAGTATCCACTAAAGAAAATTTCTAAATGTGGTAGCACTTTGCTGTATACCACATACTTCAATGGAGATACCGCTTCTTTTTCAAGTTTTTCATACACTTCAGCGCGTGATATAAAATACACCTTCTTACTCACACCTTCTTTTTCAATATGAAGATAACCCAAAGACGCTAGGATATCTAATCCAATGGATGTGGCTCTAAGCTCTGTTTGAATCAAACAAGCGACCTCTTTGATCATCATGCCATTTTGAATCTGTTCATCTAAATAGCCAATCAAAATAAGATCTGCATTGGGGGATAGTTTTTGATACTGCTTTGCGGGTGAAACAGAAGGTGTCTGAACTTGCGTAAATGCAAATGGCATAAAAATTTGACTATCTACAACAATAAAAGGTACTTGTTTTGACATAAGGCTTTTTTGTACCGTTGGCTTGAGTTTTTCAAATACTAAAACCACACGGCACGGACACAGTGTTTCTAGTTTTTTTACCGCATTATAATGCATTCGTACATCAAAACTGTTCTCTTTGACTTTTGCGAAGAGAACACCAAAACCATCAATACTTGTATTGTAAAGTTCATAGGCTGACTTAATATACAGAGGTATTGCTATATGCAATTCTTTGTCTTCAATATGCCATTGTGTATGGTTTCTAATATAGTTGAATAGTTGTTCTTTTGTTTTCATAATCTTATATTAACATAAAAAATATTTAATTTACAATAAAATGTAAATTGTGTTGATTTAATGTATATAAAAGGTTAATCCATAGTAATTTTTATCTTATCATCACACTTTGACTGTCAAATGAAGTGCAGTTTTAGACACTATTCAATTCAATTCAAGACTAAAATACGATCTCCAACTTAAAAATCTTTCCATGATTCTGCACTTCATCTGATACTTGAAACCTATTGGGCAAATTATATAATCAATAATATTAGTGACCATTTTGTGTACGAAAAGATTGGAGCGTCATTTTTAGATGGTCACTTTTTTGAGCTTGTTCACGAGAAATAGACTGAAACATCAGTGAAGTTTCTTTGGTCTCTTCAGCAACATCTACCATTGTATGGGCTATTTCTACCAAACTTTCTATATGATGCATCGCTTGGCTACTCTTATGCATAGTTTTTTCTGCATTCTGAACTGCAAAAGAGAGCTTTTCATCGGACTTGCGAGCTTCAGTAATCAACGCTTGGGAATTGGATGAAATCGTAATTGCATTTTCAGAACTTTTTTGAATTTCACTACTAATCTCTAAAATTCCTGAAGTTATTGCATGCACCACAGAGCTAATCTCTTCAAGGCTTGTCTGAGTTTTTTCAGCCAACTTTCGCACTTCATCCGCAACCACAGCAAAGCCATGTCCATGCTCTCCTGCACGAGCCGCTTCGATGGCGGCATTTAAAGATAAGAGATTTGTTTGCGATGCAATATCTTCAATCGCTTCTAAAACAATTTTGATCTGTTTCGCATGTGCGGTAAGGTTTGAGGTTTTGAGGGCTAGTTCTCTTTCATGTTGACTATCCTTTTGAATGTTTCCAACAGAGGTCTCAAGCTCTAAAAATAACTTATTTAAAGACACCCTCGCCTCTTGGAGGGTCAAAGAGCTGGTTTTCGAGAGAGCATAAGACTCACTGGTTTCCGTACGTATTGCCATAATAGAGCTATGTACATGCGCAATTGCTTCTATTTGTGAGGCAATCTTTCCAACAAGTGATGTAGCAATTTGGGTGAGTTCTTCTGCAGATTCTAAATTCAAAGAAGAGCTTTTTTTAACAGCATGTAGTGTCTCTTGGATTTTGGATAAGAACTCATTAATAAGAGAGGAGACCGTGCCAAGTTCATCATACTGCTTTATTTCAAGGCGCCTTGTCAAATCACGATCACCTTTGGCTACGTTATAAACCATTATGCGAAGCTTTTCAATAACACCAAAAATCTCTTTTTTAAAAAATAGTAAAAAGATTACTAAAATAAGCGCTACGGCTAAAGCCATAAAAAAAACTATACGCATTTTGGCATAGGTAATATTTTCCTTGGATGTTTGTGTTGAGATAATCAACTCACTCACACCCAATACATCACCTTCTTTGACATTTACATGGCAACGTAAACAAGATATTTCCGCTTTTAAAGGCAGTGCAATACGAATATACTCTTGATTTTTCTCGTTAAATTCTTCAAAAATCTCTGTTTGTTGTTCCAAAAGAGGCTCTAATTTTGGAGGAATCGGCTCATCCTTTGGGCTTGCAAAAAGCTCTTTAACCGATGGACTCTTATAGACTTTAAGCTACGTCACACCAGCTATAGTGGAAGCCTCTTGAATTGTGCTAGCGATCAATTGTGGATCTCCAGAGCTCATACTTCCTTTAATTGTTTGGAAGATAGAAGATGATAGCATCGTTGAAGATGCCTTAAACTGGCTTTTTGCAAGCTTTTCATAATCATTTGATATAAAAAAAAACAAAAGAATAAATGTTCCTCCAATGGAGATAAACAATGTAAAAAGTGTTTTTGATTTTAGTGTTTTTAACATTCAATAACCTTTCATATCAATTTTCAATTACTATTAGAAGTTTTACATGTAATGGTTCCTATTTCTTGTGGTATCCCCAAATAAAACCCTTGCGCGTAATCTATACCAATGGCTTGAACTTTCTGTAAAACAGCTTTGGAATGGACATATTCAGCGACTGTCGCAATGCCCAATTTATGCGCTAAGTGGTGAATGTTTTCAACAATATCATAGTGCATCGTATTATGGTCAATATCTTTAATCAATGAACCATCTATTTTTAAACTATTGGGAGATAAAGATAAAATATGATCGAAATTGGAAAATCCTGTTCCAAAATCATCAATTGCGATCTGACACCCATACGATCTCACCATCACAATAAATTCTTCAAGTGCTTTTGTATTATCAAAGGATTGAGATTCTAAAATTTCAAAGGTAATGCGGCTTGGTCTAGTAAATGTACTTAATCGCTTTTCTAAAAAATCTTTCGTCATATATTCATTAACATCTTCAAAACTGAGGTTAATATTAAATGCTTCTTCCCGCTCTGAAAAAAAGTCCAATACTTTACTCATCATCAATCGACTAAGGTCGCAATAAAGACCTGTTTTCTGAGCTATTTCAATAAATTTAAACGGCAAGATGATTTCGTTCACATCTTTAATTCGCATCAAACATTCATACTTATCTAACTGTAAAGTACGGGTATTAAAAATTGGCTGAACATAGGGAATAACCCCTTTGCCCTCTTTATGAAGGGATTGATGGATAGTTTTAATCGTTTTGAGAATATCTGTTTGTTCGGTAGCATTATAAATTCCACTCAGTGCATCAATATGCATATCAATCAATTTGTCCACACTTTTTAAGGCATCAATACGCTGATGCGAAATGAGCATTTCTCGTAAAAAAGAGCGTACAACATGCAACGCTGCATTGACATAATGGTTTGGTAAGGCAATACGTACATGTGTTTGACTGATTCGATGGAGCATCTCAAAGTAAGCTTCATCGTAAATGCCATTAAACAACCTCAAAAACCATGCTCTAATTTTTCTACGATGACGTTGGATAATGGTGTCATTCGATAAGAAATGAGAAGCATGCTCAAATGTAAAAATACGTTTATAAAAGAGGATCAAAAAATCATCAACGTTAGTACGAGCTAAAGGAGAAAGCTCTTTTAGAATACGTACGTCATTCTCATTAAAAGCATAATTATGCAATAACAATTGAAAATTATACATAGCTTTCCTCTTTGTAATAATGTTTTTAAGTTAGACTATATAGGCATAAATGGATCATAAAACAAGACTATCACTTAACCATATATCTTTTTTTATATTCCAGTTGGCATCAAATTTTCTCGCTTAATATAAGCCATGAGTCCAGCAGAACTCACATTCACTTTACCTTCTCTATTAATTTCTTTTGCAATAAAAGGCACACTACTTTTATAACTTAACATTTCAATGATTTGGTCTTTATAGACATCAAAAACACTTGCTCTTTTCTTCCTTGGCTTGGAGGGTTGTATGCAACTAGCCATTATTCACTCCCTTTAGTAAGGTTTCATATTACCTTCATATATTTTGTAATATCAAGTTTACAAATCACCTTATAATCTTCAAAAATACATATCTCTTTCTGCGCTACTTTTGATCATAAAATCACTTATACGAAGAATTTTCACGAAGGGATAAGAGCATCAAAGATGACCACTCTTAGCAGGGTATGAATTAATTAAGACATGTGAAAATTGTTGATCAGAGATATTGGTTATAATTTTTTGTTTTTGAAGTAATCCTTCAATAATCTTTCCAAAAAGTATTGGATAGTGCACTATTCTTTCTTTAAAATAATCAAATTGAATGACTAAAATTTGCCCAGCTGAAAGAAATTTGACAGTTTCAGGATAACAAATATTGGCAAAATTAGCATGTGCCCCTATAAATTCACCAACAGAACAGTGCATCATTTGTTGTGTTTTGTTCAATATTTTCAACTGTCCAGAAATAAAGATATAAAGGTTAAAGGGCACATCACCTTGTTGATAAAGCACTTCATTCGTGGTATAGTGTTTTATAAAGGCATATTGATTCATATTATCGCAGAATACGCTTTTAAGATTTAAAAAGTATGGACTAGCTTTAGTAGACATGAAAGCATTCCTTAAACAAGTAAAAACGCCACCTTAATAGATACCCGGAAAGGTGGCGTTAGATGTACTAAAAGTTCTAGTGAACTTCTCTCCAGATTTTGACTTTCCAAAGATAAGCGAGTAGTGTAAAGAGCGCCATATAACCAATGAGTTTATACCCAAGATCGTCTCTTTCAGCTTTTTTGCTGTCGCCCACTTTTTCCATATACGTGATCACTTGGTTTTGAGCTTTTTCACTCAACCCAACGCGAGGCATAGACGTACCTGCTAGTTGTTTTTGTGGGTTGTTAATGAATGTTGTAAGATACTCAGCACCTTTAGAGCGAATCATCATTGAAAGATCAGGAGGAATGGTTCCCATATACGCTTTTAAAGCATCTTTATCCGTAGTACTCATGATTTTGTCATACTTCATATCATGGCATCGTTGGCATGCATCAGCAAAGACTTTTTTATCATCCATTGGAGCGACAGGCGCAATACTTTGAAGATACGCAACAATATCTGCGACTTCTTGATCTAAGTCTCCACCCAAACCAAAGAATTGGATCATTGGATGAGGACGTGTCTCATTAAACTTATGTTCAACGTTAAGTGCCTTCGTTGGGTTTTTAATCAGTGCCACAAGGAAGTTTTTATCGTATAAAGCACCTGCTGTGCTAAGATCTGGAGGAACAACACCAAACGTTGCAGAAGCACTTGCATTATCCATGGGAGCTGGCATTCCTTGAGAAGCAATACCATGACACCCCGTACATCCAGCACTTAAAAAGGTTTCAGCACCTTTGGTGGCATCACCTTTTTTATCAGAGGCACCGAGATCTTTAAACGCAAAATCTGCAGGAGCAACATGAGGGTGCATTTGGGAATGAGCAAAAGGTTCTACGCCCCAATACACAACGGCTGTAAAGAAGATTACAACGGCTAATATTTTTAACTCTCTCATTTGCAACCTCCATTATTACATTTACAGTTCGCTTCCATTTTCGTGATAATTGGAAGCAGAATAAACAAGGCAAGAAAGACAATAGTTGCACCAAAGCCAACCCATGCATTGTTTCCTGTTGGTGGTAGTTTGCCATAAACGGTAAGAACGATCATGTCAATCAAGAGTAACCAGAACCAGATGAAAAACGCAGGACGTTTATGCGCTGGTGCAGTATGCATAGGATTTCTATCAAGGAATGGAAGAAGCATAAAGATTACGTTCGCAAAACCAAACGCTGCTAAACCAATTTTCATCGCAGGAACACCTGCAATATCAAAGAAGAAACCACGAAGCACTTCATAACTCCACAAGAAGTACCACTCAGGGTAGATGTGCGGAGGTGTTTTCATATTGTTAGCTGGCTCAAAGTTAATAGGATCCATGGCAAAGTCAAAATGGAAACAGACAAGATAGAAGAAAATGGTAAGGGCAACCCCTACAACAAAGAAATCTTTGGAGAGGAACACT